>JBDLJE010000009.1:0-47578 GCA_039714575.1 Campylobacterota bacterium | reverse complement strand
GAACTGTTAACACGTATAGACAACGCCATAGATGGTGAACTCTACAGCGTTACGATGAACTCACCACTAAACTTCACCATTGAACTCTCTGTCCAAGATGCAAATCGCGGTTATGACTGGATCAATATCGCTTTTGAGGTTGACGGCGTCAGTGATGCACGTCTGATCGACGATGAGAAACTCTCGTTAGTCGACATGAGCGAGGGGATAAGTATTGTGTTTGAAGATGGCAGCTGTGCTGTCGGCGTAGGCAGCTATAATTCAGTAGAGTCTATAAAAAGTGCCGCTCTCTATCTGGTTGGCTCTACGATCAAGTATGAAGAACGCCCCTTTGACAACTAAGCTGCTATACGACTTTATGAAGTATCACATTACCGTGACGTACCGCTAAAGATTTGGCACACTTCTCTAAAACAGCTGTTAATCCAACTGCTTTTTTATAGCTGATCTTGCCGGCTACTAATGACTTCTGGATCTCTTCTTGTGTTAGATACTTATGTTTCATCGTTGAACCTTTACTTATATTTATAAGGCATCTCCAGTTTTAGAGACCCCTATATAGAAAGTATAAAAAGTTAAAGTGTAGAAATAGTGTGGATCAGCTTTTATCTGTTAAAAGGTCAGTGACACAACTCTCGATCATCTCAAAAACCTTGTCAAACCCCTCATAGCCCGGAAAGAAGTAAGGGTCCGGTACATCTTCGCCGTTATAGCCGTAGTCGCCAAGCTTCTTAACGTTTACACCGCCCATGTCCTTAAGGTCATATAGATTCTTGTCGTCAAGCGCTATGATAAGTTCAAACCAGTCAAGGTCATCACTGTCGATTTGACGCGCCCGCTGATGCGAAATGTCTACACCATGCTCTTCGGCCACCTTTACAGAGCTCTCACAAGGTGATTCACCTACATGCCAGCTTCCTGTTCCACATGAATCAATGACAACGTCTAGACCCTCTTTTGCTGCAATGCTTCTAGCAATGCCCTCTGCGAGAGGAGAGCGGCAGATGTTACCCAGACAGACAAAAAGAATAGAGCTTGGCACTACTTTTTCTTTGCCTCGACATAGAGGTAACGTTTGATCTTCTTTGTTGGCGTCTTAACAAACTCTTCACGCTGTTCGATCACCTTGCGAATACGGGAAAATGACGATACATTTTCGTTTACGCCTAAACGGATCTCTTCTAAGAGCTTCTCTATCCTGTCGTGCATCTTTGTCTCGGACGAAGAGGTCACTCCAAAATGGGCAACCAGTTTTTCATGGTCAAGATAGATCCTTGCGGTAAGCGTACCGTTGTCATCATAAACAAGGGCGTCGGCGACAAGTTCATGGGCATTGATCGCCGCCTCTATCTGTTCAGGATAGATGTTTTCACCGGATGCGCCGACGATGATGTTTTTGGCGCGTCCGCTCATAAAGAAGTAGCCCTCTTTATCAAAATAGCCGATATCTTCTGTATTGAACCAGCCATTTTCATCAATGACTTCAGCCGTCTTTTCCGGATCTTTATAATAGCCTCTCATGATGTTGGCGCCCTTGACCCACAATGTACCGCTTCCGTCTGCGTTTACGTCACGAAGTTCAGACTCTACACCGGGAATGATGGGGCCTATGGCCTTATACTTGGTAAGGCTTGGGTTTGTTCCTGCCAACAGCGGTGCGGTCTCAGTCAAGCCGTAACCGATACAGTACGGAAACCCTGCCTCGCGTAAAAAGAACTCGACATGAGGCGAGATCCCGCCGCCGCCTACGCCGAAGAAACGTATCTCACCGCCAAAGGTCTCCATCAGCTTTTTACCCGCTATCTTGTTAAGCTTTTTACGCACAAACGGAATAGCATAAAGGCTTCTAACCAGAAGATTCTTTTGAAAATTAGGCTGTACCTTGTTTTTATAGATCTTCTCAATGACCAGAGGGACACTCAACATAAAGGTAGGTTTGACTTTGGCCATTGCTTTGATCAGGATCGACGGGGTCGGCGGTTTAGTGATATAGTGGATCGATGCCCCGTTTAAGATAGGAATGATCATCCCCACCGTACACTCATACGTGTGTGCAAGCGGTAAAATAGAGAGAAAGCGGTCTTCTGGGAAGATGTCCACAAGGAGCTGACCGGTCGTAGCATCAAAGGTGAGGTTTTTATGGGTCAGCATAACCCCCTTGGAGCTGCCGGTGGTACCTGAGGTGTAGATGATCGCAGCAAGATCCTCCTCTCCTACCTCATAACTCTCTTTACCCAGCTTCTCCATCGCTTTGTTAAGATGTTCACCGCTTTTTTGCATCATCTTGTCCACTTTAGATGGTGAAGAGTACTCCTCCAAGATCGTCAGGTCATCCAAAACAACAAGAAGGTTCATCTCCGGCGGCTGGCTTTCGTCTAACATGGTGTCAAGCAGTTTTTGTGATACAAAAGCTGCCTTGCATTCAGCATGTGTGGCAATGTGCATCGCTTCTGAAGTATGGAAGTCCGGCAAGACAGGGACGATGACAGCACCCATCGTCGTTACCGCAAAATAGACGACCGGCCAGTTCGGCGTGTTGGTGCTGTAGATCGCGACCTTATCACCCTTGCGAACTCCATACTCGCGCAGCATTGACTGAACCTCTTTGACCTTCTCGCCAAACTCTGCATATGTCAAACCCTCTGCATCAACAACGCGCACCGCCAGCTTATCGCCATAACTCTCTATACTGTGTTCAAACAGTGCTTTCAGTGTCAATGTCGGCAGTTTGATAAATGGTTTGCTCATGGGTTTCCTTATAATTTTTGTACGATCACACGGATCAGTTCTGCGTCACCTTGGTGACCGCTGCCCTCAGAGAGGTGCTCCACACACTCTTCAAGTTTAATGACCTTCATATCTGCACGCGTAACGATCTTCTCAACAGACGCAAGGGTATAGAGCAGCTCCGCCATCTTGGGACCGCCTGAGTCACGAGAGAGCTGTTTTACAGAGAAGAACTCCCCCATAAAGTAACCGCCGCTCTCAACAGTGTCTAATGCGTGAGAAAAGGCCTCTGTTCTCAAAGGCTCCGGCAGGTGCAAGAACGAGGTCAGCACCCCGTTATACCTTCTGTCGCTTCGCCATTCGCTGAGGTCGGCATGTATGGTCTCGATCTCTACACCCGTCTCTTTTGCCAAAGCTCCTGTTTTATCCAAGCCGACATCAGACGCATCCAAAGCAGTGACTTCATGGCCTTTGAGCGCCATAAAACATGCCGTTCTGCCTTCACCTTCACCCAGCATCAGCACCTTGCTGTTAGAACGCAAAAGGTGCTCATTTGCCGCTAAAAAGGCGTTTGGCTCTTTGCCGTATAAAAAGCCCTCACGCGAAAACTTCTCGTTCCACATCTTCTGTATGCTCACAGTGCGCTCCTGCTCTTCATTGTCTTCACGATACTACGCCAAAAACTCTTCGGTCAAATAGTTCATATTTGCGGAGGTTGTCTTTACAAACAGTACACCGACACCATCTTTTTTACTCTCGATCCCGCTTTTTTCAAGTTTGCTTTTTAATTCGCTCGCAAGTCTCTTTGTAAGTTGAGTGGAGATCGTTGCGCTTCTGTCCAAAACGGTGACGTTAAGCGCTTTAAACCCTTCAAGGTTATAGGGGGTTGTTGCGAATAGAGCAAGTTGTGAAAAAAGAAGAAAACTGATGACAAAAGAAAGCTTCTTCATTATAAGACCTCGTATGACGTTAGTCTTATTATAATAGCAAATTAAAACTGAATAGCTAAAGAAAAGTTAAATAATATTTATCTATCGTTGAACACCGTCTACAACAGGCACAAATTCACAGACTTCCAACTCATCTTCGATCAGTTCATCCCCTATTTTAACAAAACGGGTGATCACCTGCTTTCCGCCTTTTTCCATCGGAGCCACAATAATACCGCGCGGTGCCAATTGATCAATAAGCGCTTGAGGTATATGGGTCGGAGCAGCAGAGAAGAGGATGCGGTCATACGGCGCATACTGGATCCACCCTTTTTGTCCGTCGTCAGTACGGGTGTGGACATTCTGGATACCCAGGTCACGAAAACGCAGCTTCGCCTCCACTATAAGAGGTTCGATCCGCTCTATCGAGAAGACCCCGCGAAAGAGATGCGACAAGACCGCTGCCTGATAGCCGCTTCCACAGCCTACCTCCAGCACCCTGTCCGCACCTTCGGGGTCAAGATACTCTGTCATCTTGGCAACCGTTAACGGCGAAGAGATCCACTGCTGCGCCCCTATAGGCAGGGCATCCAGTCTATAGGCGTGTTGACGCATCGCAACCGGTACGAACCTTTCACGATTTGTATTGATGATGGCCTCTTTGACATTTTCAGAGAGTTCAAAGACACTGTCGATCTCATCGGCCATACGTTTTGTTTTAATTGCTGTTATTTTATCGATCACGCTATACCTACATCCAAATACCGGCGCATTTTACGCACCTCTTTTTCTTTATACATCTCTGTCAAACAGCGTGTTTCGCCGTTTCTAACCTCTTCGCCAAAGGGGGTGATGATCCCGCTCATTCCGGTGGTGTCACTGTTGTCAGTGTCAGACGCGACCACATAACACTGGTTTACGATAGCCAGTGCGTTGGTCAATGAGACAAAGTTCTGCGTGCGCAGTTTACCCCATTGTGCCGGAATTAACATTATGTCTGCCCCTTCAAGGGTGTTCCAAAACTGTTTAAAACGTATCTCAAAACAGATAAGCAGTCCAAACCTGATCCCATCGACCTCAAAAAGGGTGATCTCACTCTCACCGCCTTCGCCAAAGTAGTCATGTTCGCCGCCAAACTTGAAAAGCTCGACTTTCGCCTGTTCATGCACGACCTGACCTCTATGGAAGACCTTGGCAACATTATAGATCTTGCCGTCTGCCCGTTTTTCTATCATCGTTGCCGCTATGATCTGCTCATTGGCAACGTCCATAAGGGCTCTGGTAATAACAGCCGCATACTCTGCCGCCTTCTCAAAATTCTCATAATCAAAATTGGTAATAGCGAGTTCGGGGGTAACAATAACGGCATCAGCAGGGGCTTTTTTGATCAGCAAAAGGAGAGAAGAGAGGTTCTCTTCGTAGCTATGGTTTTCACTGACAAAGGAGAGTGAGCAGAGCGAACGCTCTTTAAAAGTCGTCAAAGTCCAGAGACCCTTTCGAGTAGTTCGCAACCGTACCTTCAAAGAAGTTGGTCTTCTGGTCGTTGAACGAAGAGAAGTCATCAACCCATTTAATAGGGTTGGTCACATTGTAGATCGGTTCAAGCTTCACCGCACGAAGACGCTCATCGGCAAGGAACTGGATGTACTGCTCGATGATCTCATCGGTAAGACCCAGGATCTGCCCTTGAGTGATGTATTTACCCCATGAGACCTCAAGCTTGACCGCCTCTCTGAACATCCCATAAACCTCTTCAAGAAGTTTTTCCGTAAAGAGTTCAGGGTGCTCACGACGAAGCGAGTTAATGAGGTTTTGAAACAAGATAAGGTGGGTCACTTCATCACGCTGGATAAAACGGATCATCTGCGCTGAACCGAGCATCTTGCCTGAACGCGCCAGTGTATAGATGTAGGCAAATCCGCTGTAGAAGTAGAGACCCTCCAGTATCTGGTTGGCAAAACAGGCTTTTAGGAAGTTCTCTGCTGTCGGATTATCTGCAAGGACCTCGTACTTGATCGCGATGGCATCGTTTTTGGACTTCAACATCATGTCCGTACGCCAAAGCTCATAGATCTCTTCCGAGTTTTGAGAGATGGAGTCGACCATAACCGCGTATGACTGTGAGTGCAGTGCCTCTTCAAACGACTGACGCACCAAAATAAGGTTGATCTCCGGTGATGTGACATACGGGTTGACATTGTCTATGAGGTTGTTTGTCTGCAGAGAGTCCATAAAGATCAGCTGCGAAAGCGTTTTGTCGTAAGCCGCTTTTTCACCCTCGGTCAGGTTTTTATAGTCGTTGGTATCACGGGTCATATCGACCTCTTTAGGGAACCATGTGTTGTTCAGCATCACTTCCCAAAGATTGTACGCCCACTGGTACTTGATGTTGTTAAGTTCAAAGATACCCGTCGGGTTGCCGCCGAAGATCTTACGGTCATTAACGTGTTCGGTTGACTCTGGGTTATAGATCTTTTTTCGCTCGATTGTTGTCATGTTTTTGCCTGAATTAGGAAATTCATATTGTAGTTTTTCACTACAAAAAAGTTAAAGATTATCGCGAAAATATCATTGATTCTTGTTGAAAAAAGGAAAAGGGAAGACAAGAATAAATCTTTATTGAGGGTTTTAGCTTTTAAAATGTCTTTTTATCACTAGTATTCAACTTTTACGATGCGGCATTTAGTGCCACCCTGCATTACACTTTAGTGTTTTATCTTCTTTGCTCGCACAGAGAGGTGAGCTACATAAGACTTTACTCCTTTAGACCTGACATCTAGTCAGCCCTAAAAGAGATATCCTTGAGGAAAAGAAGAAAGTGCGAACGCGGGTACAGTTACATATTGATACATCATATACTTAGAGTCACGAAACCCCTCCGGCTGTTTGAACCGTACCAAGACGCAATAACAGCGAAAGCGAGTCCGAACTTATTAAAATGGAGTTATTTGAGTAAAAAGATGGCGAAGCTCATCGAAAACAGCTAATTACTGACAAAAAGTTGTAGATTTGGTGCAAGTTGTGCCGGATGTGAACCCGGTAGCGCACTGGTGTGCGTGGAGAAGAGGTGAGCTCCGGTGCAAATTGCGCCGAAGCTAGAGCTTTTTACTTTCTGGAGTGGCGGCGGCGTTCGGATTCTGTTAGGTAGACTTTACGAACACGGATGTTCTCCGGAGTAACCTCAAGAAGCTCATCATCTTCGATCCACTCCAGTGCTCTTTCAAGAGAAAGGTCACGTGGCGGAACAAGTTTGATCGCTTCGTCTGCACCAGATGAACGAACGTTTGACTGCGCCTTACCTTTAATCGGGTTAACCGCAAGGTCATTTGAACGTGAGTGCTCACCAACGATCATACCTTCATAGACTTTAACCTGCGGTCCGACAAAAAGAACACCACGGTCTTGAAGACCAAACAGTGAGAATGACAGTGTTGTACCTGTCTCCATAGAGACAAGAGCGCCATATGGACGTGACTCGACTGTTCCAGAGAATGGACGGAACTCGATGAAAGAGTGGTTCATAACACCTTCACCTTTAGTGTCCGTCAGGAACTGACCACGGAAACCGATCAGTGAACGAGCAGGGATCTCGAACTCAATACGCTGGAAGCCAGAACCCATTGGGATCATTGACTTCATCTCAGCCTTGCGTTTACCTAGACGCTCGATAACACCGCCAGAAAGATCTTCAGGAACATCGATGACCAGGTGCTCGAACGGCTCACATTTAACGCCTTCGATCTCACGCTGAATGACTTGTGGACGAGAGATACCAAATTCGAAGTTTTCACGACGCATATTCTCGGCAAGTACCGTGATCTGTAGTTCACCGCGTCCGCTAACACGGAATTTACCCTCACCGATACGCTCAAACTTCATCGCAACATTTGTTACCATTTCAGCTTCTAGACGCTCTTGGATCTTGTTTGATGTAACGTGCTTACCTTCTTGACCGGCAAGAGGCGAGTTGTTGACTGAGAAGACAACAGAAAGCGTTGGCTCTTCAACGTGCATCGGGTCAAGTGCAACAGGCGCTACAGGATCACAAACAGTATCACCAACATCAACTGTCTCAAGACCGGCGAATGCAACAATGTCTCCCGCTTCTGCTGTGTCGATCTCCATACGCTGAAGACCAAGGAAACCGATAAGCTTCGAGATCTTACCTTTTACAAGTTCTCCGTCTGCTTTTGCAAGAAGAACGTTGTCACCTTTAGAAATCTGACCGTTAAAGATACGTGCAATACCGATCTTACCAACATAGTTGTCATAGTCAAGTGTAAAGACCTGTGCTTGTGCAGGGTTTTCACGGTCACCCTTAGGCTCTGGAACATCATTGATGATTGAGTTGAAAAGACATGTAAAGTCACCATCTTCATCATCCATATCTTCTTTAGCGATTCCATCACGTGCTGCTGCGTAGATAACCTTGAAGTCCTGCTGCTCATCTGTAGCGCCCATGTCAGCAAAAAGGTCAAACACCTCATCAACAACACGATCACACTCTGCTTCCGGCTTATCGATCTTGTTGATAACAACGATCGGTGTGATTCCCATTGCAAGCATCTTCTTAACAACAAACTTGGTCTGTGGCATAACACCCTCATAAGCATCAACAAGGATCAACGCCCCATCAACCATCTTAAGTACACGCTCAACTTCACCACCGAAGTCAGCGTGACCCGGAGTGTCAATGATGTTAATCTTGTGATCGCCATAACGGATCGCCGTGTTCTTAGAAAGAATCGTGATCCCGCGCTCTTTTTCGATGTCATTTGAGTCCATCGCACGTTCGTCGTGATGCTCATGATCACCGAATGTGCCTGATTGTTGAAGAAGACCGTCAACGAGTGTTGTTTTACCGTGGTCAACGTGCGCGATAACGGCGATATTTCTAATATTTTGCATGTAAATGTCCTTAGCTTTAATTCTATCTATTAGACTTTTCATAGCCGCTCTAAAGAGAGCATCTACAAAAAGCCTAGATATGATCCGATTTTAAGCAGATTTTTAATTTTCGCGATTATACCCAAAAAGTGGTAAAAAGCTGTTTGTTAAGCGGTAATAATCTTAATATATAAACCTATCTTTATAATTCTGCACATCATCACCCTCTGTTATAACCTTAATGTTCAACAGACCAATAGAAATTTAACTAATAAAATCTGCTTGTCAACGACTTGTATATGGGGTCAATTTTTAACATAATAACTCTATAATATATGGATTATCATTTTTTATTGATGAAGGGTTCATCTATGGGCAGATATCTTTTACCTTTTATTTTTCTCTCTACTCTTCTTGTTTCACCGCTACTCTCAGCGGAAGAGACGACTGAGGTACCGACAGAACAGGTTGTTCCTGTTGAAGAAGCTCCCAAGTTCATTGAACTCAGCCGTGTCCCCGAAGAAGCGGCCAAAGTGGTTGCAGGCCTTAATAAGATCGCCGATACATTGGCAGAACATAAGGAGACACTTGAGATACACAAGGTTCTGCCTGCATACGTAGACTCCATTGATGTCCTTCTCAAAGACCCTATCTATAAAAACCTAGAAAACCAGACTATTCGGACCCTGCAAAAGCATCGACAAGAGTGGAAAATATACAGCAGTGAACTTGCCGAATGGGACAGTCTGTATAAAACACGTATTGAGATCTATGATGTACAACGTGAAAAACTCCAAAACTACTCCCAGCTTTGGAGTGAGACACACATCAATGCTACCAAAGAGTCTGCACCGGAAGTCATTCAAAATCACATCGCAAACGTCATTATCGAGATCGAGGAGCTGCGCAACCATGCTAAAAAATTCTATGACTTTGGCTTGACAGATGCAAACCTTATTACGACCAAGCTAACAGCTGTAAATGAGGTGATCACCCTGCTGCAAGAGACAGAGATCGCTCTCTCTACACGCATTTTTTATCAAAACCAGCTCCCTCTGTCTGCCCTCCTCACAACCGACACATTTTCACCCGTACAGTATGTAAAAAGTATCTACTCTAATCTTTCTGAAAAGTTTGAAGAGTTTATGATCTATAATCAGACCCACCAGGAACATCAGATCGTTATGTTTTTCGGCGCCCTGCTTATCACCGGGTTTGTCGGCTACTTCAACTGGCTTTATCGGAAAAAGAGACTGTTTGTCTCTGAGGCTTCCATGCATAAAGAGGCGTACTTCTTTATAGCCCTGCCGTTCTCTACCGTCATCATCTTGATGGTACTGCTTACCGTCGTGATCTATGATGATGCTCCCAAGTCCTTCAGAGAGATCATCCTCTATATTGCTTTGATCCCATTCCTTCGCATTATTCAGACTGTCGTGCACAAAAAAGTAGAGCCCTACTTCTACACCTATTTTCTGCTCTATTTTCTCTCTCTGATGGAAAAAAATGCCATCGGCTATGATCTGGATGACCGTTTTTTCAACATCGCTCTCAGTGTCGGATTGATCGGACTTATTATCAGGTTTATCCACTACAAAGTAGCCGACTTTGTTGAGATGGATATCATCAGAAAGATCATCTACAAAGCACTGCCTTTGATCACTCTGCTCCTAGTGGTATCCATACTGGCAAACCTCTATGGTGCCATGTTGCTCTCCGAAAAAATTTCACAGGGCGTCTTTACCGCGATCCACTCAAGTATCATCTTTTATGTGCTCACCATCATTCTCTCCGGCTATGTCATCATACTGCTGAGACGACGCATCTCCACCGCCACAAATATTTTAGAGCTGTATGCGGCCAAGATCGAACGCACCGTTACCCTTGTTATCAAGATCTTTATGGTGCTCTGGTGGTTCAAGATCCTTATCAGGGTTCTTGGGCTTGAGCCAAGCCTTAATGAATTGATCGACGCTCTTTTTGAACTGACATGGGAGATCGGCAGCACAACGATATCGTTTCAGGCTGTTGTCTATTTTGTTTCGATCCTGGTCGGGACATGGCTGTTGGCACGTTTGGTGCAGATCCTCTTAAAAGTCGAGATCTTTGCACGTTTTCAATTTTCCAGAGGTGTTCCTACCGCCATATCCACCACTTCCAACTATATTATCCTTATCAGCGGTATCCTGATCGCCTTCTCCTCTCTGGGTGTCTCGACTGAACAGTTTGCCATTGTCTTCGGCGCACTGGGCGTCGGTATCGGTTTTGGTCTTCGCAACATCATCGCCAACTTCATCTCAGGCATTATTATGGTCTTTGAGCGGCCGATACAGATCGGTGACACCATCGAAGTCGATAACACCATGGGAAAAGTCCTGGCCATAGGTTCAAGAGCGAGCTCGGTAAAGACCTTTGACGGTTCAGAGGTGATCGTCCCCAACGAACGTTTTATCTCCTCCAAGGTGATCAACTGGACCCTCTCGGACGAAAGGCGTCGTAAAGTCCTGCAGATCAAAGTCGCCTTTGACAGTGATATCGAAACGGTCCTGGAGATCATGCGTGATGTAGCACTAAGCAACAATGATGTGTTAAAAGACCCGGCACCGCTGCCAACCTTTCAAGGTTTCGGCGACTACTACCTGGAGTTCAAACTCTACTACTGGCTGACAGAGAACCTGATCGTCGCGCAGAGTGATGTTGCTATCGCTATTTATAAACGTCTCAAAGCGGAGAACATAGCCACGCCGATGCCTATACAAGAGTTAATTATGCCCAACGAGAAATGATAAATGGCGTTTTTATACCTCAAATCCTAAGATCTTAGGGTTTCAATCAACGGAGCGAAAAGAGAGCTGCTTTTTACTCTATTATGGGGCTGCTTTCGGAGCCGATACGCTCTTCTTTCAAAGTTGATGTATCGCGTTTCTTACTAGATGATTTTTTATTAGTGATACTATCAGGTTTAATTTTTTTAGATGGTTGTTTTTTCTCTCTCTTGGGTGGTATTATAAAAAGGTAATCTCCTTTTATTTGTGTATAAATACTTTGGGGTTTTTCACTATTTGTATAGTCATAAACCTCGCTTCTTGTATTTTTAAAGATCTCTCTTAAGGTGGCACCTTTTTTATTGAAGTTTACTACCAAATGCTTGGTCAATATACCATATGAGCCGCTTTTGCCATCTCTAGCTTCCTCTCCATCAGCAGTTGCACTGGCTAAATATATACCTCTAGTATTTGAAATAGTTGTTAATCCTCCATTCACCCCTCTTGCATAATGATGATTACTTGACGTAATCACATTGCGGCACGTATCTAACACAATGATATTAAGTCTATTATGCGCATTTCTCATCTTTTTTATGATGTTGTTGAGTACCACCACTTCACGTTCTATATTGCTTCTATTATTAATAGACGAATCTACGCCTACCAGATTGATCTTTCCATTTACATTCACACTATGTCCGGCGAAGTAGTAAAAACCCACACCGCCTTTTTTAATTTTATGCGCAAACTTTTTTAAAAGCTTGCGCATATCTTTTTTATTGGCATTCTCTTTGTAGATAACATCAAAGCCTCTGTTTTTAAGCAGATCCCGCATCAGTCTGGCATCATTTACAGGGTTCTTTAAGTGTTCAAGATTGGCATAACTGTCATTGCCTATCACCAGAGCAACTCTCTGTTCCTCTGTCACGTCACTGTTGTTAATAACATGAATAGTTCGTGCCTGCAGAGTGACACTCAAAAAAATAAAGATTATTATTATATTTTTCAACTTTTTAAGACTCCATATTGTTCTCTATATTATAACACTATGGAGGGGTAATGATGAGAGGCATCTTTTTAGAAGTCTCAACTCTATTGCTTTTGTACATAATAAAAACAATAGATTTACTATAAAATCGTGCTAAATAGAGTTTTTTATACTATATTTACTATTTTATTCAAACAATTTTCTATCTAGATAATTTTTTCTTAATGGCTTACTGTGAACACGGTAAACTCATAATTATGCGGGTTTTTCGCATCTGCTTTATGGTGTTCGCTCTCGGTCTTCGTTAAAGAGAGATGCTCATAAGAGGGAAACAGCGTGTCACCTTCTACTTCCAGATCAATAAATGTCAGGCAGAGTTTATCCGCACGGTTGATGGTCTGTTCATAAAGAAAACCGCCGCCGATGATCATCACCTCTTCGACATCTCCTGCACACTCAACTGCTTCCTCCAAAGAGCCAACCACATCACAGCCTTCTACTGCGTACTCTGCATTGCGGCTCACAATGATGTTCTGACGTTTAGGCAGCGGACGACCTATAGACTCATATGTCTTTCTACCCATAATGATAGGTTTGCCAGTTGTCATCTTTCTGAAGTGCTGCAGGTCTGCCGGAAGATGCCAAGGCATATCGTTGTCTCTGCCGATAACACGGTTTTTTGCCATGGCGACAATGATCGAGATCTTAGGTCTTTTCATCATCAGACCGAAAAAGGGTAGGCGATCGGTTCATGGTGTTCATAACCCGTTATGCTAAAGTCATCCATCGTCACCCATGTCTCAAGGTCTTCCAATGACTTGATGTCAGGGTTAATATGAAGCTGCGGTGATGGAAAAGGCTCACGTTTGAGCTGTACGTCACGCATCAGTTCCAGTTGGTCCTCATAGATATGTGCATTGACGATCTTGTGATACGCCTTGCCTGCTTTGTGGCCTGTTATCTGCGCCATAAGTGCTAAAAAGACAAAGACCTGAACCTGGTTAAAGTTCAGACCCAGAGGCACATCACAAGAGCGTTGATATGAGGTGAGGTGCAGGGTGTCGCCTACCAGTGAGAAGGTATGGGTATGCATACAGGGACGCAGACAGCCCATATGAAACTCGCCCGGGTTATAGAAGCTGAGTATCTCGCCTCTGTCGTCGATGCCGTTTTTTAGATCATCGACGATCTTTCTGAGCTGGTCGATCGTGTTGCCCTCAGGCGTTTTCCATGCTCTACCCTGAACACCGTAAACTCGGCCCATGTCATCCTCGCCCTTGCGGTAAGGGTTATTCAGCCATACCTCGTTCATGTTGGCATTGGCGTCCCAGGTCTTGGTTCCAAGCGCTCGAAAGTCTGCTGCAGAGTCATAACCGCGTATGTAACCTATAAACTCCGCGATCGCCGATTTAAAGTAGCTTTTTCGGGTGGTGATAAGAGGGAACTTGTTGCCGCCGACATCATATTCCAGGTCTGCATTGATCAGCGTCAGGCAGTTTTTGCCGGTACGCTCGTTTTTAATCCACGTGCCTTCATCGATTATTCTGTTACAAAGATCTAAATACTGTTTCATGCGTTGCCACCCTTTAATGTCTCAGATTCTACCATACAGCTCATTATAAAGAGTAAGTGCATAACGATCACTCAACGAAGCAATATAGTCAGCTGCAACACGGTGTTTGTTCCGCTTGGAGACCTGTTGCAAATAATATGCCGGGAGGATCAGATCCTCCTCCATCATCGCGCTGTAAAGACCTTTGATAGCCTGTTTTCCGGCATACATCTTGCGCACGATCTGTTTATGTTGATAGAGCTTTTGATGAAGAAGTTTTTTGAGTTTTTTAATCTCTGTCTCCAGCTCCTCTGTGAAACCGATAGGCAGTGCTGTTTTGGAATCAATAACACCGGCTAACACCCTGGAGTTGTCCACCTTCTCTTTTGAGTTTTCAAGCAGAGCATAAACAAGGTAGTTAATAAGGTGCGAACTGAAACGGTAACGGAACATCTCATCACCATCGTCTAACGTTACACCCTCTTCATCAACCAGGGCCAATACGGCTTGAATGATCTTATTCTCTTTCAGTGTCTCAAAACTGATCAGTCCCGAGTTGACGCCATCATCAATATCATGGGTCATATAGGCGATCTCATCGGCTCTGTCAACCACCATCGCTTCTATAGAGGGGTGCGTGTCGAGGTTAAACTGTTCATGAATACTCTCAGGCAGAAAGGACTTCTTATACGGATAAGAGTGCTTGAGAATTCCCTCTAGCGTCGCATAAGTAAGGTTCAATCCCAAAAAAGGTTTATAACGCTTTTCAAGTTTGGTCACAACACGAAAACTTTGATAGTTGTGCTCAAAACCATTAGTATGTCCATCTTCTTTAAGACACTCATCAAGCGTATCACCGCCGACATGTCCGAAAGGGGTGTGTCCCATATCGTGGGAGAGTGCTATTGCCTCAGCCAATGACTCCTCTAATCCAAGCTGCGACGAGATAGAACGGGCGATCTGCGAGACCTCTAAAGAGTGGGTCAGACGGGTACGAAAAAAGTCGCCCTCCTGGTTCAAAAAGACCTGTGTCTTATACTCCAGTTTTCTAAAGCTTCCCGAGTGGATAACACGGTCGCGATCACGTGCATAAGGTGAACGAAAATCATCGTTGATACCGTAAAATCTGTCATCTGGTCTCATCATAATCCTTTTGGAAGTCGACTTATCGTCATTGGGGTTTCAGCATCTTTAGTAAGTATTGTATCACTTTGAAGCACCGTCTCGCCAAGTTCGATCTCACCGCCCTCAACCACCTTGGCACGAAGCCCGCCTCGACCCTTCATCAAAGCGTAGGCGCCTTTACCGATCACGGCGTTCATCCATGTGCAGGGGTTACAGTGCGCCATCCCTTCAAAAGTTACGCTCCCGACTTTAAAACGCTCTCCTATCAGCTCACAGAGATTGACACCGGAGATGATGATGTTTCGTCTAAAATCTTCAAGATCGATCTCTTTGGCGAACTCTTTTTCCATCAACTCTGCAACCTCTAAAGAGAAAAAGGTAATGGGGTAGCGACCGCATTCAAAACGGTCGCCTTCTATTCCCCGGCCAACTTTAAAACAAAGTTTTTGATGAGCAGTTGTCGGAGCATCTCCTGCCTCAAACTTGGGGCGGGTAAAGTAGTTGTGTTGCGGTGAGCTGAAAAGACGGTGTATCTTAACCGGGTAGTTCAATACCCCTATTTGCCGATCTGGAAATCCGGATCGACCTCACCCGGTCTCTGTCCGGGAGGATACGTCGACTTGTCTGCATCCTCTTCTTTATAGTCACGACACTCTTGCGGAATGTTCATCGTATTTGGATCATTACGCATGATCTCATCACAGTTAGATGCATTGACACTAATGCCGGAACAACCCGTCATCAACAAAAGCAGGGGAATCAGTATATATATTTTCATTTTTATAATCTCTTTTTAGCTCTGTATATTGATAATTATACTATGTTAGCTTGAAAATTCTATAGTTCATAAAGCCAAGATCAAAAAAGTGCTTCACCGCACCCCTTCATATTGACCCCGTCAAAGTTTATATAGACAGTAGATTCATATCTCTTCTCCGCCATCGTATCCTGACAACGTCGATTTTCAATACGAATATACAAGAGATTGTTTTGCGAGTGCGTCTTATACTCTGTGGAACTGTGATCGGAAAGTTTCTCTGTTATCTCAAAATACGTTTTAGTCTCCCCGCTGTTTGTCAAAAAAAGCACCTTTTTATCGCTCATAATCTTCAATGCCCAGCCCGGCTCATTACCAACCGCTTGAAATACCGCGCCTCTCTCTTCAGACCCTGCCGATAGATGTATGCATGTCAGCGTTAGAAAAAAAAGTCTAATAAACACTGTTAACCCTGTTTTTTCTCAAGTTTTACCCGTTGGGAATGGGTGATCGCGACTGCCATCGCATCAGAGATGTCCAGAGGTCTAATCTCTTTTTTGATCCCCAAAAGCCGCTGTACCATAAAGGCGACCTGCTCTTTACCCGCCTTTG
Organism: Campylobacterota bacterium; assembly: GCA_039714575.1. Lineage (GTDB taxonomy): Bacteria > Campylobacterota > Campylobacteria > Campylobacterales > Sulfurimonadaceae > Sulfonitrofixus. The sequence goes on along the minus strand of JBDLJE010000009.1, from coordinate 31,233 downwards.
CCTTGCCGGTCAAAGCCCGTTTGACCTGCAGAGGCGTGTACTCCGCGAACTGCCCGAACTCCTGCAGCAATTTCAACATTATGGCCCCGCGAAACTGTGCCAGCTTCAAAACAGTCTGAGGGTTATGGGCATAAAAGATATTTTCCATTGCGACCTCATCGATAGAGTGTTTTGAAAAGATCTGATCCAGCCCCTCGACCATCTGCGGTATCTGAAACTGAAGATCGTCCTGTTTCATCTTGATAAGACCCGCCTCGACCAAAGCGATCTTACCTCTGTCCAGCGAAATAACTGCATACCCCATATTACGAGTACCGGGATCAATGCCTAAAATTTTTATCATCTGCCAACTTTAAAAGTGATTATTACTCTAAATTTTTCACAACTGCAACTTATTCACAATGTGAATAACTTTTATTCACATGTCAATTTTACCACAATATAGGAAAAGTAGTGTATTATTCACATACAATTTCACCGACTATTCACAGGAACGCTTTCTGGGAATTTAGATGTGAATAACGCAATAATTGATGCTATATTACGAAAAAAAGGCTATTTATGAATATCGGTCAAGAGATCTTACTGAAACTCAAAGATGAGATATCTGAGGTCGATTACAATCGCTATATTAAACAACTTAATTTTTCAACATCCCAGTCCAAAAGCAATTATGCTGTATATCATGCGCCTAATGCTTTGATCGTCAATTACATCAAACGCAAATTTTCTGACAAGATCGCCCATCTCTTTGAAGTCAAAACAGGAACCAAGACCTTGGTCAGTATTGAACTCAAATCAACTAAAAAGGGAAAAGCTGCGACCAAAACACCTGCCAACCCTGAAAAAACGCAGCACTCTCTGCTAAACCCATCATATACCTTTGAGAACTATGTTGCCGGTTCATCCAACCAGTTTGCCTACTCTGCCGCTAAAAGTGTCAGTGAAAAACCCGGTGAGCTGTACAACCCGCTTTTTATCTATGGGGGTGTCGGTTTAGGCAAGACCCACCTTATGCAGGCCGTCGGCAATGTGCTTCAGCACCAGGGGAAAAGTGTTATCTACACCTCTGTCGAGCAGTTTTTAAATGACTTCACCTCACATATGCGCAACAAGACGATGGACCGTTTTAAAGACAAATACCGTAAATGTGATGTACTGCTTATCGATGACATCCAGTTTCTAAGCAACAAGGTTCAGACCCAGGAGGAGTTTTTCCACACCTTCGAGGCTCTGCGCAACGAGCATAAACAGATCATTATGACCGCCGACAAAAAACCTAAACAGATCGCCGGACTTGAAGACCGTCTTAAAAGCCGTTTTGAGTGGGGTCTGGTCGCTGACATTCAACCGCCGGAGCTAGAGACTAAGATCGCTATTATCCAGAAAAAGTGCGAAATAAACCGTATCAATATCGATGGTGATGTTATTAAGTACATCGCAACCATTATTGAGAGCAATGTTCGTGAAATAGAGGGTATTCTCTCCAAGCTGCACGCCTATGCACAGCTGATGCACCAGCCTATCACCATCGAATTTGCACAAAATGTCCTCAAAGAGACCCTTCAGGAAAAACGCGACAACATCTCTATCGACTTTATCATGACAACAGTAGCAAAAGAGCTCAACGTCAAACCCTCAGAGATAAAGTCTAAAAACCGTAGCAGGAACATCGTCTATACACGCCGTATTGCTATCTATCTTGCTCGTGAACTCACCCCGATGTCAATGCCGGAACTTGCCAAATATTTTGGGATGAAAGATCATACCGCTGTCAGCCACACTATGAAAAAGATCAACGAGCTGCTTAAAAATGATGAGGACTTTAAAGTAAAGATCGATGAACTGACCAATAAAATAACGACCTCTATTCAGCAATAAGATAGACAACAGCGTTATAAATATGCTGATTCTTGCCTTTATTTTTAAATACACGTTTTTTATTGTTGGAACTGTATAAAAAAAAAGATATAATCTAGCACGTGAACAGATGTGAATTAACTCTTATAGCTTATTCACATCAAACAAGCACCATCTGTCGGGCTTGGCCAGTAGTTTTCACCTTTACACAGGGGTATATTACTATTACTAAAATTTTATTATATAAAAAGGAATTTCGATGAGAATCGCTATTGCCAAATCTGTACTTGAAAATATGCTCATACATGTACAACCTTTTCTTGAAAAAAAAGATACATCTCAGATCACCTCTCATGTCTCATTCGAAGTCCAAGGTAAAAAACTGGTCGTTAAAGCTACCGACTATGAAGTAGGTCTTGTTATAGAGAGTGACCAGGTCTCTGTTGAGATGAGCGGATCGATCACTGCCAACGGTAAAAAACTGTTGGATATTATCCGTATCTTAAAAGAGAGCGAAATTGTATTGGAGACTGTTCAAAATACACTCCATATCCAACAAGGGCGTTCAAACTTTAAACTGCCTACATTTAACTCTAATGAGTTCCCCTCATTTCCTGACTACACTAATAAGCCTCGAATTCAGATAGATTCCCATCTGTTGATCGAATCCCTTAAAAAAATAACACCCTCGACAGACACCAATAATCCAAAGTTTGAACTTAACGGCGCCTTGATCGATATTAAAAATGACGGCATTAATTTTGTCTCTACTGATACACGACGTCTGGCTATCGTGAAAGTTACCAATACAAATGAGACCGAACTCTCCATCATCGTTCCTAAAAAAGCGATCATTGAGATCCAAAAACTCTTTTTTAATAATATTGAGATCTTCTATGATGAAACCTACCTGATCATCAAATCCGATCAATATCTTTTCTTTACAAAACTGATCAACGGTAAGTTCCCTGACTACACCCGTATTATTCCCAAAGAGATCTCTAAAACATTGAGCTTGCCAAAGGCGCAGATGATCGATGCTGTTAAACAGATCACAACCATCTCTAATGATCTGAAAGTAACGTTCACCCAAAATGCTATCGGGTTTGAATCACTGAGCGATGACAATATTGAAGCAAAGACGGAGATCGAATTCCCGGCAGGATTTGAGACGCCTTTTATGCTCGCAGTAAACAGTCGTTATATTCTGGACTTTATAGGACAGACTAAAAACAGTGAATTTATTATCGGCTTGAACGAACCGAATATGCCTTTTGTCCTGGAAGATCAAAATTTTAAGACAATAGTTATGCCAATCGTTATCTAATTTCTTCCGATTTCGCAGTAAAAACTGCTTAATCACTCTCTGATCCATTTTATTCTGATTTCAACATAAACATCAAAATGACTATTTAATCGCTTTTTAGGCAACTATCCGCTAGTATAAGAGCAAATTTTTCGTAAATAACAACTAAATATCGAAAAACATTGGAGCAGGCATGGCAGAACAGAATTACGGTGCAAGTAATATCAAGGTCCTTAAAGGACTGGAAGCAGTACGAAAACGTCCGGGAATGTATATTGGTGACACAGGTCACCGCGGTCTACACCACCTTGTCTACGAAGTCATTGACAACTCGATCGATGAGGCGATGGCCGGACACTGTGATACGATCCAGGTAACATTGACCAAAGAGGGGACCTGTAAGGTCTCTGATAACGGCCGCGGTATTCCTACTGACATGCACCCGACTGAGAACGTCTCTGCAGCAACTGTTGTTCTTACTGTACTCCATGCCGGTGGTAAGTTTGACAAAGACACCTATAAAGTCTCCGGCGGTCTTCATGGGGTTGGTGTCTCTGTTGTAAATGCACTCTCGGGTGATCTTAAGATGACCATTCACCGTGGCGGCGAGGTCCATGAGCAGAACTTTAAAGAGGGTATTCCTACAGAGGCCCTTGCAGTTACAGGTAAAACACGTAAACACGGAACAACGATCGAGTTTAAAGCCGATCCGACGATCTTTACCGAGACGATCACTTTTGAGTATGAGTATCTTGCTAAACGTTTTAAAGAGCTTGCCTACCTTAACCCGCAGATCAAGATAGTCTTTAATGATGAGCGAACAGATACCGAAGAGACCTACCATTTTGAAGGCGGTATTCTTCAATACGTTCAAGATCTCAACAAACGTGAGCAGGTCGCTTCACCATACAGCTACAGTGACAAGATCGAAGATATTGAAGTCGATATCGCCTTTATGTATAACGAAGCATATGAAGAGAAACTTTACTCTTTTGTCAATAACATCCGCACACCAAACGGCGGTACACACGAAGCAGGTTTTCGTGCCGGTTTGACACGTGTTATCTCGACGTATAACAAAAACAACGGAAATGCTAAAGAGAAAGATGTCTCTATCTCTGGTGATGATGTTAAAGAGGGAATGATCTGTATCGTCTCTGTACGCGTTCCTGAACCTCAGTTTGAGGGTCAGACCAAGGGTAAACTGGGTAACACCTATGTTCGTCCATTGGTACAAAAACTAACCTATGAGAAACTCGGTAAGTATTTTGAAGAGAACCCTAACGAAGCAAGAGCGATCGTTCAAAAAGCACTTTTAGCAGCCAAAGGGCGTGAAGCGGCGAAAAAAGCCCGTGACCTTACACGTCGTAAAGACTCGATGAGTGTCGGAACACTTCCGGGTAAACTGGCAGATTGTCAAAGCAAAGATGCGACGATCTCTGAGATCTACCTGGTGGAAGGGGACTCTGCGGGCGGTTCTGCCAAGCAGGGGCGTGACCGTGTTTTCCAGGCGATCCTGCCGCTTAAAGGTAAGATCCTGAACGTTGAAAAAGCACGTCTGGACAAGATCTTAAAATCAGAAGAGATCACCAACATGATCACGGCACTTGGCTGCGGTATCGGTGAAGAGTTCAACGAAGAGAAGATCCGTTATCATAAAGTCATCATCATGACCGATGCCGACGTCGATGGTTCTCACATTCAGACACTGCTTTTGACATTCTTCTTCCGTTACCTGCCAAAGATCGTTGAAAATGGCTATCTCTACCTTGCACAGCCGCCGCTTTACCGTTATAAAAAAGGTAAAAAAGAGATCTACTTTAAAGATGATCTTGAGATGAACACCTTTTTGATCGATAACGGTATAGAGTCACTTGATGTTGAGGGTGTCGGTCACAACGACCTGGTCTCTTTCTTTAAGATGGTAGACCACTATCAGGGTTCACTGAACGCTCTAGAGCGCCGTTATGCCCTTGTCTCTCTAATTCGTCACTTTATCGAAAATCCGGATATTATTGGCTTCAACGGTGACAAATTGATGTCAGAGATCGAGAGCTTCTTAAGTAGCCGCGGCAACAATGTTCTCTCCAAAATCGTAACAGATGAAGAGATCCATCTCTTTGTACAGACAGAGGACGGTATGGAAGAGTTGAAAGTCAATGATGATCTTTTCTCGGCACCGCATTTTACTGAAGCGATGTATGTTTACGAGAAGATCAATGAGTGGGATGTTGCCTTAGAGGGTGACATCATCGAGATACTCGAAGAGGTCAAAGAGTATGCAAGAAAAGGCTCTTATATCCAGCGCTACAAAGGTCTTGGTGAGATGAACCCTGAGCAGCTTTGGGAGACAACGATGACACCTGAAAACCGTGTTCTTCTGCGTGTTAACATCGAAGATGCGGAAGCGGCAAGTGACGCCTTTACACTCTTTATGGGTGACGAGGTCGAGCCGCGCCGTAATTACATCGAAACACACGCCAAAGATGTAAAACACCTGGACGTTTAGGTCTTAGATGCTTCTGCCTGAAGAGAAAGAGCGAGCCCTCCGTTTTAAACTGGCCCTTCGTATGGGCCTGCCTATCTTTCTTCTTTTTATTATTATATTGCTCAGTTTTTTCTCCTTTGGTGAAGGAGAGATACCGGCTTTCTTTTTAGTGATCGCTATTTCAGCTTTTGCAGTAATGATCTACTATATTTTCTATCTGCTTTACCAGGGTCAGGAAGAGCGGATAACAGACCCGATCACACATACGTTCTCTCGTGAATATCTTACAAATTATTTTGAAAAACAGATCGAAAAAGGCCCCTATACCATTCTTCTGGTCTCTGTCCGCAATCTTACCGATATCAACAGTCGATACGGGGTAAAAAAAGGGGACAAGGTGCTTTATGAGGTCGGTCACTGGATCGGCACCTTTTTAAAAGAGAAAGAGATCCAACGTTTTCCGATCGGCCACTACAAAGGTTCAGACTTTCTTATCGGTCTGCCAAGTACGAAAGAGAGGTATCAAAACCTGATCGACCTGATGTGTCTGAAGTTCCAAAACAGAACCATAGATGAGATCGAGATCTCTATAACATCGGCAATTGTGGATACAAAATATTCACGTGATATCGATCAGCTGATAACGCGTCTATTCGACGTGGCAGATGAAAAACAGGCAAACAAACAGATCCTGGACGAAGATGAGATCGACCCGACCAAGCTGGAAGCATCTGTTATTCAGGCTGTTCAAAAACACTCTTTCTCCTTGATGTTTCAGATCGTTGATGAAAAAGAGGTCGCCAGTATGCTCGAGGCGAGTGTCAAACTGATCAACGATGAGGGCAAGATCATTCATCAAAACAAATTTATGCCGGTGATCGATCGTCTGGGTCTGACGCGTACTTATGATGAGATGATCTTGGAAAAAGTGGTCAAACTCTCAGAAAATGTTCCCCATAACCTTATACTGGCATTTGCACTTTCGCCGTCATCTGTGCGCAATAACAGCTTTTTAGAGAGAGCATTGACACTTCTTAGCAACAATGAGTCTGCACGCGGACGGATCATGTTTATTTTGAGTGAAAACGACTATTATGACCATCCTAAACGCTACAACGAGCTGCTGCAAGCTTATAGAAGGCTCGGTATATTTATCGCTATAGACAACTTTGGTGCCTTTAAAAGCAGTATGACCTTTTTGAAAGATCTTAAGGTCGATATCCTTCGCTATGACAATACGTACGGCAAACATATTAAAGAGAAAGAGTATCAAGACATTGTAAAAGGGTTAAACGTAGTGGCACAGGGCTTGGGTCTGCGAACCTGGATCCGCATGATCGAAGATAAAGCACAAGAGAAGATCGTAACATCACTCGGTATTGATTTCGTTCAGGGCAACTATCTGGGTAAAATTGCATCACTCGAAGAGCTGGAAAAAATTGATTGATTATTAGAGATGTACAAAAGAAGGTTTAAAATGAAATATGGCGAAAAAATCGTAAACGAGTTTGATGTTGAAAAAGATCTTGAGATATGGCCCAATCAGCACAAACGCGACTATCTCATAAAGATGACGCTGCCGGAGTTCTCGTGCCTCTGCCCGCGCAGCGGTTATCCTGACTATGCAACGATCTATCTGGAGTATACACCCGACGAATATGTTGTTGAGTTAAAAGCGATCAAACTCTATATCAACTCGTTTCGTGACAAGCATGTTTCGCACGAAAACAGCGCCAATGAGATCTATGATGTTTTGGAGCGCAAGCTAAAGCCCAAATATATGAAGATCGTTGCTGACTATAATCCGCGCGGTAATGTGCATACGGTCATTGAGATCGACAGCTCAAAGATGATAAAAGCCTAGTCTCTTTTTTACGTAAGATCAGTTCAATGAGCTTGTAAAATCATAAAATTTTCAACGCTGCAGAAAGAAGTAAAATTCAATACCCGACTAGAGATGCCCTAAAACATTTAATGCTATAATTCCGCATATTTGTAACCAAAATGTTACATTCAAGGACCGATTAGATGGATATCCACACAGTTAAAAAGATGGAAAAAAAAGCAGTAGAGAGTTCCCAGGCTGATTTTTTACGTTTAGGGATCGCATTTGTATTTTTATCAATGGTATTGTGGTATGCATTCAGTATTGATTCAGGTGCCGCAAACCATGGCTTTTTAGCGGTTGCAGCACTTTTCGGTGCCTACATGGCACTCAACATCGGTGCAAATGATGTTGCGAACAATGTGGGTCCGGCTGTCGGTTCAAAAGCGCTTACGATGGGCGGTGCGATCATTATTGCCGCTATCTTCGAAGCAAGCGGTGCGATCATTGCCGGCGGTGATGTTGTCAGTACCATCAAAAAAGGGATCATCGACCCGGAGCAGTTTGTCAGTACAAAAGAGTTTATCTGGGCGATGACGGCGGCACTCCTTGCCGGCGGTCTTTGGTTGAACATCGCGACAAAAGTCGGCGCCCCCGTCTCTACGACACACTCTATTGTCGGCGGTGTTATGGGCGGCGGTATCGCTGCTGCCGGCTTTAGCATCGTCTCTTGGGGAACGATGGGAAAGATCGCCGCTTCTTGGATCATCTCTCCTGTGCTTGGTGCCGTTATTGCAGCTGGTTTTCTTTATACCATCAAAAAGAGTATTATCTACAAAGAGGACAGACTGGCGGCAATGCGCAAGATGGTGCCGATCTATGTTTCGATCATGGCCTTTGCTTTTGCAACCTACTTGACACTCAAGGGTCTTAAAAAGATCTGGCCGAGTATTATGGAGACGGCAAATGCTATCTTGCCTTTCGCACTGGAGGTGACTAAAAAACCAACTTTGATCCAGGGCCTTACTGTTGGTTTTGTTGTCGCGGCCATTACCTATCTGGTTGTCAAACCACGGGTTGCAAAAGCCTCTCTCAAACTTGAAAACACGGTGAAAGATGCGAACTCTCTCTTTACGATCCCTCTTATCTTTGCAGCGGCGCTGCTCAGTTTTGCACACGGTGCAAACGACGTTGCAAATGCGATCGGACCGTTGGCAGCGGTTGCAGATGCGGTCCAAAGCAGCGGCATCTCTTCTAAAGCCTCTATCCCTATGTGGGTCATGCTGGTGGGTGCTATCGGTATCTCTTTGGGTCTTGCGCTGTATGGTCCCAAGCTTATCAAAACAGTCGGCAGCGAGATCACCGAGCTTAACCAGATCCGTGCCTACTCTATTGCAATGGCAGCAGCGATCACAGTCATCATCGCCTCTCAGCTTGGCCTTCCGGTCAGTTCAACACACATCGCCATCGGCGGTATCTTCGGTGTCGGTTTCTTGCGCGAATATCTTTCAACAACAACGGCACAAGAGCGTATTGAGGCGGAAGAGCGGCAGTTGCAAGAGGACAAACAGCAGAAGAAAACCCTTAAGTCAGAGATGAAAGAGCTTAAAGCCAAAGAGGTCAAGACAGAAGCAGAGAGTGCGCGCATCTCGGAACTTAAGACGCTTATTGAAGAAGAAGCAGAAAAGATCGAAGCCGAGAAAAAGCATCTTAAGCGTGCTAAAAAAGCAAAATATGTCAAACGCAGTGCCGTTATGAAAATTGTAGCAGCGTGGGTTATTACGGTTCCGGCAGCGGCACTGCTTTCAGCCTCTATCTTCTTTATCATTCAAGGGATCATGTCGTAACGACGACTCTTTTTTGTTTTTATCTCTTGGAGTTTAGACTCCAGGCGGGCACCTCTCTTTTTGCCTGTACAAAAAACGACCTGCTTTCACAACCGGCTTAACAAAAAACCCTTTTTACCGTTTTAATTTTTATATGAACCTTTTATGTAATAATAGACTGCTTAAAGAATTGTAGATAACACGCTGACGGGCTCTGTAACCATTTTGTTACATAGCCTCGGTACAATCGCGCCAATAAATGTAGACAAGGAACTTTATGTTACCAAAGTACGAACAGAAGATCAAAGACATTCAGAGTATGATCGCAGAGCTGATGGGTCAAGTCGTCGAGGCTAATCAGATCACTCTTGATGCCTATAAAGCTCATGACCTTGCAGAATATGACAAGGTTAGAAATGTTCTTAAGTCGATAGACTCTGAAGCAAATGCGATCGATAATGAGATCGTTAAGACCTTTGCTCTTTTCGGACCGGAAGCCCAGGAGCTGCGCATGTTGGTCGCCTACCTTAAGCTGACCAATGAACTTCTTCGCATTGCAGAGGGAAGCAAAAAATACGCTAGACGCATGCGTGAGCACTGTGAAGGCGAGTGCAACCTGGCACCGTTCGACGACATCGTTATCAAGCTGCACACGACCTCACTTAACGCGATGATGTATATCGAAGAGTGTTTCAACAAACCGGGCGAGTGCAATGTTGAAGAGCTTTACCGCAAGATCATGGTCGAAGAGAGCAAGAACGACGATCTTTTCAGTATTCTGGAAAAAGAGATCATGACACAGATCATGGGAGAGCAGGAGCTTTCAGTCGAATACGTCCGCATACTTGGTACACTACGTAAGCTGGAGCGCGCCTGTGACCGCTCTGTCAACATCGCCAACCTGTTGCTTTATGCGGCAAAAGGCGGAGAGATAAATATCTACTAAAGATCACCCCGACTGCATGTGTTTGAGGAGTTAAGATGAGTGCTTTTATCGTTATTGTAGAAGATGAAGAAGATATTTTAGAGCTTATTGAGTACAACCTTGAAAAAGAGGGCTTTGATACCATCGGTTTTACAAGCACCAAAAATGTAGCGCAGCTTCTGGAAGAGGAGGCTGTCGACCTGCTTATTATGGACCGTAATCTTCCGGGTGTTGAAGGGAGCGAGTTTGTTGCTCAGATGCGCGACATCGGTGTGGAGACCCCGGTCATCTACCTGAGCGCCAAGAACAAAGAGAGCGACATCGAAGAGGGCTTTGAGCGCGGCGGGGATGACTACATCACCAAACCGTTCAACATGAAAGAGCTTGTCTTACGCATAAAAGCGGTTCTCAAACGCACTAAAAAAGACAAGACCGAAGGTAAGGTGGTCTATAGAGATATCACCTTGGATCTCGGTTCCAGAGAACTTTTTATAGAGGGCGGCAATATCGAACTGACCAAACTTGAGTTTGACCTGCTGTATACTCTCATAAGCAACCAGAACATCGTCCTGGACCGCGACTATCTGCTTGAGCATGTCTGGGGCGGCGATGCGATCTATCAGGACCGTACCGTCAATGTCGCGATCAACCGTCTCAAAGAGAAGATCGACCCCGACAAGTCCAAAGAGTACATCAAAACGGTCAGAGGCGTAGGCTACACGCTGTGCTAAGACTCCACCACTTCTTTTTTGCCAATGTTGTCGGCCTGTTTATGGCCACACTGATCGTCTCATCGGTGATCAGCTACTACACCCTCAAATCGTTTGTCATTACCGAGAACCAGGAGCAGCTTGAACAGAGCATCACCCTGATGCAGCTGCAGCCTTTTGAGATCAGTGATCTTGACCGTATCGCGGCCAATACGAATGCCGCTATTGAAGATCGTGTCACTTTTGTCTCAGAAGACGGCATAGTTTTGGCAGACAGCAACAGTAATAAGTTTACTATGGAGAACCACGCTAACCGCTATGAGATCATGCAGGCTCGACGCAGCGGGCTCGGCGTCGATACGCGCTACTCTACGACAACAAAGATCCACTACCTCTATGTCGCCAAAAAGATCCTGGTAAGTGACCATATCATCTACCTTCGTCTGGCGACGCCGCTTGACAAGATCATGTCGAATTTCTATACGCTCTGGTCGCGTCTTATTATTATCTTTATTATCTTTATGGCTATTGGTCTTGTCGGTGCTTATCAGATGAGCAAACGTGTGCGTTACGACATTGAACAGATCGTCAAGTATCTTGATGAGATCTCAAACAAGAACTATAAAGCGGTCATCAAAACAGAGTACTTTAAAGAGTTTTTGCATATTGCTCTGAACCTCAAAGACCTTGCCAAAAAACTGGCCACCAGGGACAAACAAAAACGGAAGTACACGGCAAAACTGCGCCTTGTGAACAAACAGCGAAACGACATCCTCTCTGCGATCTCCCACGAGTTTAAAAACCCTCTCGCTTCGATCATGGGGTATGCCGACACGCTTCTGGACGACCCGAATGTGAACCCGAAGATACGGGTGCGATTTTTGGAGAAGATCCTCTCCAACTCCCGAAAGATCGCCTATATGATCGACCGTTTGGCGCTCTCGGTGAAACTTGAGAACAATGACCTGAGCATTCACCCTATGACCTTTAACCTGGTCGATCTTATTCAGGATGTCATTCTCAACCTCTCAACAAAATATCGCGACAGAGAGATCGATTTCAACGGTGAAGAGTGTATTGTTACGGCGGACAAAGATATGCTGGACAACGTCTTGACCAACCTTGTAGACAATGCGCTCAAATACTCGGATGACGATGTGACGATCAGCATTGTGGACTCTAAATTGATAGTGGTCGACAAGGGAATGGGTATCAGTGAAAATGACATCGACAAGGTCTCCTCCAAGTTCTACCGTGTCCATAAAAACACCTGGGACAACTCTATGGGGCTTGGACTTGCTATTGTCGGGTACATTTTGAAGCTTCACGACTCTGAACTCATCATAGAAAGCAAGGTCGGCGAAGGCTCTCTTTTTGGTTTCTCATTGAAAAAGATGATGGTGAAGAAAAAATAGCATCTTGCTTGTGCAAATACGTTAAAATGCTCTCATGATAACACTGCCTGCCGCGTTAGATCCCATTATCGATGCACTTATCAAAGAGGGGTGCCGCCCTGTTGTCGTTGGCGGCTATGTGCGCGATGCGCTTTTGAACATCCCCTCTAAGGATATTGATATTGAAGTGTTCGGCATAGAGAGCCTTGCACATCTCGAAATCCTTCTCCTGCCTTTTGGAAAGGTGCACAGTGTCGGTAAAAGCTTTGGTGTCGTCAAGCTGCAGCTGAATAACATTGAGACCGACTTCTCTATTCCGCGCCAGGAAGAGAAGGTCGCTCAGGGACACAGAGGTTTTTGCGTTACACTAGACGGTACGCTCAGCTTTGAAGAGGCGGCTGTTCGGCGCGACTTTACTATTAATGCAATGGGGTATGATCTTAAAGAGAAAAAACTGCTTGACCCTTTCGGCGGACAAAAAGATCTTGCTGCGAAGCGGCTTGACATCGTCAACCGCAAAACCTTTGTAGAAGACCCTCTCCGGCTCTACCGCGCCGTACAGCTGGCAGCAAGGTTTGAACTTGAAGCCACGCAGGAGCTTCGTCAATTGGCGCATGAGATGGTGGACAAAAAGATGCTCGATGAGCTGCCAAAAGAGCGGGTTTATGAAGAGCTTAAAAAGATGCTTCTCAAAAGCAAGAGACCCTCTATCGGTTTTGTACTTATGGACGAGCTCAAGATGCTGGAGAACTTTCCTGAACTCAAAGCGCTTCAGGGTGTGCCGCAAGACCCTGTCTACCATCCCGAAGGGGATGTCTGGGTACACACCTTGATGGTGCTCGATGCGATGACAGAACTTCACACCCAGGACAAAAAGAGGAACCTCTGCCTCTCTCTTGCCGCTCTCTGTCACGATCTCGGCAAAGCCGATACAACCGAGACGATAGAGGGGCGTATTCGTGCTATCGGGCACGAGAACACGGGTCTGCCTCTGACGGAGAGGTTTCTGGGGAGACTAAGTGATGAAAAGGCGCTTCTCGATACCATCGTGCCGCTGGTCAAACACCATCTAAAACCCCTGCAGTTTTACAAACAGGGTGCGAAGTCGGCAGCCATTCGCCGTCTGGCCGCTCAGGTCAATATAGAAGAGCTTATTCTGCTGGCCAAAGCAGACTTTTTGGGTCGTACCACCAAAGAGGCGCAAAACGGCGATTTTAGAGCAGGAGAGTGGCTGCAAGAGAGGGCAGAAGAGCTTAATGTCTTAAGCACACCAATAGCACCTCTCTTGCAGGGACGAGACCTTCTTCAGGCAGGGATGACCCCGTCAAAAACCTTTAAAGCGATTTTACAAAAAGCGTATGAAGCACAGATGGATGGTGAGATATCTACACATTCGGAAGCGTTGTCATGGCTAAAAACAGAGCTGGATACACCACGCTAAGCACCTAAAACAGGGGAGCTCTTCTCAAATGTAACCTTCTTGTAACCTAACTACTCTAAAATCGCGTCACTAAATTAGAGAAGTGACGGTATGACAAAAATCATAGACAATATCTTTGCCAATGCAACCCGACTGATAGCGATCCTCGTATTGCTGATCACTGCATGGATCTTTACGGTTCTATTCCAGGAGTCCCTGCTCTCGATGCAGACCTTCGGTCTTGACTTTGTCACAGAGTCAAAATGGGCGCCAAACCTTGAGAAGTTCGGTGCCTTTGCAGCGATCACGGGCTCGGTTATCTCCACTTTTTTGGCGATGGTGCTGGCTGTTCCCATCGCTATCGGGGTTGCGATCTTTTTAAGCGAGATCGCCCACGCTAAACTTAAAGCACCGGTCGGTGTCTCGATAGAGCTTCTTGCGGCTATCCCTTCGGTTATCTACGGTATGTGGGGTCTTTTTTATTTTGTGCCGATCGTCCGGGACCTTTTCGGCGGTATCGGTATCGGTATGCTTACGGCGGGAATCGTCCTTGCGATCATGATCTTGCCGTTTATGGCGGCGGTTACCCGCGATGCGATGAACACAACACCGGACATCCTGAAAGAGTCGGCGTATGCGCTTGGAGGTACGAAGTGGGATGTCATTAAAGACATTATCATCCCTTACTCAAAAGCGGGGATCATCGGTGCCCTTATCCTGGCCCTTGGCCGCGCTATCGGTGAGACGATGGCTGTTACCTTTGTTATGGGTAATGTGCATAAGGTCTCGCTCGACCTGACGCAGCCGGCGACCTCTATCCCGGTGACACTGGCGAATGAGTTTGCAGAGGCGGACACAGACCTCTACTTCTCAAGCCTCTTTGAGCTGGCATTGATCTTGTTGGTTATCAGCTTTACTATCATCTCGGTTGCGAAGTTCTACTTCCTTCGCCGCACAAGGAGAGCGTAATGACCGCTACACAAAAACGCGTTATGATCAACCGCCTTGTCATGGCACTCTCGACACTCTCTGCGATGATCGGGCTGGGATTTCTCTTTTGGATCCTTTTTGTCCTTGTCAGTAACGGCATCGAGGCCATTAACTGGGATATCTTTCTTTTCGAAGGGGCGCCTCCGGGTTACGAAGAGAGCGGTCTTAAACAGGCCCTGATCGGTCAGCTTATTATCGTTGGTGTGGCATCTCTTATCGGTGTGCCGCTGGGTATCTTGGCGGGTACCTACCTTAGCGAGTATGGTCAAAAGTCGAAACTGGCGGAGACCATTCGTGACATCTCCGACATTATGATGTCGGCACCGAGTATCGTCGTCGGTTCGTTTGTCTATGCGATCATGGTCGTACCGATGGGCCACTTTAGCGCCTGGGCCGGTGTCGTTGCTTTGACGATCATTATGCTGCCAATTATCCTGCGTACGACAGACGACATGCTGCACCTTGTGCCGACAACACTGCGTGAAGCGGCGTTCGCATTGGGTGCACCAAAATACAAGGTGATCTTGCAGGTGGTCTACCGCGGCGCCAAAGCGGGTATCCTGACGGGTATCTTGCTTGGGGTCGCCCGTGTTGCAGGAGAGACGGCACCGCTGCTCTTTACCTCGTTTAACGACAACTTTATGAGTACCGACCTGATGGAGCCGATGGCTTCCTTGACGGTTACGATGTACAACTACGCAACAAGTCCATACGAAGATTGGCAGCGCCTTGGCTGGGCTGCCGCGTTCATATTATCTATGTTTATCCTCGGTCTTAACATCATAGGCCGTCTTATCCTACTCACTAAAAAAGGCAAGTAATGGCAACGATCTGTAATGTTCCGGAAGAGAAAGCACTCGAAATAAATAACTTTGAGTTTACCTATGCAAGTGCTGATGAGCCAAGTCTTAAACAGGTCACGATGCCGATCGCAAAAAACTCGGTAACAGCGCTTATCGGCCCATCTGGCTGTGGAAAGTCAACGCTATTGCGTGCTATCAACCGTATGCATGACCTCTATCCGGGCAACAAGTATGAGGGTGAGATCATCTATAACGGCCGTAATATTCTTGATGTCAACGAGGACCTTATCAACCTCCGTATCAACATTGGGATGATCTTTCAAAAGCCTACCGCTTTTCCGATGAGCATCTATGACAATGTGGCTTACGGTCTGCGCCTTCAGGGCATTAAGAACAAGACGGAACTTGGCGATCGTGTTGAAAAAGCACTTAAAGATGCGGCGATCTGGAAAGAGGTACAAGATAGATTGAAGCATGATGCCAACGGTCTTTCCGGCGGTCAGCAGCAGCGTCTGTGTATCGCACGCGCTATTGCGGTCGAGCCTGAGATCCTTCTTTTTGATGAGCCGACATCGGCGCTTGATCCTATCTCGACTCAGGGCATTGAGGAGCTGGTCACTGAACTTAAAGAGAAGGTCTCGATCGTTATCGTTACGCACAACATGCAGCAGGCTGCGCGTGTCAGCGACTATACGGGTTTTATGTATCTTGGTGAGCTCATCGAGCTTGGTAAGACGGAAGAGCTCTTCGTCACCCCTGCAGAGCGTCTTACTGAAGAGTATATTACCGGTAAATTCGGGTGATACTTTCTTAGAGGCACAAGCGCCTCTATCTGTTTTTTTTACTACGCCCCCTCCTATTTTTTTGTTGTTCCGGACGTGAGCCGGAACCTACAAGTTAATTTGTCTGTTCAACTACTTTCCTTGCTTAAACTTTATCGACTATACTCTTTCCTTTTTTACTCGCAAAAAACGAAACCAAAAAGCGCTCGCGACGGCTTCGAGCCCGATAGCTATCGGGTACTTTCACTCCACTCGCTCAACTCTGCAGATGCCACGAAAAGAGCCAAGCGGTAACGCATCTATTTGAATCTAAAAGCTAAAGCTTTTGACTTAGTTGGAATGTTGTCGACTATTTACTGCGTCTTGGTACAGTAATTGAAGCCGGAGGGGTTTCGTGACTCCGGATGTTTGATACTTTTGATTGTAACTGTACCCGTAATAGCTCTTCTTTCTTTTCGTTAGGTTTCTTTCTTGAGCTAGCAAGAAGATAAAACGCTAAAGCGTAATGCAGGGCGGCACTAAATGCCGCATCGTAAAAGTGACATACTATCGATATGAAGTAATTAAAAAAGTTATATTTTAAAGAGAGGTCAGTTTCAAGACAAAGTTAAAAAGTATTGAACCCAAAATCAAAAGCGATTACGCTTTGTAACCTTCTTGTTACATAGATGTTTTAGAATACCGCCATCAAACTGGATAAGACATCCATTAAGGAATAAAAATGTTCAAAAAACTAGCTACAAGCGCACTGTTGGTTGCTGTTGCAGCGACTGCTTCTATTGCAGGTGACAAGATCAATGGTGCGGGTGCCTCTTTCCCGGCTCCTCTATACTACGACTGGGCATATAAGTACGGTAAAGAGACCAAGTCCCGCGTTAACTACCAGAGTATCGGTTCAGGCGGCGGGATCAAGCAGATCACGAAGCGTATCGTTAATTTCGGTGCTTCTGACAAGCCTCTTAAAGCGAAAGAGCTTACTAAGAAAAAACTGCTTCAATTCCCGGCAGTTATCGGTTCTATCGTTATCGCACTCAACGTTCCGGGTGTTGAAGATGAGAAACTTCACCTTAAAAACGAGATGGTAGCAGATATCTTCGCGGGCAAGATCACAATGTGGAATGACCCTAAGATCGTTGCTGAGAACAAAGGGCTTAAACTGCCTAACCAGAAGATCATCGTTGTTCACCGTTCTGACGGGTCAGGTACAACATACAACTTTACATACTATCTGAACAAAAGCTCTAAAAACTGGGCTGACAACTACGGTGTGGGCAAGGCGATCGACTGGGCTGTCGGTATCGGCGGTAAAGGCAATGAGGGCGTTGCGTCACTTGTAAAGCAGACACCATACGCTATCGGTTACATCGAAAATGCCTATAAAGAGAAAAACCACCTTGCAGCAGCGACGCTGCAGACAGCAAGCGGTAAATGGGTTGCGGCAACTGAAGAGAACTTCAAAGCAGCGGCAAAGTACGCTTCATGGACAAAAGAGGGTCACTTCTACGCTATGTTGGCACTTCAGCCGGGTGACACCTCTTACCCGATCGTTGCGGCAACATTCATCCTTCTTCCACCGGAGAAGGCTGCTATGAACAAGAAAGTCATCAAGTTCTATGACTATGCCTTCAAGAATGGCGATGCAGCGGCTAAGAAGCTTGGTTACATCCCGCTTCCGGAAGCAACAAAGAACATGATACGCGAATACTGGGCAACGCATATAAAGTAAAAGTTCCAGCTTCGGCGCAATTTGCACCGGAGTTCACCTCTCCACGCAGTAGAAAGCCTAGCGGCTTCTATTGATGCTACTTTACTCCTTAAAACTAAGCTCCCAGCTTAGTTTTTTAACAGGAGATATCGCTATCGGGTTCACATCCGGCACAACTTACACCAAATCTGAAACTTTTATCTGTGCAAGAGCTTTTTAAGATGAGCTTCGCCATCTTTCACTATTCACTATTCACTATTCACTATTCACTATTCACTATTCACTATTCACTATTCACTATTCACCGGCTCGCGACCCCTATTGTTATGGTAACAATTCTGTAACCTTGATGTAACCAAACTGTTTTATAATTCGCCCAACATAAATTCGGGAGAATAAAAATGAAAAAAGTTTTACTTTCAACATTGGCAGCTATGACGCTTTCAGGTGCAGCTTTTGCAGAGACAATGACACTCTATACTGACCCTAAAACAGGTCAAGTCTTTACTACAAGCGGTGAAGGCCGTGAAGAGATGGGTGACTTTGTAAGTGCTAAAGAGGTCTATCTTCAAAACCAGGAGCAGGATTCTGTTATTGCTAAAAAAGAGTCTAAGAAAAAAGAGACATCGGTTTTTGCTAAAGCAAGCAAGCTGAAGTTCAGCGGTACACACTATCTTGGTTACAACTATATGAATGTTGATGGTCAAGATGCTACAGGCAACTTTGAGATGCGTCGTAACTATGTTCAAGTTAAAGCATACGTATTAGAAGACCCAAAGTCTTACCTTCGTGTTACTTTAGACGCAACATACTCTAACAGCAAACAAGCGGATGCAGATGGAAACTACGACGGTTATGCAAAAGTATTTGTAAAGTATGCTTACTTGTACTTAGATGAAGTCCTTCCATACACAGGTATGGAATTTGGTATGGTTCACCGCCCGTGGATCGATTACGAAGAGCACCAGGGTTGGTGGATGCGTTCGATCTCAAAAGTATTTGTTGAAGCGAGCGAAGCGTCTCACTTGACGAACTCGGCTGACCTTGGTTTTAACATTAAAACTAAAACACCATATTTTACATCTGAGATCGGTGTCTTCAATGGTGAGGGTTACCACGGACAAAACGATTCTGACGAAGAGCACATTGGTACAGGTAATTCGGCAGAGTGGCGTTTTACAGGTGCTTTCTTGGGTAATGGCGAAAAGAAGAGAAAACCTCTAAAAGATAGCTACCTGGATGCTTCTTTCTTCGGTCAGTACAACATGGATAACTCTAAAAATGCTAACGCTACTATTGCGGGCGAGGGTGAAGAGCATACCTATGTATGGTATGGTTTGCACGCAGTTTATAACATGCCGTCACTTCTTGTTTCTGCACAGTATGTGATCTCAGACAATGAGAACAAAGAGACAAGCGAATGGAACGGTAGCGGTTACTCTGTTAACGGTACGTTCCGCTTCGGCGAGAAGAAACAGTTCTCTGTGATCGGCCGTTATGATGTTTGGACATCGGAAGATCAGCAGGCGACGGTAACCGAGCAGACTACAAACAGTGCGATCTACGGTGTAGCATGGCAACAAAACAAAAATGTTAAATGGCTGTTAAGTGGTCAAAGCTTCACAGCTAAAGATGGTAGAAACTATAAAAGTGATACAAAATCAGATTGGAACTCAGCAATGCTAACTGCAGAAGTTCACTGGTAGGAAGTACTTCTATCTGCACTGATGCCCCTTTGGGCATCATATTATCTATCTACCACGACACTCTTTTAAAACCCGAATGATTTTTTAAACCGCTCTTCTTCCAGACTTGCTTTAGGGCTCTCTTCTTCTGTCTGCTCTTCAAGCTTTTTAACCATTGTAAACGAGATGGCACCAGCTGTACTGGTCTGTTCGGAGCCGTCTACTTTTTCAAAACCGAGTCTCTCATACAGGCGTATAGACGGGTTGTCCTCACGTACCGAGAGTGACATTTGCGGGTAGATCTTGGCGACCTCTTTTATAAGCTGTTCCATGAGCATCGTACCGATACCCTGGTCGCGGTACTCCGGCAAGACGGCAAAGGCGAGTTCCGGTGTGCCGGTGTCAACATGGCCGAAACCATTCAAGAGTATTCGTACCCAGGCGCCGCCGGCGACTCTGTTGTCAACAAAGGCGTAAACGCCGATGTCGCCGTTGTAGTTGCCGTAGTTGCGATGGTACTGTTCAAGGTGCGGGTGCTCCTCCAGGTTCTCACCGCTTTCGTCCAGGCGGGCGGCGTAATGGAGGAGGTCTTTGACGATGAAGTGCTCTGAGGAGCGTAAAAAGTATAATTCAATGTTCATGGTGAAATTATACCAATTTCTTAATATCAAGATTGTCTTTTGTTTGAAATATTTGTTGAAATCTAAACTTTTTTGACTTCTCTCTTTCCTTTTTTACTCGCAAAAAACGAAACCACACAGCGCTAAAGCGCCGTACAGGGCGGCACTAAATGCCGCATCGTAAAAGTGACATACTAACAATATAAAATAATTCAAAAAAGTCAAAACTGCAAAGATGCTACAATGGTTCAATCAGTTATTAAAGGCAATAACAAAATGAACAATATTGCGATTTTATGTAGCGGAGGTGACGTATCCGGCATGAACCCCGCCATTAAACACTTTGTCGAATACAGCATCGCCCAAGGGTTGAAGCCCTACCTGGTTTATGACGGCTTCGAAGGCCTCATCGATAACAACATCGTCAGCGCAAGTTATAAAGACGTGAGCGGCATCATCAACCGCGGCGGCAGCAAGATCGGTTCGGCACGTTCACCGCGTTTTATGGAGGCAACACAGCGTAAGATCGCCAAGGCGAATCTGGATAAGCATGGTATTGACAAGCTGGTTGTACTTGGCGGCGACGGAAGCTTTCGCGGTATGGCGAAGTTTTATGAAGAGCACGGTGTTGCCTTTGCCGGAATCCCTTCAACGATCGACAACGACATTGTCGGTACGGACTACTGTCTGGGTGTCGATACGGCGCTTAACATCATCCGTGAGGCACTTGACGCCATTCGCGATACGGCCTCATCGTTCAAGCGCGCTTTTGTGGTCGAGACCATGGGGCGTGACTGCGGTTACCTGGCGTTAGTGTCGGGTTTGACATCCGGGGCGGAGCTCTGCCTTATACCGGAGATACCGTACGACCTTTGCGGTTATGAAAAGAAGTTCAAGCAGGAGCTTCTTGATGGGCGACGCTACTTTTTGGCCGTTGTCTCAGAGGGGATAAAAGAGTCTTCAGAAGAGATCGCCGCGTGGTTTGAAGAGACCATTGGCGTGGAGTCGCGCGTAACGGTTCTGGGTCACATTCAGCGCGGCGGCAATCCAAGCAGCCGAGACAGGCTGATGGCGTATCGTTTTGTCCATTTTGGGATCGATGGTCTTTTGGCCGGTGAAAAAGAGAAGATCAGCTGTTACAGCGACAGCCGCTTTAACTACAAATCTATTGCCGATGTCGCCAACAAAGAGCACCATATCGAGCCGGCTTTGATAGAGCTTGCCGAGTCAACAATGCTGCACTGCTAAAGCTTGATCTCCCTGGCATCACTTCTGGTATTTAGGATCGGTTTGTTGGAGAGACCGCGCAGGCTGTAGACAAAAGAGATCTTGGGTTCATCGCTCTCGTTTTTGTTGGCGTAGTGCAGTGTTTTGGCATGGAACAGAACAACATCGCCTTTTTTGAGATTAAAGTGGAGACGCTTGGCAATGACCTCCCGGTTTTGCGGCAGATCGTCTCGAAAAGCGGAGTTTTCATCAAACTGTTCGGGTGCAAAGGTCATCTTGTGCGTACCGGGGATGAACTCAAGCAGACCGTTGTCAAGATACTCATCTCCCAGACTCAGCCAGACACTTAAGAGGTTGTCGTTCTCAAAATGCCAGTAACGGATGTCCTGATGCCAGGTGGTGACAGAGCTGACATGGGGCAGTTTGGTCATAATGGAGTTGTGATGGGCCAGAAGAAGACGGGGCTCTTCGCCTAAAAGCTGCTTGAGAACAGGGCGTATTCCGGGGTCGGTCATCCACTCTGCAAAGAGAGGCTCTCTGTCGTAGACCTGTCTAAGACGACGGGTTGTCTTGGCGCCGCTGCACTTTTGCAGGTACTCCTCTTCGCTCTCTATCGGTTCGATCATCTCATAAAGATGTTTGGCGGCTAATGCGCGGATCTCGTCACACATATCTGTATCTGCAAACCCTCTGAGCAGTAAAAAACCGTTGGTGTTAAAGTCGTCGATCTGCTGTTGCGTCAGTTCCATTATTACCCTTCGTTGCCATAATTTTAGCGAAATACTCTAAATACGATTGACGAAGCGTTATATACTTCGGTATACTGCGCTTATGGAAAACGGATACTCTTACCACCTGCAAAGCAGACTTTTTTTAACATGCGATCAAGAGCATTTTATTACGCCTGAGCGTATTGAACTTTTGAAAAGCATCGCCCAAACCGGCTCTATCAGTGCCGGTGCCAAAGAGATGGGCAGAAGCTACAAGTGGGCCTGGGACAGTATTGACCAGATGAACAGCCGCTCCAACAGCAGTCTGGTCAGCAAGTCCAGCGGCGGAAAAGGGGGCGGCGGTGCGAAGATCACGCCGTTTGCGATAGAGCTTATCGACTATTATGATGACCTGGAGAGGATCCATCAGAGTAAGATCGAGAGTTATCAAGAGCGCTTCAACCAGGCTTTTGAAAAACGCTCTTTTACCAAGGATATTGCCTCCACACTTCACGGCAGAGTCTCAAAGATAGAGTGCGATGAAGATGTCTGCGAGGTAGCCATAGAGTACGGTGACACCACCTTAAAGGCCAAGTGCAAAAAAGAGATGGGTCTCTCCAAAGGCGATGCCATATCGTTTATGGTGGAGGCGAACCAGATCATCATCGCAAAGCAGGCGGTAGAGATCAGCGCACAAAACCTCTTGGTCGGCGAGATAGAAGAGATAGTCGAAGAGGAAAAAAAAGTCTATTTGACATTGAGACTCTCTACACTGGAAGAGTTGACAGTGTTAATAACAGCGGACTCATTGACACAGTTTAGTCTTAAATTGGGTCAAAGATGTTTTGCATACTTTAAGACATACAACATAACTATTTTGGGAGAAAACAAGTGAAAAGAATCGCCTTTATTCCGGTTGCCCTTTTACCTCTAGTCGTTAACCTCGCAGCTCTTGATAGCGAGGATACGGTTAGCCTGCCTAAAAAAGAGCTGCCCCGTGTAACGATGAAAAGCAACTCTCAGGTGGCTTACTTTGATGAACCTGGCGAAGTTGACAGTTTTGCTGAGATCTTCAGTGAAGGTAAATTCTATGGACGTCTTCGCTCGAACACCTTCTACTTCTGGTGGAGGGAAGAAGACAACAGCCGTGATATTCATCTTATCTCAGGGCTTGGCGGTTCTCTTGTCTACCAAAGTGCTGTCTATTCCGGCTTTGATTTTGGTGCAGGACTCTACTACTCACATGGGTTTTTTAAAGAGAAACAGGACAATGCCTTGTCGCTTAAAGCAGGTAAAGATGCTTTCAGCCGCTATGACTTTCTAAAAACAGGCAATAAAGACATGGCTGTTCTGGGACAAGCTTATGTACGTTATACATGGAATCGCGAGACACAGTTGACTGCAGGACGACAGATCGTTGAGTCTTTTTATACCAAGTCAAACGACACCAAGATGATCCCAAATACCTTTGATGGTCTTCTCCTTAACACGGAAGCTATCCCAGACACCAAAATACAACTGGCCTATTTGGCAGCTCAAAAACTGCGAGACCATACAGAGTCACATGCGGTTTTGATGTACGGAGACTGCACAAGTGACGGCTGTTTCGACCCTACCGACCCCGATCAGGCAAAGATAGCCAGTTTGAGTGAAAATGATGATTCGGCGATGCATAGAGGTCTCACCTATTCCAGCCTGGTACAAGCGGGGAAACCGACTGATGCACCTCTCATTACGGGTGATTTTCATACCAGTTTTGATTACAGTTTGGATATTGATGCCTCGTTTTATTATGTACCTGAACTCCTCTCTCAGACGATGGTAGAGCTCAATTATGAGATGACCTTTGGTCCAGTCCGTATTATCCCGGGCGTACGTTACATCAAGCAATTTGACCTGGGTGCCGGTGCTGTCGGCGGGGCCTCTCTTTCCGGAGACTTAAACGCTACAAATCAAAAAAACTATACTGACTATGACTCGCTTGAGTCTCAGATGGTTGCGGCGCGTTTGGTCTTTAAGGTGGACAACTACAAGGTGAATTTCGGGTACACCCATATCCTGGATGAGGCCGATCTCGTCACACCATGGCGTGGTTTTCCAACAGCTGGCTACACGCGCTCCATGGCACGTTATAATTGGAAAGCCAACACAAAGAGCTATCGTGCAGAAGTAGTGCGTTGTACCAGTACAGATGGTATCTACAATGATGTCTATGTCCAGGCATCTGTATTGTACCAAGACAATGATGAGACTAAAACGCCACTGCTCTTAGACGACTCACTCTACTACTATGTCGGTTTCATGCAAAACGTTGCCTCTTTAGACAATTTGCAGTGGCGTTTTCGCGTTGGCTTTCAGCAGTACCTCAATACCGATCCTAAGTCTATAGAGAACATTGAATTCAATGACAGTGACCTGAACAACTTAGATACCCGTTTTGAGCTCAACTACTTTTTCTAGGCGATTAGATGAAAAAAATATTGATGGCATTGATGTTTATGAGTGTGACACTTAGTGCAGGTGAGATCACCATCGCAGTCGCGGCAAATGTCAGTTACGCCATCGATGAGTTAAAAACAGCGTTTATTAAACATCATCCAAACACTAAAGTTCGTGTTACCCTGGGCGGAAGCGGTAAATTGGCGGCACAGATCAAGAACGGTGCCCCTTACGGACTTTTTATGTCTGCCGACATGAAGTTTCCGCAAGCACTTTACGACGACAAGATCGCCATTACTAAACCTCTTGTCTATGCTCAGGGTGCTCTGGCATTTTTGAGTGTTAAAAAGGCGGATTTCTCCAGAGGCATCGATATTCTTCGAGATGAAAAGATCAAAAAGATCGCAGTAGCAAACCCAAAAACAGCACCCTACGGCAAAGCTGCAGAGGAGGCCATGCGAAATGCAAAGATCTACGATGAGGTTAAAGAGAAGTTCGTCTATGCCGAATCCATATCGCAAACGGTCTCTTACGCGGTTATCGCAGCCGATATCGGCATCATCGCGAAGTCGTCACTCTACAGTTCAAAAATGGCACAGTACGATGAGAATGTGAATTGGGTATCGGTAGACCCGGCGCTTTATACCCCTATCGAACAGGGGATCGTTCTGCTGAAATACGGTGAAGGCAGCAGTGAGTACAGAGCTTTCTATGACTTTATTCTCAGCGAACAGGGAGAAACGATCCTCAAAAAATATGGGTACATCATCCCATGAACAAAGTAACTGCGACGATCACCGAGATACAGAGTATTGACACCATCAACATTGTCAGTTTTGACGCAGTCGGCCAACCTATGCGGATGATGGCGCTGGAGCTGAATGAAGCGCTTGTTGTCGGTTCAAAAGTGACCTTGGGGGCGAAAGCGACCAATATAGCTTTGTCAAAAGAGAGAGTAGAGACCATAAGCATCTCCAACCAGCTTGCGGTGACGATAGAGCGGCTCAACATGGGCAGTCTGCTCTGCAGTGTGATCTTTGCATTTGAAGGTCAGACCTGGGAGAGTGTTATTACCCGTGAATCGGCTCTGAAGATGGAGCTGGAAGTCGGCAGCAAGGCCGTGGCGCTCATAAAGTCAAGCGAACTCTCTATCGTGGAGATATTATGATAGATTTTGCAGCACTGGACCTTGAACCCTTTTTGCTTTCGTTCAAGCTGGCCGGCATAACAACGCTTATTCTTTTTATCATCGCCATGCCGATCAGCTGGTGGCTGAGTCAGACAAAGTGCAGGTGTAAACCGTTTGTGGAAGCCGTCACCTCTCTTCCTATCGTTCTTCCGCCGTCTGTCCTTGGTTTTTACATCCTTGTCGCCCTCTCGCACAACTCGCCGGTCGGTGCTTTTTTTGAAGAGACCTTCGGCATCAAACTGGTCTTTAACTTTACGGGTCTGGTGATCGCCAGTGTCTTCTACTCCTTTCCGTTTATGGTGCAGCCGCTGCAGGGCGGTTTTGAGTCACTGAACAAAAACATGCTGGAGGCCTCGTATATCGCGGGAAAAAGCAGGTTTCAGACGCTGTGGCGCGTAGCACTGCCGAACATCAAACCGGCGGTGTTGACGGCGCTTATCGTCACCTTTGCCCACACCGTCGGCGAATTCGGCGTGGTGTTGATGGTGGGCGGTTCCATCCCCGGCGAGACGAAGGTGGCTTCTGTGGCGATCTATGAGTTTGTCGAGGTGATGGACTATTCGCAGGCACACGTCTACAGTATCATCATGTTGGTGATGAGTTTTACGGTGCTGCTCGGCGTCTACATGTTCAACCAGCACCATAACAAGCGTATAGGTATACGATAATGGTAAACATTACGATCCATAAGGTTCTTCAAGGCAGTGCAGGAGAGATGGCGCTTGACGTCGATATGGCGATTGAAGAGCACGCTTTTGTCGCTTTGGCCGGTCAAAGCGGCAGTGGAAAAACGACACTGCTGCGCATTTTGGCAGGGCTTGAAAAGGCGGAGGGTGTTATAGATGTCAGCGGAGATGTCTGGCAAAACAGCCGCAGTGTTTTGGCGCCGCAAAAACGGGGTATCGGTTTTGTCTTTCAGGACTATGCGCTCTTTGCCAACATGAGTGTGGAGCAGAACCTGCTCTATGTTGCCAAAGACTATGACCTTGCCAGACATCTGTTGGAGATGACCGGCCTTTATGAACTGAGAGACCGTCTGCCTGCGACTCTCAGCGGCGGTCAAAAGCAGAGGGTCTCGCTCTGCCGGGCGATGATGAACCGTCCTAAGCTGCTCTTGATGGATGAGCCGCTTTCGGCGCTCGACCCTGCTATGCGGACCAAACTGCAGCGCGACATCTTAAAGCTGCACAGAGAGT
Organism: Campylobacterota bacterium; assembly: GCA_039714575.1. Taxonomy (GTDB): domain Bacteria; phylum Campylobacterota; class Campylobacteria; order Campylobacterales; family Sulfurimonadaceae; genus Sulfonitrofixus. The sequence goes on along the minus strand of JBDLJE010000009.1, from coordinate 4,133 downwards.
TCGGCACTACGACCATCATGGTCTCTCACGACCCCAGCGAGATCTACCGTCTGGCGGACCGTGTTATCGTGCTTGAGCAAGGCAGGGCGGTTCAAGACGGTACGCCTAAAGAGGTGCTCTTAAAGACGCAGGGTTCTCAGAAGTTCTCACTGACGGGCGAACTGCTTGACATTGTCAAAGCCGATGTTATCCATATCGCTGTTGTGGCGATCGGTCAGCAGATCGTTGAGGTGGTTTTGGATGCTGAGGAGGCGGCTTCTTTTGTTGTGGGTGAGCGGGTGCAGGTCAGTACGAAGGCGTTTTCGCCGTCACTGAGTAAGTTGAAGGCGTAACACCTAGTTAGCTGTCGCCACGACTTCGTTATTCCTGCAAAGGCAGGGGTTCACAACTCTTTTTGTCTTAACACCTTTAATTGAATTAGAAACCTTATCGACTCCCCTTTCCTTTTTTTCTCCGCAAAAAAACGAAACCAAAAAACCTCTCATGACGGCTTCGAGCCCGATAGCTATCGGGTACTTTCACTCCACTCGCTCAGTCACTAAAAACGACTAACTCGCTACGCTCAAACAAAGCCGTTTTTTTAACGCTTCTTCTCTCCTTACGCTCAACTCTGCAGATGTCACGAAAAGAGCCAAGCGGTAACGCATCTATTTGAATCTAAAAGCTAAAGCTTTTGATGAGTTGGGACTTGATTTCGCTATTTTTGCGTCTTGGTGCAGTGCAAATAGCCGGAGGGGTTTCGTGACTCCAAATATATGATGTATCTATATGTAACTGTACCCGCGTTCGTACTCTCTTCTTTTCGTTAGGTTTCTTCTCTGTACGAGCAGAGAAGAAAAGTAACATCCTAGTGATATGAAGTAATCAAAGAAGTCAAAACTGATATAAAAGTCTAAATCAAAGTAATCATAGAATACGTCAAAAACAGAAGACAATTGCCACAATATTGAGGGTTACTATAAAAAAACTGCTACCATATCTATAAGAATTAAAAAGAAGAGAAGATGCCTCAAAACGACTACACAGAACAAAAATACAAAGTCTTACAGTCCCAGTTTGGGCACAAAGCGTTCCGTCCTCTGCAAGAAGAGGCCGTCGATGCCATCTTAAACGGCAGAGACCTGCTGATGATCCTGCCGACGGGAGGCGGAAAGTCCCTCTCTTTTCAGCTGCCGACACTTTTGATGGAGGGGACGACCGTGGTTATCTCGCCGCTGTTGGCGCTTATGCACGACCAGGTTCAGAGCCTTAAAGCTCAGGGGATGCGCGCCGAGATGCTCTCCTCGATGCAGGGTTCCGAAGAGAGCAGCGACATTGTGCGCCGTCTGTATGCGGGGGAGGTCGACTTTCTATACCTCTCTCCCGAACGTCTTAACACCGACGGCATGCGGAACACTCTTTCGCAGATAAAGCTGAACTACTTTGTGGTGGACGAGGCGCACTGTATCAGTGAGTGGGGGCATGAGTTTCGCGGGGACTACAGAGCACTGTCGCAGCTGAAAGAGACCTATCCCAACGTACCGGTCGCTGCCTTTACCGCAACGGCGACAGAGCATGTCCGCAGTGACATTGTCCGCAACCTCAGACTTGACAACGCAGCGCTTCTGCAGGGGTCTGTTTTCAGAGAGAACCTGCAGATCACGGCGCGTCACCGCATTAAAGACGGTTACGACCAGCTGACGGACTTTCTGGATGACCACAAAGAGGAGAGCGGCATCGTCTACGCCTTCTCCCGTAAAAACGTCGAAGCCATTGCCGCACATCTGCAGAAAAAGGGCTACGCGGCAGCGGCCTACCACGCCGGGATGCCGAGCCAACAGCGAAACAAGGTCTTTCACGACTTTGTCCATGACGAGGTTAAGATCATCGTTGCGACCATCGCCTTTGGGATGGGTATCGACAAAAGCAACATCCGTTTTGTGGTGCACATGTCACTGCCGAAGACCCTGGAGAACTACTATCAGGAGATAGGGCGCGCGGGGCGCGACGGCGACCATGCCGATGTGGTCCTGCTCTTCAGTGCGGGCGACACCATTCAGCAGAAGCGTTTTGTCGAGATGAACGACGGCGATGAGCAGTATAAGGCGCATCTGCTGCAAAAACTGGCCACGATCCAGCGTTTTGCCAGCAGCGAGACCTGCCGTCATCAGCAGTTGGCGGCCTACTTCAATGACGACTTGGCGGTGTGCGGCGACAAGTGCGACAACTGTCTGGAGCCCGACCATGACAAGCGCGACATCTCGACCGAAGCGCAGATGCTGCTCTCGACGGTCTATCGGACCGGGCAGTCTTTCGGCAAGAACTATCTTATTGACATCCTGCGGGGTTCTCGAGAGCAGAAGATCCTGGCAAACGGGCATGATGCCTTGAGTGTCTACGGTGTCGGCGAGAAGCTGAGTAAAAAGCAGTGGTTTGTCATCATCGACCGTCTGTTGGAGGTCGAAGCGCTTAATGTCAATGAACATCAGGGTCTGATGCTGAGTGAGAGAGGCCTGAAGATCTTAAAGGGTCATGAGCCGCTGCTTATTCGCAGTGAGCGTCTTAACGTCAAAGCCAAAACGGTCAAAAAGTCGGCGCCTGAAAGCTTTGACTATGATGTCGAGCTCTTTGACTCGCTTCGTACCTTGCGCCATGAGATCGCGCAGGAGCAGGGTGTTCCGGCCTATATTGTCTTTGGCGACAAGACCCTCAAAGAGATGGCAGCAAAAAAACCGCAGACAAAAGATGAGATGCTGCAGGTCGGTGGTATAGGCGAAGTGAAGTTCGAGCGTTACGGGGAGAAGTTTCTGGAGCTGTTGCAGGGCAGCTAGCTCTCGATAACGAGGTAGTTTAGTTTTTTTATACGAAGTTAAATATTTATTGTATATCATTATATTGTAATGACTACATATATGGAGAAATATATTGTATAAGTGGAATGATGATAAGAATGCCATTTTAAAGTCGACACGAGGTTTTAGTTTTGAAGATGTTTTAAAAGCAATGTCTAAAAATGGTGTTCTTGATGATTATATACATCCAAACAAGGAGAAGTATCCTAATCAACATATCTATGTTGTCTCTTTAGAGGGTTATATACACTATATTCCATATGTAATAGATGGCGATGATATATTTTTAAAAAATATTATTCCAAGCAGGAAGTTAAATAAAAAGTATAAAGGAGAAGAGTCATGAAGTATGACAACGAAGAGTTAGAGCTTTTAGATGCTATCGAAAGCGGTAATATTGAACATAGTGCTTTTGACAATGAGCAGATAAAAGTAGAGGCTGCAAAAACATTGGCTTACTTAAAACAGAAAAAACAGATAAGCATTAATATGAAGCAAGCCGATCTGGACTTTATTAAGCAGCGTGCAAATGATATAGGTATTTCATACCAAAACATTATTCAAGCTTTAGTTCATAACTATGCAACAGGCAAATTGAAACTAAATATCTAAAAAGTGATCCACGATGTAGGCTGTAACAAGGGTTACAACCGGGGATCGACAGTTAAGTTAGAACTATTTACCGCACTTTCCTGCGCCGCACTTCATTTGTCCATCAGACTTCTGACCGCCGCATTTCATCTTGCCGTTTTCGTCACGTGGACAGTCGCATGGTTTGCTAGGGTCTTTTTTTGCAGCGCAGTCAGGGTTTTTACACTCTTTATTACAGTCTGTACAGCCTTTGCCGTTCATATCTTTAGACATAGAGGTGCCGCATTTACCGGCGCCGCATTTCATGTCGGCTGCACTGAGTGTTGTAAAGCCTGCCATTAGCAGAGCTGCAAACAGTATTGAAGAGAGGTGTTTTAACATTGTGTTTCCTTGGAGTGATTTGCGGTTATTATACACTTTTTTACACTCAAATGTATTAGATTTTTTTATATATTAAGAGAAGGCCGCTGTGATGTCGCATAAGCTTGGTTGTGAGTCGTGAAGAACTTGTTTCGCAGTGCATACCCGGAGGGGCAGACCCTGGGAACAACTTAGTTGTGAGTCGTGAATCTGCTGATCATTTTCTGTCTTTCAGATGGTTATAAACACTGTTGTTCTCTCGTTTTCCAACGCTAAGAACCAGCACAACGATCTCTTTATCTTTAACCTCATAGGCAAGTCGATAGCCGATATTTCGGAGTTTGATCTTAT
>JBDLJE010000008.1:0-47945 GCA_039714575.1 Campylobacterota bacterium | reverse complement strand
GTTTAATCCCGCAGTCCAAAATAGAACTCTAACAGTGCTTTTAAGTAGTAGTTCGGTCTGTAGTCATACTGATCATCGTAGGACAAGATAGGCTGCAGTCGATAGACGATGTATTTGCGTTTAGCCTGTTTGCTCCAGTTCAACCCGACGGCATAACGGTATGCGCCCCGTTTAGGAGTGTAGCCGTCAGCGTCTGTCGGCTGCTCCTTGGTGCGTCCGTACATACCGAGGTAGGGAGTAAAATTCCCGTATCTTCCCAATGTAAAATCAAGAGCCGGCTGAACGAAGTAGTTCATACCGCCTGTTTTGCTGGTAGTCGAGCGTTGAAACAGCAGCGAAAACATCATCTGTGTTGCTATCCTGCGTCTAAACCCAAGGTTTGTCCACTCTTCAAACTCCTCCTTTGCAGAGTATCTGAAGGTTTGATACGGCACGATCAGCCAGCGGCCGGCAAGTGCCTCATAGCTGAAAGAGGCTTTGGCGTAAGGGTTGGTTATTCCGGAAAACCCAAGACGTAACTTGGTATCGATAGGATCAAGCAGGCCAAGAACATTATTCATTCCCAAGGCAATACTGTTGTCGCGTTCTGCCTCAGTTCCTTCAAGTGAGAGGTCGGAACTGTTCTTGGTGTCGTCACCGATGATGAGGTCAAGTTTCTCCCGTGTTCTCGGAATCTTGATACGGGCTGTTACGCTGTAAATATACTCATCTTCTCCTTGATAACTATAGGCGTAACCGCCGCGCAAGCGTATGTAACTATGGTTGGTCTTGTCTAAAAAGCTGTCATTGATGTTTTTGTCACTAAACCACTCTGATATAAGGTAGGTCCGTTCACCCTTTCGCTTGTCAGCCGAATAGAGTTGTTTCGGCAGCTCTGTTTTTCCCTCTTGTGAAGAGAGATACTGCTCCAGCTTTTCACTGCTCTCACTGGCAATCCCTTCTTTAAAAAAGTTCTTTTTATCCTTTTCCTCTTTTTTCTCTTTGTCGAGAGTCAAGTTCGCATCCGGCTGAAGTATGCTTTGGTTGTAGCTGAGAAGACGGTAGAGGGTGTAATCGATTCCGGAAGCGACAACGATGACAGCATCCGTTCCATAGAGATAGGCCTTGTCGATGTTGGCAAGAACATGATGCTCATAGAGTAGTCCGGTGTGGCTTATAAAATTGCGGTAGAAGAACCAGCTTGAAGCATTTACATCCTCGATCTTAACCGTTTTGTCGCTCTCTATCGAAGTGTTGTCGTCAGAAGCAGAGACGGGGGCAGACGAGGGCATATCAGATGCATTAAGCAGTGAGGCGAATAAGATAAAGAAAAGAGTAAAAACAGATGATCTCAAACATACTCCACACGTAATATATATAAGTAGTATAACAGTAATAAGTCAGTATTCGCATAGCTTGTTTCGGAAGTCTGTCTGTTGATGAAGTTGAATTATGAAGGTGGATGGGGTAGAGGGATTCGAACCCCCGAATGCCAGTACCAAAAACTGGTGCCTTACCGCTTGGCGATACCCCAATATAAAGTAGAAAGTTATTATTGTAAAATTTTTTTGATTGGTTGCGGAAACAGGATTTGAACCTGTGACCTTCGGGTTATGAGCCCGACGAGCTACCGAACTGCTCTATTCCGCGCCATTTAATTTTTTTGCTTTTTGTCGTACTCTTCGTTAGTTTTTCCTTCGGATACTGGCGTATACCTCAGTCTCAACTGCCTTGATTACAACTAAAATCAATAAAAATTACAGTGCTTATCATAATAGTATGATAAATGGTGCGGACGAGAGGACTTGAACCTCCACACCGTAAGGCACCAGATCCTAAGTCTGGCGTGTCTACCAATTCCACCACGTCCGCGTTTTTTGTAATAATAAGTAAATAACTCTGCTTTTTAATTTCTCTGTTTTAAAACAGAAGCTTTAGTGCCGCAACGGCTAGCGTAGAACAATGGACTTGTCCATTTTTCGTTATTAATAATGTTTAGATGGTGCGGACGAGAGGACTTGAACCTCCACACCGTAAGGCACCAGATCCTAAGTCTGGCGTGTCTACCAATTCCACCACGTCCGCATGTGTTTGTTGTTAACATTATTAAGTTTCGATCTTACAATCAATTGCTACTGTTTTAACTTCTCTGTTTTAACAAAACAGAAGCTTTAGTGCCATAGCGGCTAGCGAAGCTAAATGGGCTTTTGCTCATTTCGCGTAAATAAATGGTACGCCCTAAAGGATTCGAACCTTTGGCCTACGCCTTAGAAGGGCGTTGCTCTATCCAGCTGAGCTAAGAGCGCATACAATAACCGATTCAAAAATTCTTTGCAAATACTTTTGCAAAAGCTTTAGTGACTCAGCGTCTAGCGTAGTAAAATGGACTTTGTTCATTTTACGTTCTAAACAAATGGTACGCCCGACAGGGTTCGAACCTGTAACCGGCGGTGCCGAAAACCGCTACTCTATCCAGTTGAGCCACGGGCGCACACTGTAAAAAATGTCTTATTTCAAATTTTTATTTTTTTAAATGGGGTGAGATACGGGATTCGAACCCGCGACCCCCGGCACCACAAACCAGTGCTCTAACCAACTGAGCTAATCTCACCATAGATAGTAAAAAAAATAAGAAATAAAGTGGTCGGGGCGAAAGGACTCGAACCTTCGACCCCCTGGTCCCAAACCAGGTACTCTAACCAGACTGAGCTACGCCCCGACCTATTCAGCTAAAATGATAAATCAGATTAGTGAGGCGGAATTATAGGATAAATTCTCTTGATTGTCAATAGTTTTTTGCTTCGAGGAGCGTTAAAGTGAAATTTCTTTATAATATTTACAATTAACAGCAGGAACATTAATGAAATTAGCACGTTTTAGCCGGATCGGCTTTATCTTAGCAGCAGCCGGAAGTGCTGTCGGTTTAGGAAATATCTGGAAGTTTCCATACATCACGGGAGAAAATGGCGGCGGTGCCTTTGTCTTTGTCTATCTGGTCACGGTCATGGTGATCGGCTTTACGTTGATGATCGCTGAGATGCTTATCGGTTATCTGGGACGGCGGGACAGTGTCAGCAACTTTGAGGACCTTGCTCCCCGTCATAAGAACCTGTGGAAATACGGCGGGTTTATGAGCCTGGCCGGTCTTTTTATCATGATCTTCTATTCCCCGGTCATCGGCTGGACCTTTCATTTTGTCTTTTTGTCGTTGGGCTCGCTGCCCTCTTCGGTAGAGATAGCGGAGGCAGGTTTTACCGAGCTAATATCCATGAACCTCGGCACCCAGCTCTTTTACCACACCCTTGTTTTTGCTTTTGTGACGACTGTTGTGGCGAAAGGTATTAAGGGCGGTATCGAGAGACTCAACTTTCTCTTGATGCCCGTGCTGATCATCACTATCTCCGGGATGTTCTTTTATGCGTCAACACTTGCCGGTTTCACTCAGGCATGGAACTTTATGTTCTCGTCGGACTGGAGCAAGTTGACCTCTGCCTCGCTGGTCACTGCGGTCGGGCATGCCTTTTTCACCCTTTCACTGGGTATGGCAACGATCCTGACCTATTCGGCTTCTCTGCCCAAAGAGAGCAATCTGGTGCGCAGTTCGCTTATTATCATCGCTTTAGACACAGGGATCGCACTGCTTGCAGGCTTGACGCTGTTCACCTTTTTGTACGAATACGGCGCTGAACCGTCAGCCGGACCGGGTCTGGTCTTTATCTCTCTTCCAACCGTCTTTTACGAGATGGGCTTTTTAGGGAATATCTTTGCCTTTGTCTTCTTCGTGGCACTGGCTTCAGCCGGATTGACATCCGCCGTTTCACTGGTAGAACCTATTATCCAGTATATGATAGACCGCTTCTCGTTTTCCCGCATGAAGGCTTCGCTTGCTTCGGGACTCTTTTTCTATCTTTTCGGTATTGTCGCGATCCTCTCGATCTCTAAAGAGTATGGTGCTCTCTTTACCTTTGGTTCAAAGAACTTCTTTGACTGGGCAGACTTTATAACGGCTTCGGTAATGCTGCCGCTGGGCGGTCTGATCATGGCGGTCTTTGTAGGCCGTATTGTGGAAAAAGAGCGTGTTGCCTCGCTGCTGAAGACGCAGTTGGGCCGTGTGTATCCACTGTGGTATTTCAGTATACGCTATATCGTACCTGTGGCACTGGTCGTCGTGATGCTTAACCTTATAGGTATAATAGAGCTGTAAGGATCAACAATGAATAAGTATTTAGCTAAAGGGCTCTTGGTAATTACAATGTTGAGCGGTGCAGTGCTGCAGGCAGAAGAGAGTGTGCCGGATGATTGGCAGTTGCGTCTGGGCGGATACCTGCTGGCGGACCAGGATACGGATATCGGTGTCAGTAAGGATGGGGGCGGGGTTAACATCAACCTTCAGGATCTTTTTGAGATGGAGACGACGGCTCAGGTATTCCGCTTGGATGGGTACTACCGTTTTACACCGAAACACTCGGTTGAAATCTCCTGGTACAACATCAACAACAGCAGTAAAACCGATGCAAATATAGATTTTGAATGGGGTGATCAAAATATTTCGGCCTCGGGTGCGCTGAGTACGCACTTTAATACCGACATTTACAAGGTCAATTATCTCTATTCGTTCTACCATACAGATAAGGTGGAACTTGGAATAGGTGTGGGACTGCATATCACGACACTGGATGTTGGGTTTCGCGGTAATTACACTTCTAACGGCACTGTTGACAACAGCGGTGAGAGTGTAAAGGTGACTGCTCCGCTGCCGGTTGCAGGGTTTCGACTCGACTATAACATCTTGCCGGAGTTGAGCGTCAAGTACTCGGTGGACTATTTTTTCCTTACGTTTGACGGCCATACAGGGGCCCTTTCAGACTCATTGTTGACCGTTGACTACCGTATAACACGCCATTTTGGCATGGGTATAGGCTTTAACTCTACCCGTATGCGTCTTGAAGCAGATCTGGATGACGGTATGCTGCTAAATGTAAATCATGATGTTGCCGGAGGCTTGATCTACGGCACGCTCAACTATTAGGAATCGTTTCTCTTTCGAATTTACGGGGAACTTGTTCGCCGCAGCGTTCTAAAACTGTATCATCCCGTCGATCGGAGAAGAGGCAGTTGCATATGGGCGTTTTGGGATACGGCCTGCAAGATAGCTCATGCGGCCGGCCTGTACGGCATGTTTCATTGCCTGAGCCATGATCATAGGGTCTTGGGCTTGGGCAATAGCTGTGTTGGTTAGAACGCCTTCGGCACCAAGTTCCATTGCGTAGGCTGCGTCACTGGCACAACCGATCCCTGCATCGACGATAACAGGAACATTGATCGCTTCACGGATAAAGACGATGTTGTACGGGTTTTGGATACCAAGACCTGAACCGATAGGTGCAGCAAGAGGCATAACCGCGTGAGCACCTGCATCTTCTAAGCGTTTCGCCATGATAGGGTCGTCTGATGTGTAGGCCATGATGGTAAAGCCCTCTTTAGAGAGCACCTCACACGCTTTGATAGTCTCTAAAACATCAGGATAAAGAGTTTTCTGTGTATCACCGATAACTTCTAGCTTGATAAGGTCGATGCCTGTCGCTTCACGCGTCAGGCGAAAGGTTGTAATGGCCTCTTCAGCTGTTACACAACCTGCAGAGTTTGGCAAAAACTTGACATTGGTACCTGCGAATGTGTCGCGAAGGTTCTCTTTGTCCGGATCTGTGATGTTCAGACGGCGAACAGCTACGGTGATCAGTTCTGAACCCGATGCCAATGTTGCTGCTTTTGTTGTCTCAAAACTGTCGTATTTACCGCTGCCTACAATAAGACGGCTGCCCAGTTCATATTTTCCGATTTTTAAAATGTTATCCATGTTTTCTCCAACTGTTTGGGTAGATATTTGTAATTATTATTGCGTTTATAGCATAGTCACTCTGTTAACCGACTTACTTCCCGTAATGCCTAGTACGCTTTAAGAATTTGTACAATGGTCTCAGGGAGCAGTTTATGTTCCAGATCACGGATCTTTTGCGTGAAACTTTCAAGGCTTTCATCCTCTGTTTTGACAAAAGAGTCTTGAGCGATCACTTCGCCGCCGTCAAGCTCCGAACTGACCCAGTGAACACTGATACCGCCGTTGGGCTCAGAACTCTGAAAGCTTCTTTCGAGGGCATTTCCCCCTTTAAAAAGAGGCAGAAGAGAGGGGTGCACGTTGATCGCTTTGATGTTGTCTGTGACAACAGGGGTCAAGATGCGCATAAACCCTGCCATCACAACAAGGTCGGGACTATACCGCTCAATGGTCTGCAGGAGCTTTTTATCAAAACTCTCTCTGTCGCTAAAGTCAGTATGGTCGATAACGTCAACAGGGATCTGATGAGCTTTTGCCTTGGCGATACCGCCGGCATTAGGGCGGTTGGTGATCGCAGCAGCGACGTTTAGCTCTTTGCCATGCAGTGTTTCGATGATGTTAAGAAGGTTGGAGCCTTCGCCGCTAAAGAGGACAACGATGTTGTTCATATTCATAAAGTAGTAATCGCCTTGATAAGGTCATTAGGTGTCAACGCATAGCTGTTTTTATCGACTTGCGTGGCTGCCGTCGTAAGGGCTAAAGAGCCGTACGTCGCAGCGTGCATCGTAGTGTGCCCCTGCGCCATCAGGGAGGCGATGAGGCCGGCCAGAACATCACCGCTTCCCCCCTTGGCCAACACGTTTGTGCCGTGGGGATTGACGTAAAAGGTCTCGCACTGTGCGATGAGGGTGTTTGCGCCTTTGAGCAGAAGTGTGATGTTCGGATACGCTCTGCAAAAGAGCTCAACATAGTGGAAACGGTTGTTCTGCAGCTCTTGGACATCGACGTCGGCCAGACCGCACACTTTTAAAACAGTGGTAAACTCTTTGGGATGCGGTGTTATGACAAGATGTTTGCGTGTGAGCAGCTGAAGAAAAAGTGGATGTGCGAAAATGTCGGCATCGAGCAGAAGCGGGAGCTCGTTGTCCAGCAGTGCGAGCAGCTCATCATTGGAGAACTCGGTACCAAGTCCCATACCCAAGGCGATAGCAGTGGTCGTCTCCGGCAGCAGATGCGACTGCATCAACTCATAAGGGAGCTGCTCCGACGTATTGCTGATAAGGGTGACAAGGCCTGCTCCAAAACGCAGTGCAGCCGAACCTGTCATCACGGCGGCCCCCGGCTTTTCGCCGCAGATCACACCCAGGTGACCATAGGTGCCTTTGTGGCTGTTCTTTGCATACCGGTGCGGTAGGTGCAGGTCCTCTGCGTCTAAAAGCTTCCAGTTCGAATTTTTCTCATAGACCTTTCTGCTGACACCCAGGTCGATGACATAGATGCTGCCGACGATCTCTTTGGCGGCGTCACTGAACATGCCGCGTTTGAGTGCGCCCATAGTGAGGGTCACATCGGCTATAAAGCTCTCTGCTTCCATGGTGCCGTCAAGACGGAGCCCTGAGGGCATGTCGCAGGCGATCTTGTCGGCGTTGAGGTCGTTCATCTCTTGTAGCAGCTCTTTTGTCTCTTCGTCAAACCGGCGGCTGAAACCGCTGCCAAAAAGGGCGTCGATGAGTATGTCGCACTCCTGGACGTCACGCACAATGTTGACGCCGATAGCTTCTGCACGTTTTAACTGCAGGTTCGTCATGGCAGAGCGTGTACCGAATGAGAGGTAGAGGGAAACATTAAAGTCACGGTGCAGAAGCCGGGCAAGGGCAATGCCGTCAGCGCCGTTGTTGCCGGCGCCGCAGACGATGCAGATGCTTTCATGGTCACCATACTGGTTATGGATGAAGTCCGCCATCCCGTCCGCGGCATGCTCCATCAAGATCTCTTCGCTCAGTTCGAAGTCGTTATAACAGCGTTGGTCGAGAGAACTTACTTCTGTAAAGAGATTTTGCATGCGTTTTCCTTTTACACATTATAGCAAACCGTTATTGTAGGGCTTTTATGTGCGAACAGTTTTTAAGCTATAATTGCGTCTATGATAAGTGCCAACAGCACAATACAGGGAGCCGTTACATGGTGAGTCGTAATAATGACTACAGGTCAATTGTCAAAGAGACGCTGCAGATCGAAGCCGATACCCTTTCGTATGCTGCTGAAAGCACCTTCGAAGATCTTGACCGGATCATAGAGACGATCTTGGTCTGTAAGGGAAAGCTGATCGTCACAGGTGTCGGTAAATCGGGGCTGATCGGCGCAAAGATGGCAGCGACATTTGCCTCTACAGGGACACCGAGTTTCTTTTTGCACCCTACCGAAGCGATGCACGGTGACCTGGGGATGATCTCAAAAGATGATGTGGTCCTGGCCATCAGCTACAGCGGTGAGAGCGAAGAGTTAAGCTCGATCTTGCCGCATGTCAAGCGTTTTGACATCCCGCTCATCGGTATGACGAAAAACGGCGCTTCGACACTGGGCAGTTTCAGTGACCTTACAATGAAGATCGATGTGCAGAAAGAGGCGTGTCCTCTTGATATTGCACCGACTTCGTCAACGACGCTGACACTGGCGCTCGGTGATGCCCTGGCGATCTGTCTGATGAAAGCACGCGACTTTAAAAAAGAGGACTTCGCCTCCTTTCATCCAGGGGGTTCGCTCGGTCGTCAGCTCTTTGTCAAAGTCAAAGATGTGATGCGAAAAAAAGCACTTCCCGTCATCAATGCGAACACGCCTTTGAAAGAGGCGATAGTGAGTATCAGTGAAGGACGTATCGGTACGGTGCTTCTTGTTGACGACAACAACAGATTCGCAGGCCTTATCAGTGACGGTGATATCCGTCGTGCACTGATGAACGAAGACTTCTCTTTAGAGGTGCCGGCTTCGAAGTTCGCAACCTTGAACCCAAAGACAATCGATGATGCAGGTATGCTTGCCAGTGATGCTTTGGTACTTATAGAAAAACATAAGATCCAGCTCCTGGTGGTAGTCGACAGCGAGAAGAAGATTCTCGGTGCGCTTCACCTGCATGACCTGGTCGAAAAGGGAATCGCATGATGCGACTGAACAAATTTATAGCCCACTACTCTACCTACTCGCGCCGTGAAGCGGACAAAGCCATTCAAGACGGCTATGTCTATGTCGACGGTGAACTTCAGGACAACCCGGCAACACAGGTGGACGAACGCCATGTCAAAGTGGTCGTCAGCGGTAAAAAGGTGGTGCCGAGCGACCAGTTTACGGTGATCGTCTACAACAAACCCAAGGGCGAGCTGGTCACCAAAAACGACCCGCGCGGCCGCCGTATTATCTACGACTCACTGGACAACAAGTACAAACACTTTATTCCGGTAGGCCGTCTTGACTACGCAACCGAGGGGCTTCTTCTTTTGACAGATGCTTCACGGGTCGCCAACTTGTTGATGACGTCGAGTCTTGAGCGTGTCTACAAGGTGAAGATCAAAGGGCCGATTACCGACGCCATGGAGATGGGGATGAAAAAGGGGCTTGACCTCGAAGACGCTTCGGCCGGAGGTCATGAGCTCAGTGATGTGACCTCAATGCACTTCGCACCGTTCTTTGCCTACCAGATCATTAAAAACAAGGGTGACTACTCTGTTTTAAAGATCGCTATCGGTGAAGGGCACAACCGTGAAGTGCGTCGCTTTTTCGCCCACTTTGACGCGGAAGTGGTTGACCTGAAACGCCTCAGTTTCGGCGGGATAGAGCTGAATAATCTGCCAACAGGCAAAACACGTTTTTTAGATCGCAGTGAGTATGTCCACCTGCGTGAGTTTCTGGATGCCGACCGTGATGCCGAGAAGTTAAAGAAGTCTCAGGAGCAAGCTAAAGAGCAGCAATTGAAAGATGTTGCCAAAGAGCGAACCAAAGCAGAAGCAAAGTCCAAAAAAAGAGCAGGTCGTAAAAAGGACTGATGGCTGACTTTACCCACCTTTTGCGCCCTGCTGATTTTGATGCTGTCTTAGGCCAGGACGAACTTTGCAGTAGCGATGCCCCTCTGCGCAGACTCTGTGAAGAGGGCAAGCTGGGACACAGCTTTTTTTACGGTCCTCCCGGCTGCGGTAAGACGACCATCGCCCGTGTCATTGCCAAGGTGATGGACCTCCCTTTTTACGAGTTTAACGCCACCTCTCTCAAAATAGAGCAGCTTCGCAAGATCTTCGATCAGTACAGAAACGCCCTGCAAAAGCCGCTTATCTTTATCGATGAGGTGCATCGTCTTGCCAAGAACCAGCAAGAGGTCTTGCTGCCGGTGATGGAGAGTAACAGTGTGTTGGTCATCGGCGCATCGACGGAAAACCCTTTTTTCTCATTGACGGCGGCAATGCGTTCGCGTTCGCTGCTTTTTGAATTACATCCGATATCAATTGATGCCCTTGACACACTGCTGGAGAAGGCTTTGGCCTCAGAGAAGCTGAGTGTTGAAGAGGACGCAAGAGAGTACTTGCTGCGCTCTTGCGGCGGTGATGCCAGAGGGATGTTAAAACTTTTGGAGTTTGCTGCCGTTTTGGAGAGAAGCATTACTCTGGAGATGCTGCACTCGCTTCGCCCCAACGCCCAGAGCGGCGGCAGCTCAGAAGCCGGTGTCCACTACGACCTTGCTTCTGCCATGATCAAGTCTATTCGCGGTTCCGACCCTGATGCGGCGATCTACTACCTGGCGCGGCTCATCGAAGGCGGTGAACCGCCGGAGTTCATCGCCAGACGTCTGGTGATCTTGGCCAGTGAAGATGTAGGCAATGCCAATCCTCAAGCCCTGACACTCTGTACCTCGGCCATGACCTCGGTCAAGATGATAGGCTACCCGGAGTCGCGCATTATCCTGGCGCAAGCGGTCATCTACCTCTGCGCCTCTCCGAAGTCAAACTCTGCCTACATGGCGATCAATGCTGCGCAGCAGGCAGTACGTTCGGGAACGCTGATCGATATCCCTAAAAACATTCAACAGCAGAACGAGGGCTACCTCTATCCGCACGACTTCGGCGGCTGGGTAGAGCAGGAGTACCTGACGCAGCCGCTGCAGTTCGTCGATTTTAAAGCCATAGGGTATGAGAAGAAGATGGGAGAGTGGCTGGAGATGATCCGCGCTACTGAGGTTTTATCATCGAACTAGGCGAGCTTGTTTGCAGAGGCCGTAAGTCTTTGTCGGCGGTATAGCCATTTTTTTTGATGTGACGTTCAATGTTTTGAGTGCGCTCTTTCATCTCCGGATGGGAACTGTAAAGTGAAAAAGAGTCATTTTCCGGCAGATGCGTAAAGAAGTCCGTTGCACCGCTGACATGACCGTAATAGCACTGCATCAGCTCAACCGCGTAAATATCTGCTTCACTCTCTTGTGTTTGTGAAAAATGGCTTTCACTGAGTGCCATAGCACTGTTCAAGATGTCGGAAATGTCTGAAACCCCCAACATGTTTCCTATAAAAGTGGCTGTCAATGCGCGACCGATTCCTTCAAGATGATCTCTGTTCTTATAGTGGCCTATCTCATGAGCCAATACAAAAAAGAGCTCATTTTCGGAATGGACATTTTTCAGTAAGCCGCGATTGAAGATGATGGTTCCGCCCGGAAGGGCAAAGGCATTGACGGTTTCATCTTCTACGATATTGACAACAAAGTCGTAAGGGCTCTGTCGGCATGTTTCTGATTCGTTGAGAAGTGTTCTAAGTGTTAACAGCTCTGCCGAAGCGGCTTCTGTACTGTTGTGCTCCGACTGTAAAAAAGAGAAGAGCTTGATCTCACGTTCGGTAGAGATGCTCTTAACACCGTACTCAACGGCAAGGCCAAAGGTGAAGTAGAGAAGAGTAATGCCGATAAACAGACCGCCCGACATCCATAACAGATCCAGCAGAGGCGACTGCTTTGAGACGTTGACCGTGTCGTCCGGAAGAGAGGTGTTGAAGTTCAATAGGTCAGCGCTGTTCCGTAAGCCAGGACTTCAACACTGCCGATCGTGCCTTTTTGGTCATTTTTCGAGATGGATGAGGTCTCTAAACGTATATTGATGATCTCATCTGCATTTTTGGCGTCCTCTTTCATGCGTAAAACAGCCTCTCGACGTGCACGGTCTACCAAACTTTCATACGAGGTCACGTTACCGCCAAAAATATTTCTAAGTGCTGCTATCAAGCGTTTATAGTAATCAATAGAGATCACGACGCTGCCATTGACTAAACGGCTCTCTTTAACACGCTCCGGATGCAGAGTTTTTTTGAGCATTATAGTCGGTATCGAAGCATATTTGACCTCTCGTTCACGAATAGACCGGTAGTGTTTTTTCTCAAGATAGGAACCGACAAAAAAGCCCAATGCTATCAGGGTTAAAAATACAATTAAATCAGCCATTACTGCACACTTACAGCTGTTCCGTAGACATAAAGTTCAGCTGCACCGGCGGCAACGGACGAGGTGGAAAAACGAACATTGACAATGGCATTTGCCCCTAAGGACTTTGCTTGTTCCGTCATTCTTTGCATCGCCTCTTCTCTTGACTCTGCCAAGAGTTCCGTATACCCTTTAAGCTCACCGCCGAAAACGTTTTTAAAACCGGCCATAATGTCTCTACCGACATGTTTGGCACGGACGGTTGAACCTGAAACAACACCATGATGTTCTGTGATGGTCTTCCCCGGAATGGTTTCAATGTTTGTAATGTTCATAAGATCCCTTTAGTAATGATTTACAAGGGCCATCCTATCATAATAAACAGAAAAAAATATACAAAAATGTATGAATTTAGTCTAAAAAGTTATGAATGGTCAAATGTGCAGGAGCTAATCGTTGATAAGCGGTGATTTGGCAACTGCTGCTTCGATCTCTTTGACATCAAGGTCACCGTCGATCGTTAGCTCTACATCGCCGTCCTTGCCGCTGACCTGCATCCCTTCGATCTTTTTTTTAGATTCATCACTCATACAGTCGCATTTTCCGGTCTGACAGCGCTCTACCATCTCAACGACATTTTGTTTGGCAACGGTGCCGCTAAAGGTGATCTTGACGCCACTGTTGAGTTGGCTGACTTCTGCTCTCTTCATAACAATTCCTTATTTTAGTAGTGAAAATATAGCGTAAGTTTCTGAGGTTGAGCAGGGTCTTTAGCGCTACACCTTAGCCTGGTTATTAGAGTAAAGGTTGGTCAGTTCGATAAAACCGCTGACATAGTGGGCGAAGAAGATCATAAACTTCTCATCTTTCTCATCAGATCCGCCCTCCTTGTTCAGAAGTTCTAAAACGCCGATGACCTTTCGCTCGGAGTTGAAGATAGGGGCAGTAGAGAAGTATTATTTAAATAGATAATTTTAGTTATAATTTCAAATAATCAATAACATGAGGAATATCAATGAAAAATCTATCACTTCTACTCCTAATTACACTGGCTGCCTTTGCAAATGACGGTGTTCATAAATTTGCAAAAAGCGAAGATTGCAAAGCTTGTCATACACAGATCTATGAAGAGTTCTACGGTTCTATGCATGCCAACTCCACACCGCAAAAAGATGTTATTCATAATGCAGTCTGGGCAGAGCACCCACAGAACAAAAAGCAGGAGCGTTACGGTTGCGGCAAGTGTCACACCCCGGGTGCCGACAATCTGGACAAGATGATGACAAAGGGTCAAAAGGCCCTGCCGGAAATGACAAACGAGACGCATCAAGCGGGTATAAGCTGTGCCTATTGTCACCGTATCGAATCCATCGAGCTGCATAAAAAGTCCAACATAAACATCATCTCCAAAGAGGAGAAGAAGTATTTTGGAACACTCAAAGAGCATGTTGATTCGCCTTATCACGGTATTACGACCGAGGGCAATGAACATATGCAAAACGGCAATGTCTGTATAGGCTGCCACTCGCACAAAAAGAACAAGTGGGGTCTGAACGTCTGTTCGACCAACATCGACAACGAACTTGACGGTGCCAACTGTGTCAGCTGTCATATGCCGAAGGTCGAGGGGAGTGTCTCTGAGTTTAAAGATACGAAAAAACATGCCTTCCACGGTTTCGCGGGAACGCACTTTCACTCCGAGATGCTGGAAAAGTATGTAGACATCTCCATGCTGCGAAACATCGACAACTTTATCGTCAACATCGACAACCGTACCTCTCACGCCTTGCTGCTTCACCCGCTTCGTCTGGCTGTCTTAAAAGTGAGTGTCACAAGAGAGGGTAAGACAACAGCACTGAAGGATGAGACCTTTGTCCGTGTCATCGGTAAAGACGGTAAACCGGCTATGCCTTGGGCTGCTGACACAACGCTTAAAAACACGATGATCCAGGCCAACGAGAAGAGAAGTGTCAAATACGACTTCAACCTTCAAAAGGGGGACAAGGTCGATGTCGTCTTGGGGTACTATCTGGTTAATCCTAAGGCTCTGAAAGCCTTAAAACTTGAAAATGAGAAAGTCGCAACAGAGTTTCACACCTTTAAAAAGATGCATTTCTCATTTTAGAATACGCTAACCTTCTACTGCTCTCGTCTTCTATAGCTGAGCGCCTCTAGAAGATGGCTTTTTGAGATGTTAGCCGCCTTGTCAAGGTCGGCAACCGTACGGGCGACTTTCTGGATCTTTTTGATACTTCGAAACGAGAGCTGATAGCGGACAATGGCCTGGTCCAAAATAGCTTTTGCATCACTTTCCAACATGCAATATTTATCAATATCACTATCTTCAAGCTGGCCGTTGAGACAGTGCTGCCCACGCGCTATTTGACGTTTGTGGGCGTAAAGGACCTGCTTGTGCAGGGCTTCTGAGCTGAAAGAGGCTCTGTCGTCGGGGTTGATGTTCTGCATCTGGACATAGAGGTCTATCCGGTCTAAAAACGGGTCTGAGAGACGGTTTTTGTAACGCTGCACTTCCCGTTCCGAACAGCGGCAGTCCTGTGTCGTGCTTAAAAGGTTTCCGCAGGGGCAGGGGTTCATAGCGGCTACAAAGAGAAAAGAGGTGGGGTATTCGACCTTGGTGTTGACCCTGGAGATACGGATCTTTTTGTCTTCCAGAGGCTCACGAAGGGCCTCTAAAACAATCTTTTGAAAGTGAGGGAGCTCATCGAAAAAGAGAATGCCGTTGTGTGCCAGCCCGATCTCGCCGATCTGTGCTTTTTGACTGCCGCCGCCAAAGACAGAGGCGGGTGTTGAGGTGTGATGAGGTGAGCGGAAAGGACGCCGCGGGCTGAAGTGAGGTTCGACACCTTCGAGCGAGTCGAGTTTTGCAATGTCCAGCAGCTCGTCCGAGGTGACGGGCGGCAAGATGTAGTGCAGGCGTTTGGCGATCATCGACTTGCCGCAGCCGGGACTTCCCTCCAGCAGAAGGTTGTGCAGACCGCTCGCACTGACCAAGGCGGCACGTTTGGCATTCTCCTGTCCTTTGATGTCAATAAAGTCTATGGGGTAGTGTTTGTGAAAATAGTAGGTCTCGTTGTTGACCTTGTAGTTGGGATGTTCGATCTCTGCAGAGTCCTGGCGTATGACCTTCTCATCATCCCCCTTGAAAAAAGTGATGGCATCGTTGAGATGTTCGATGCCGATGAACTCGACATTGGGGATGTTGCGTACCTTGGAGAGACTCTCTTTGGGCACAAGCACTTTTTGCATGCTCGCACTGTTGGCAAGTGAAAGCACCAGCGGATAGAGCAGCGCATTCTCTTTCACACTTCCGTCCAAACCCAGCTCGCCAAAGACATACCACTCCGAGAGATCGATCTCTACACTGTCAAGCGCGATAAGAAGCGCGATGCTCAAGTCGAAGTGCGAGCCATTTTTGTTGACATCTGAGGGAGAGAGGTTGATGGTGATGCGTTTGGGAGGGAAGACAAAGTCATTTGCCAAAAGGGCGGACTTGACTCGCTCGCGTGCTTCATTGATGGCGGTAGAGGCCATGCCCACAACGGTAAACGAGGGGAGCCCTTTGGTAAGAGTTGACTCAACAGAGACAGGAATGGCTTCGATACCTTCAAGCGTGGCGCACTGTAGTTTTTTCATTCGTTAAATATATCAGTAAATAACTGAAATAAATATTATTAACTATGAAATGTATTATATTATTTAGCTGTACGGCATTTCCTACAGACATGAATAGCGATAAAAGCTATAGTACAGAATTAGATGTTTAACGCTGTGCAGTGAACAGAAGGTTGATGTCATTTTGCAATAAATATTAGATAATTGATATATGTAGTTTAAGATAAACGACACAACTGGAGGTGCCGATGCTGTTAACCGGCTTGATTATCAGTGCCGTTATAGGCTTTATAGTGCTTGAGGTGTTTTTGCATCACAGGCGCAAATGGGGAGAGAACCCCTAAAAAGGTGAAGGTTCTCTTTTTTATAGATCAAGTTACCAATATTAATTTTGTCTACCACTTTAAATAAGACAATATCTTTTTGAGTGTTTGATACGGCATACAGCAATAGTATTTAGTTGACTTTGGTGAAATGGCCGCCGACTGGGAGCGATCGTAAACAGATAGCAGATTTACTATCTTTTGAGGTCTCGGTTTAGTAGCGGTTGCCCTGCGGGGCGTTGATAAGGTTGAAAAACTCGGCTCTGGTCTTTTCATCTTTTTTAAAGAGACCGCGAAGTGCGCTTGATGTCGTGGTGGAGTTGATCTTCTCGACACCGCGCATCTCCATACACATATGACGTGCCTGTATGACAACGGCTACCCCTTTAGGGTCAAGTGCGTCCATAATAGCAGCGGCGATCTGTTCTGTCAATTGCTCCTGGATCTGCATACGGCGTGAAAAGATGTCGACAACACGGGGGATCTTTGAGAGCCCGACCACTTTGCCGTTAGGGATGTAGGCGACATGAGCACGTCCGATGATCGGCAGCAGGTGATGTTCACAGGTCGAGTAGAGCTCGATATCTTTGATGAGCACCATCTCGTCGTTTGAACTGGTAAAGATAGCCGACTGCAGGATCTCTGTCGGATCCTCTTTGTAGCCGCCGTACATAAACTCATAGGCTTTATAGACACGCTCCGGAGTTTTTAACAGCCCTTCGCGTTCAGGGTCTTCACCTACACTCTTCATCATGGTCTTGACGGCAGATTCAAATGCTTCTTGTTCGTTCTTCTTCACAATAATACTTTTTACTAAATTTGTAAAACAATACCATGAAAAGACTGAGAAAAATCCATTTATAATGCATTACATTTATATATAAGCTTTGAATATTGTGCCAGCTGATGGTAGAGTTGATCTCTTCTAATAGAGTTGTTAGCACTTTTTAGATATTATTGCCAAAATTTTTATCCAGCTTAGAGTGGCATCTTCACTCCGAAATAGCACAAAAAAAGGTACCAAATGAACGTTACAACTAACAAAATCGATGGCGCAAACGCAACAGTTTCTGCACAGATCTCTAACGAAGAGATCGCTGCAAACGTAGAGAAAATTGCAAAGCAACTTGCTAAAACAACCAACATCCCGGGTTTCCGTAAAGGTAAAGTGCCTGTTTCTGCTGTTAAAAAACAGTACGGTGAGAAGTTGGTTCAAGATGCTGAATCTGAAGCACTTCGTGATGTACTTACTGCAGGTCTTAAAGATATCGGTGTTGAGAACGACGCTATGATCGGTGAGCCGCAGATCACTAAGTTTGACAAAGGCGAGGAGAACATCGATGTTGAAGTAACAGTCGCTATCCGTCCTGAGATCGCTCTTGGCGACTACGCTAAACTTGTTCCGGCGTACAAAACACCAAAGATCACTGCAGCTAAGGTAAAAGAGCGTGTTGACGAACTTGCAATGCAGCAGGCTGAGCTTGTGACTGTTGATGAAGACCGTGCGCTTGAGTCAGGTGATACAGTGCTTATGGACTTTGAGGGTTCTATTGACGGTGAGCTTTTCGAAGGCGGCGCAGCAACAGGTTTCTCTCTTGCACTGGGTTCAGGTCAGTTTATCCCGGGCTTTGAAGACCAGGTCATCGGTATGAAAAAGGGCGAAGAGAAAGTTGTCAAGGTAACTTTCCCTGAGAACTACGGCGGTGAAGCACTTGCAGGTAAAGATGCTGAGTTCAAAGTAACGGCGCATGAGATCCAGACTAAAAAGAAACCGCGTCAAGATGCGAAACTTGCTGCAAAACTGCTTCCGGGTCAAGAAGATGCAACAATGGATATGGTAAAAGAGCAGGTTCAGACGCAGCTTGAAAACGAAGTGAAGTCAAAACTTTTCAATGACGATCTTAAGCCAAAAATGCTTGAGGCATTAGTAGAGAAGATCGATGTAGCTCTTCCAAAGTTTGTTGTAGAGCAGGAGATGGATATGGCACTTAACAAAAAAGCGCAGTCTATGAGCGAAGATGAGATCAAAGCACTTCAAGAGAACGCAGACAAAGTAACAGAGCTTCGTGAAGAGGGTCGTGAAGACGCTGAGCGTTCTGTAAAAGCAACGTTTATCATCGATGCACTTGCTAAAGAAGAGGGAATCGTTGTTGAAGAGCAGGAAGTCATGCAGACTATCTACATGGAAGCAATGCAGATGGGTCAAGACCCTGCAGCAGTTTACAAGCAGTACCAAGAGTCAGGTTACCTGCCGGCTGTTCAGATGGCAATGGTAGAGGACAAGGTTCTTTCTAAAATTCTTAACGGAAAAGACGCGTAATGAGCTATATCCCTTACGTTGTTGAGAAGACAGGCCGTGGTGAGCGTTCATACGACATCTACTCACGCCTTCTGAAAGATCGTATCATCATGCTTAGCGGCGAAGTGAACGATCAGGTCGCCTCAACAATCGTAGCGCAGATGCTTTTTCTTGAGGCTGAAGACCCGGAAAAAGATATCTACTTTTACATCAACTCTCCGGGCGGTGTGGTAACAGCCGGTATGGCGATGTATGACACGATGAACTATATCCGTCCTGACGTTGCGACGATCTGTATCGGGCAAGCGGCCTCTATGGGTTCATTTCTGCTAAGTGCCGGTACTAAAGGGAAGCGTTTTGCTCTTCCTCATGCACGCATTATGATCCACCAGCCTCTTGGCGGTGCGCAAGGTCAAGCGAGTGATATCGCTATTCAGGCGAAAGAGATCCTTCGCATGAAAGCGGAGCTCAACGATATTTTGGCGAAGAACACGGGTCAAAAGCTCAAAACGATCGAAACGGACACTGACCGTGACTATTTCATGAGTGCACAAGAGTCACTTGAGTACGGTCTTATTGATGAAGTACTGACAAAAAAAGAGAAGAGCGAATAAGCTTCTCTTTTAAAGAACAACTATGATCCTTCCAATTATAACTTACCCCGACAGACGTCTAAAACTTATCTCTAAACCTGTAACCGAGTTCAGTGCCGAACTGCATACTTTTTTAGATGACATGTATGAGACGATGATCGAGACAAACGGTATCGGTCTTGCAGCGATCCAGGTCGACCGCGCTATCGATGTGTTGATTATCAACCTTCCAAATGACGATGAAGAGGGCACACAAGATAGAGCCAACCTTCTTGAGATCATCAACCCTGACATCACTTACAGTGAAGGAACGACGGTCTATCAGGAGGGCTGCCTGAGTGTGCCGAAGTTCTATGAAGATGTTGAACGCTTTGAGAAGATCGGTATTACCTACCAGGACCGTCACGGCAATGCATGTTCATTAGACGCTGAAGAGCTTTTGAGTATCGCTATTCAGCATGAGATCGATCATCTTCAGGGCAAGCTTTTTATCGAGAAGCTCTCTTATGCCCGCCGCAAGAAGTTTGAAAAAGAGTATAAACGAATGCAAAAAGAGCTCAAAGCGAAAAAGTCGTAGCTTCGGCACACTTTGCACTTCAGTTCACCTCTCGATGTACTGATGTACATCTTCGGGATCACTTCAGCACAACCTGCACCAAATCTACAACTTTTTCTCCCCTTTGATCAAGTTTAGGTGTTTTCTTATTTCTTAAAGCAAAAACAGTATAAAGAAAACTTAAGCAAGCTATAACAAGGCATAGATTATTATTCACCATCGAATTAGGATAAATATTGTCCTATTTAAAACAATAATCATTATCGAGGGAAAAATATGCAAGTTTATATGGACAACAATGCGACAACAATGGTCGACCCTCAGGTAACGGAAGCGATGATCCCTTTCTTCAGTGAGCAGTACGGTAACCCGAACTCACTGCACAAGTTCGGTACGTCTTCTCACCCTGCTATCGCCAAGGCGATCGACCAAGTCTACACTGCTATCAATGCGGCTGACGCTGATGACATCATCTTCACATCATGTGCGACCGAGTCAAACAACTGGGTACTTCAAGCAGTATGGATCGACAAGATCCTTAACGGTGACAAAAACCACATCGTTACTACCGAAGTCGAGCACCCGTCAATTCTTTCAACATGTAAGTTCTTGGAAGAGCAGGGTGTTAAAGTAACCTACCTTCCGGTCAATGAAGAGGGTATTGTAGAAGCGCATACGGTTAAAAGTTTTATCACAGAGAAGACAGCACTTGTCTCTATTATGTGGGCGAACAACGAAACAGGCATGATCTTCCCGATTCCCGAGATCGGTGAGATCTGTAAAGAAAAAGGGGTCCTTTTCCACTCAGACGGCGTTCAGGCTGTCGGTAAGATCCCGGTAGACATGCAGTCGGTCAATGTTGACTTTATGTCAATGAGCGCGCACAAGTTCCACGGACCAAAAGGTATCGGTGCACTTTACATCAAGAACTCGCAAGCACTTTTGCCGTTAATGCACGGTGGTGAGCATATGGGCGGTCGTCGTTCAGGTACACTGAACGTACCGTTTATCATCGGTATGGGTAAAGCGATGGAGATCGCTACGACAAATATCGAAGAGAAGATGACGGCGATCGCTGCACAGCGTGACCGTCTGGAAGATGCGCTGCTTGAGGCGATCCCTGAGACATTTACAGTCGGTGACCGTTCTAACCGTACACCAAACACGATCCTTATCTCGATCCGCGGGGTTGAGGGCGAAGGGATGCTTTGGGACCTTAACAACGGTCAGATCGGAGCCTCGACAGGTTCTGCCTGTGCATCGGAAGATCTTGAAGCGAACACAGTAATGCTTGCTATCGGTGCTGACAATGAACTGGCACACACGGGTATCCGTCTAAGCCTGAGCCGTTTTACGACAGACGAAGAGGTTGATTACGTTATCAACCACTTTAAAGATGCGGTTTCACGTCTTCGTGCGATCTCAAGTTCGTACGCAAAAGTACAACCGACACCGGGCGGCGAAGTTCAAGAGTGCGAGCTGCATCACCACTAAACACAAGTGTTTAGCGGGGCCGCTATCTATTAGAACGGACAAGGAGCAAAAGCCCCTTATCCTGCGCTCGCCGCTATGGCACTGAAGCTAGCTTCTGACGAAGCAGAGAGAAAAGAAAATTAGCTAGAAAGGATTAACAATGGCAAAAAATGACATTTTAGGCGACTCTTTATGGGACGCATACTCTAATAAAGTAACAACATTGATGAATAACCCTCAACACCAGGGTGAGATCACGGAAGAAGCGGCTGCAAGCAATGGCAACAAACTTATCGTTGCTGATTTCGGTGCAGAGTCTTGTGGTGACGCGGTACGTCTATACTGGGAGATCGACCCGGAATCCGACAAGATCGTCAACTCAAAATTCAAAAGCTTTGGTTGTGGTACAGCGATCGCCTCTTCTGATGTAATGACAGAGCTGTGTATCGGCAAGACGGTTCAAGAGGCGGTAAAGATCACCAACATCGATGTCGAGCTGGCACTGCGTGACGATCCTGAGACGCCGGCAGTTCCACCGCAGAAGATGCACTGTTCGGTAATGGCGTATGACGTTATTAAAAAAGCGGCAGGTCTTTACTTGGGTGTTGACTCTGAGTCTTTCGAAGAGGAGATCATTGTGTGTGAATGTGCACGTGTCAGTCTTGGAACACTTCAGGAGGTCATCAAACTTAATGACCTGACGACAGTTGAGCAGATCACTGACTACACTAAAGCGGGCGGTTTTTGTAAGTCTTGTATCAAGCCGGGCGGTCACGAAGATCGTGAGTACTACCTTGTTGACATCCTTGCTGACACGCGTAAAGAGATGGACGAAGAGAAGATGGCAGCCGCAGCAGACGCCGGTGCAGCCGGTGACTTTGAAGGTATGACACTTGTTCAGCAGATCAAAGCGATCGATGCTGTTATCGATGAGAGTGTTCGTCAGTTCCTGGTAATGGACGGCGGCGACATGGAAGTTATCGACATCAAAAACTCTGATGAGTATATCGATGTTTATATTCGCTATCTTGGCGCTTGTAACGGGTGTGCTTCATCTTCTACCGGTACGCTTTATGCGATCGAGTCGACATTAAAAGAAAAACTCTCTAACAAAATCCGCGTTCTCCCTATTTAAAATTGCAGCTTCGGCGCAATTTGCACCGGAGTTCATCTCTCAACGCACACTAGTGCGCCTTCGGATTCACGTCCTGCACAACTTACACCAAATCTACAACTTTAAACCTTCAATCTAGTAAATTTTACTGCTCTAAAAACCTCAAATTTAAAAAGATCAAAAAATGTTTTTGTATTTAAGTATTCTGTTTATTTCTTTGTGGCTATAATAGTTTCAAGGCAGTTATAAAACTAAGCAATACGTTCTTAAACTGCTAATCTCAGCGACTGAAGGACTCCTCTTGAGTGATTCACAAAACTGTTACCTCCTAGACACCTCCGTTATCTTAGATGACCCCATTAATATTCTCCGAATCTCTGAGAACAACGAAAATATTGTTGCTATTACAGATGTTGTTTTAGCCGAACTCAACAACAAAAAAGATGATATGCGCTCGGATGCAGGTTTCCGTGCAAGAGAGTTTTTCAGACTCTCGGACAATGACAAAAGCGGCATGATCAGTTATGATGAGCTGCCGGAGTGCCTTAAAAAGTGTGGCAAGAACGAGGCGTGTCAAAACGATCTCTATTACCGTTTGGTTCTGCCGTTTGAACCCTCCGTCTTGGGCAACCATGACTTTGACAACGAAATACCTCTGTATATTGTCTACCGCAGTGATTACCGCATGGACAGAACGTTTAGCGAAGCGAAAGGTCTCAACGATGCCAAGATCGGTGAGATCGCCAAGGACTACGGGCTTTCACTGTTGACCAATGACATCTCTTTTAAGATCGCTGCAGAAGTGCAGGGTATCCCTACGGAGAGCATACGCAACTCCCGTGTAGAAAATGCGGACAGTATTGAGTTCGCCCACTGTTACTATTATGAAGATGAGCCTGCGATCGATGATGACGATGAACATCATAACTTTGAGCAGATTACCTTTATCGAGAAAGCGCAGAGTGAACAGAATGAATTTTACGAGACAGGTATACAGCGTTATGCGATGAACCTTAACGGGTCGTTGGAGTGGTGCGACTTTGATAAACGTTTCGGGGAGTATTTTGATGACAACCTTGTTCGTCCTATTAACCTTGAACAGAAGTTCTACTTCTCTATTATGACACACCCTCAAAACAGTGTAACGGTCGTCGCGGGCGCGACAGGCTCCGGTAAGACATTGATCGCTCTGCAGGCGGGTCTGGAGCTGGTTAAAGAGGGTATTGTCGAGGGTATCGTTTATGCTCGTAACACCGTGACCGCCAGCGATCCTCAGGCAGAACTTGGGTACCGAAAGGGCGACCAGGATCAGAAATTGGGTTACTTTATGTACCCGCTCTACTCGGCAGTCAACTTTACGATCGAGCATCAGACAAAACACTCTATCGATGCACAAGTGGAGTTTACCGGAACCACGAACTCGATCCAGCGGGAAAATGCGACTGAGCAGTTTATGGCGAAGTATAACATTGAGGTGATGGACATTGCCCACCTTCGCGGAACGACGATATCGCGCAAGCTCGTGATCATTGATGAGGCGCAGAACATGACCAATGCGACACTGAAGCTGATCGGTACACGCATGGGTGACGAGACGCGCCTGGTCATTATGGGCGACCCGCATCAGATAGACCACCCGTTCTTGTCTAAACGCCGTAACGCACTGGTCTCACTGCTTCAAAAAGCGAAACATACGGACTTCGTCGCGGGGATTCAACTTCGTCATACTATCCGTAGTGAAGTAGCAAGCTGGTTTGACAAACACCTCTAGTTTTGCCGGTAAGAGGAAGAGCCCCTTATCTGACATTTTGTAGTTTTTTTGGCGGCAGTGGTGCAAAAAAGCCTATGAGTACAATTAATATGCCAACAACGGAAAAAGAGATGATACGTTCGATGGTGCCGCTGTTTCCAAGTTCGATAACAAAAAGTTTCAGTACGACTGCTGCTAATAAAACGGCACCGGCTACCCATAAAGTACGAACTTGTACACGCTTTGCATATAAGATAAGGGCAAGTGCAATGACAGTCCACATAATAGAGAGCGTCATCTGGTAAGAGATGTTGTGCAAGAGGCTTTCAAGGCGATACGGTGTTGAATCAAAGGCACTAAAGCTGCGTGCAAGTACCGTGGTGATCTGTATAAACAGCATGCTTCCCATAAGTATATATGCTCTCTCTTTTGGTGCCTTGTTCCTTTGGTGCCATATCCATATAATAGCTATCACGATGAGCTGAAACAGGTCTAGCGGATTAATAATTGGAGTATATGCACTTGTTGTGACTCCATCGAAACTGATAGCCAGTAGCCACCATATAGCTAAAAGCAGTGTAAACATGCCCCCGATGTAACGGTGATAAAAAGCTTTGAACTCTGCTAAGGGCCAATAGCTCTTTTTTGATGCCGCCTGTAGCAGTAGAAAAAGAAGTGCGGGTGTAATCGCTGCAAAAATAAAGGGATAGACAGGCTGTAGAAAGTAGGTATCTGCGACGTGAATAAGATCATGACTAAAGATGGACATAATACTAAATGCACCTAACACATGAGCACCCTTTAAGAGCTCCGTGTGAAGAGAATGCTTTTTTAACAGCGTGTAGTAGAGTGTAAAAAAGAGCGCAAGTACAATAGCGGCGTAGGAGCTTGTTAAGTAGTATGTCGAGCCGTCTATGGCATACGCTGCAATAAGAGTTAAACCAAGAGGCATGCTAAAGGGAAGCACTGTTTGTGCACTTTTAAATGAGAGTCGTTGTGTCAAGACTAAAAAAGTAAAACCAGTCAGTGTGACATAAAGGAGAAAAGGCATAAAGTGCCCATCCTCAACTCTCAGGCTCTCTTGATAGCCGATAAAAAGCCAAAACAGGGTGCCTATACTAAGTAAAACTATAGAGATTCCTTTCTCATGAGAGCCAACGTTTTCATTGAAATGTTCATAGAGCCATGCGCTGAACATGATCGGCAGGACAATAAGTGTGCTGCTGAAATAGACAATATTCAAGAAGGGGTATGGAACACTCTCCAGAGGCAGCTGCGTAAGGTACTGCACAAGGGCAATAGCTTGAATGCCTAATGCTGCACTTCTTGTGTGTGGACGACCTTGTTTTAAACCGACCCAGAGTATAGCTGCTCCCTCAACAGACCACAGCACGGAGACGGCAAAACCATCCAGTGCATAAGGAATTATCAGGGTAAAAAAGAGAACACTGAGTGCTAAAAAAGAGTGCGCTAGCAGTTGCATCTGCTCTTTTGTATGGAGTGCTTTATATAGAGTCACATAGAGTAGACTTAGAACTGCGGCACTTATAGCCATGGCCATATCGTTATCCGTGAACAGGGCTCTTTGCCATGCAAAACCGATCAGAGGCAAACCAAACACCAGGGTAGTATCTACATAACCTTTGAGTTGAAAAGGCTGTTTGAATGCAAACAGAACAGAGACACTCAGGTAGAAGATGAAAAAGAGGATCAAAAAAGGTTCTGTTGAGGTTAAGAACTCAGGCTTGTACTCCAGTGTTCCCCAGAGGGTGGCCACGACAAAGGTCAATACAAACCCGGAGAGGTTGAGCAGCCGCCAGCTCTTAAACCATGCAATAAAGACAATACCTATGTTTAACAGTGCATAGTAGCTAAACAGAAGTATGTGCGAACCGCCTCCGTCAGAGGTTAAGATAGGAACAGCAAAACCGCCGACGGTTGCGAAAAGTGCTAAGGGAAGAGCATCCTGTCTGACGGCTAAAAAAGAGGCGCCCATTACGACAGCCAACATCATGCCGAATGCAGTGACAAGAGGGAAGAGCTCGTAGAGTTTAGCGGAGGCAAAAATAACCAGATAGATCATGGCAACACCTCCGCCTTGCAAGATCAGGCCAAACTCCCCCTTTGTGTTTCGCAGCCGCCACCCTATAGTCGTGAGTCCCACCCCCAGCAGGGCGATAAAGCCGAGACGCATCTCAATACTGATAAAGCCTTGTTCAATAGCGTATTTAGCTAGAAAAGCCATACCAAAAAAGAGAATAATAACGCCGACACGTACGATGGGATTGCCGCCTGCCAAATAGGTTTTAAACCACTTTAACGGGTCAAGAACATCAATAGGAAGCTGCTCTCTCGGGACTGTTTTTCGTACAGATAGTTTGGATGTTTGTGTTGCTGACATTGGTTTGACTTGCTGTTTGTGAACACTCGATGGCTCTTCTCTAGGTTGTTGTACACGTGCCGGTTGTATAGGTGCTGTTACAGGTGTAACGCGTCCCCGTCTGCGGGTACGCTCTTTTTTTGCGAGTTCACTTTTGAGGGTGTTAAGCTGTTGATTGAGCGCCAGCAGAGAGACGCTCAAGACGCTAAGAAGAAGGTTAATGATGATATTGTCAAAGATCTGAGTGAGAATTATAAATAGGATGATGCCTAATACCAGAGTTTGCATTAGAACCTTTCAATTAAAAATATTATTTATCATAATATAATACTTCTTCTATAAAAGGAAATTGGTGGGGATAGAGGAAACTTATATCTACTCTTGTGTAGAATACCTTTAATGAAACAGTTATTTAATCTCATAGTGCTTATTGTCACGCTCTCTTTTGTAGTCGGTTGCGGCGATGATAATCGTCAGAATCCTTATATGATGGGTGAAAAACCTGCTGATCAAAAGCGGGTGTATACCGTTCAGAACAGACCAAAAGAGAGTGCCGTCGCCATCGCTACCATAGAAGCCGAGGCGCAGAAAGAGATCGCGAAGATCAACAAAGAGCGTGATGTAGAGCTGCAGAAGATGGAGCAAGATACTAAGCTTGCTGAACTCAAGACACAAAATGAGATGGCGGTGAAAGAGCACAACCTCTCTACTTTTGTAAAAGAGAGCGAGTTTGCCTTCAAAAACAGTACCCTTATCGTCATTGCCCTTGGTTCGATCGCTCTGTTGGTGCTTGTCTTGTATATCTTTAGAAAACGCCGTGAAGATAAGTTGAAGATGCATGAGAATGAGCTTCAAAAAGAGATGTTTATCCGCGAAAAAGAGCTGCAGGTCAAGATGGCGGAGAAGATCCTTGACACTATTGCCAGCGGGAAGCTCTCTGAAGAGAGGGAGCAGCATCTTTTAGAGACCCTTGACAAGACGACGCCTGGTCTGCCGCATAAGAAGTAGACGCATAGATATTCGGTTTGAAGCCTCATATCATTCTTATGAAGATGGGAATCTACAACTCTATTAGACCTTTCAATTTTTATCGAATTACCTACTGCATTGACCTTCTCTCATACTTTTTTTCTCCGCAAAAAAAGTACGCAAAAAAGCTCTCGAATCGGCTTCGAGCCCGACAGCTGTCGGGTACCTTCCTTTCAGTCGTTCCCTTCCTAAAAACCCCTAACTCGCTATGCTCAAACAAAGTGGTTTTATTAACGGAAGTCCACTCCTTACAGTCAGCTCTGCAGATGCTTCGAAAAAGAGCAAGCGGTAACGCATCTATTAATATTAAAACTTTGTTTTAATCCCTATTCGAATTGAAATAGCTTGTGTCGTAAAAACAGTCTAATATGCCTCTATAAAGTTGGCAGTCCATATTGCTACGTACAGACAAGTATTGGCGTCTAACCGCCAATTAGCTCGGAAGCCAGAGTATCATAACTTTTCAGTGGTTCATAGTGCCGGAGGGTATTGCACTTCTTTTTTTTCGTTAGTTTTACGACTCGGCATTTTACGATGCAGAATTTAGTTCTGCCCTGCATAAGGCTTTAGCCTCTTAAGTGCCTCCCTGCATTGCGCTGTTGGCGCTTATCTTCTTTGTGCACGCAAGAAAAAAAAGTGACATACTAGCGCTATGAAGTAAAAAAAGTTTGATAGTCGAGAGAATTAATTTTCAAGAAAAAGGTAAAAAGTAGATTCTGGATCAAGCCCAGAATGACAGATTGGAAAGAGGACAAAGCCTTACGCTTTGTAATACCCCTTGACACCATCCATCGTCCGCCCCATATTGAGAAGAACCATGTCAGCCACTACAAGTGCCGCCATAGCCTCAGCAACAACAGACCCGCGAATAGCGACACAAGGATCATGACGTCCTTTTAAAGCAAAATCCACCTCTTCGTCGTGGGTTGTCGTCGTGTGCTGTTCCATAAAGATAGAGGGTGTCGGTTTGAAGTAGACGTTTAGACGCACCTCTTCACCGTTGCTGATACCGCCTAAGATACCGCCGGCATGGTTGGACTCAAAACCGCTGTTTCGGATAGGGTCATTGTTGGTCGAACCGAAGGCTTTGGCACTCTCTACTCCGTCGCCGATCTCAACCGCTTTGACCGCATTGATACCCATCATCGCTTCGGCAAGCACGCCGTCAAGTTTATAGTATAGCGGCTCGCCAAGACCGACAGGCAGGTTGCTCATCTTGATCTGCGCCACACCGCCGACAGAGTCGTGACGGTTTTTTGCTTCGATGATGGCATCTTTCTGCGCCTGTTCCACATCTTTGTCCAGTGCATAGATCTCACTGCCCGCAACATAGCTGTAGTCTAGCTCTCCGGCCTGGATACCTGCGATCTCTGTGATGCCGCTCTCGACGGTTATGCCAAGTTCATTCAGCATCATCTTCGCAACGGCACCGGCAGCAACACGGGTAGCTGTCTCACGTGCCGATGAACGTCCGCCGCCGCGGTAGTCGCGGATGCCGTATTTGTGCCAGTAGGTAAAGTCGGCATGACCGGGGCGGAAGGTGTCTTTGATGTTGGTGTAGTCTTTAGACTTCTGGTTGGTGTTGTAGATGACCATCGCAATGGGTGTTCCGGTACTGAGACCTTCAAAGACACCGCTAAGGATCTCAACACTGTCGGCCTCTTTGCGCGCTGTAGCGTACTCGTTCTGGCCGGGTTTACGGCGGTCAAGCTGGGCTTGGATGTAGGCTTCATCGATAGTCAGTCCAGCCGGCACGCCGTCAATTAGACAGCCGATTGCCTTGCCGTGCGACTCACCGAATGTCGAGAAGCTAAAACGGATACCGAAACGATTCATGATTCACCTCTGTTTAATAGATCGATCGCAACTGCAGCTGACTCCTGCTGGGCGATCTTCTTGCTTTTTCCGCTTGCACGGGCATACTCTTTACCGTCAACAAAGACAGCGATCTCAAACTCTTTTTTATGGTCAGGACCGTGTGAACCGACCAGCTTGTACTCAGGAGTTGTGCCAAAAAGAGCCTGGGTCATCTCTTGGAGTGTTGTTTTATAATCTTTAAAGAGGGTGTCAAGAGAGATGTCGGGATGCACCTCTTCGACGAGTTTGATACTGATCTCTCTCACCTGTTGAAGCCCCGCCTCAAGGTAGAGGGCACCGATGATGGCCTCAAAGGCATTAGAGAGCAGAGAGGGCTTGGAGCGGCCGCCGTTGTTCTCTTCGGCATTGGACATAAAGAGCTGCTCTCCCAGTCCGATATGTTTGGCCAGGCGTGTAAAGCCCTCTTCGTTGACAAGTGAAGCGCGCATCTTTGAGAGTTTGCCTTCGTCATGATTAGGAAAGTTTTCAAACAGGTACTGCCCTATGATAAGGTCAAGTACCGCATCTCCTAGAAACTCTAAACGTTCATTATTGTAGGGCTGTTTGTAACTTTTGTGCGTCAGCGCTTCAATAATGAGCTTTTTGTTTTCAAAACTGTAGTTAAGCCGCTCTTCGAGCTTTTTTATATCTTTCATCTGTAACCTTTCAAAAATTTATAATATAGCTAAAGAGCCGCTTTAAACTCTTCGGCTTTGGTTCGGGCGATATCGTCACACCGTTCATTCTCATCATGCCCCGCATGGCCTTTGACCCAGGTACCGACAACCTTGTGCTGCTCGGACACTTTGATATACTCCTGCCAAAGGTCGGGGTTTTTGACCTTTTTAAAGTCGCGTTTGATCCAGTTGACCAACCACTCGTTGATCCCTTTGACCACATAAGAGGAGTCTGAGATCACCTCGACCTCGCAGGGCTCTTTTAGTGCCCGCAGCCCTTCGATGACTCCCAGCAGCTCCATGCGGTTGTTCGTGGTGTGTGCTTCACCGCCGCTGAGTATGCGCTCTTTGCCGTTATAACGCAGGATCGTGCCGTAACCGCCCGGACCGGGGTTGCCCAAAGCGCTGCCGTCACTGAAGAGAGTTATTTGCTTCAAAGTGATCCTTTGTCAAAAGTGTTTCGGTAACGACGGAGTCGATACTGTGGCAGTTGGGGCATCTGTGAAAGCTGAATGGATAGATCTGTTTACACTCACCGCAAAGGTAGTCAAACTGCAAGGTCGCACCGCTCTGGTCCGCTATGTTGAGCTTGATAAGCACATCAAACTCAAAAATACCGCTATTTTGCACAAAGAGTTCTGTCCCCTTGGCGCTAAAGAGCTCACGCAGATAACTGTTAGATGCGATTATATCTAAATTAGCCTCAGCCTCACGTGCATTCCAGAGTATGTCGACAATGCGTTCAGCCTCGCCCAGGTCAAGGTTTTTCCATGCCAGCTCCGGGGTAAAACGAAACAGGTACTCGAAGATCAGGTAGCTTAAAAGGTGGTGCTCTTTATAGAGCTCCAGCAGCAGCTGTGCTTTTTCATCAGCGCCGTACTGTGCGCTGCGGATAATAGAGACACATCGCAGGTAGACACGATCTTTTGTGTTGTCGATACCCAGCTCATCAAGCGGTTCCAGAACCTCGAGCGCCTTGTCAAACTGGTGCATTTTCTCATAGATGATCAGCAGGTAGCGCAGTGCTTTAGGCGTTCTGGGGAACTGCTTGAGGATCTGCAGGAAGATCTCCTGAGAGCGTTCGAGAAAACCGGCCTTGAAATAGGTCTTTCCCAGGAGATAGAGGGTCTCTTTTTTATCATTGGGGTTTTTTTGCATCTCGAGCATGATGAGGTAGATCTCGATACACTTTTCATAGTCGCCGTTTTGGTAATAGGTCTGCGCCATGACAAGCGCCGACTTGTCAGAGATCGCCTCGGAGGTCATCAGGGCCTTTAACTCTTTTTCGGTCGGCATTGAGTTGAAGACATTCATAAAGCTGTTAAGATGGTTCGTGTCTTCTTTACGTTTAAAACGTCCCCACCAGTAGGAGAAAAGGGTGATCACAAAGATAAGAGAGAAGAAGATGATGACGCCAAACAGTGGGTCGCGAAATTCAATAAATAAGCTGTTCAAACCCTCTCCGTCTATACTATTTTAAAATTAAATTATTATACCCCACTGTTACTTTTGAGAAGGCAAACTCTTTATAAGTCAACTCCTAAGAGCCTCTCTTAATATCACAGAATAATCACACATGAGCGACAAAAGTAGAAAATGACGTAAATAATACAAATAGTATTGACTTTTAACGTCAATAGACCCTATAATGATGATGAAAATAAAAAAACGGGAGGTTTATTCGTCAATGGCTATTAGTTATATCCGCCCAGATAAATATTTTGACGGTGCTTTTGAGCAGCTTAAAAGCATCAATGCTTATGCACAAGTAAGCAATATTGAGATATTAGATGAATTTGTTGATCACACCTCGCAGAACAACACCCTGGATGCACGTGAGGCCGTCGTAACGTTTTTTAAGAGCAACCAGAACAGAGACCTGCTCATATCTGATGTATGGGTATTGAGCAGCAACATCACCGATCTCTTACAGATGTTCGCCTGTCTTTTGAAAAACAATATGCGTATTCATGTGATCAATGCCGGTGTCGTGATCGATCAGAAGAGTGATGTCATGCTGGTTCTAGGTCTCATCGACCAGTTGCGTCAGGTTATGGAAAGTAGAGAGAAGAAGATGATCGGCCGTCCAAAAGGGAGCCGATCTTCGTCTAAGTTCGATCCGTATCTGGATCAGATCATAGGTTACATCCGTAACAACGTAAGTGTCAGTGCAATGGCACGCGAGATGAGTGTAAGCCGTAGTTCGTTAAAAGACTACATAGAGTCGCGTGAACTTAAAGAGGTGGCAAAAGGTCTTGTCACTCTGGACGTTCCCGTCGATGCCGAAGAGAAGGTGATAGGTACTATCGTCTGTCCCCATTCAGAAAAAACCAAAGAGGAGTCAAAAGTATGAGTGAAACTACTACAGTCGAGAAAAAATCGACAAAAGATTATTTAAAAGGGTGGATCCCGTTGCGGATCATGCGTTACTGGTTCTATGGACTTATCACTGTTTTTGCCTTGGTCGCACCATGGATCTCGATCAACGGTAACCACCTTTTCCTGCTCTCGTTTGACAAGTTGAAACTGCATCTTGCCTTCGTTCAGTTCGATATGCAGGAGATGTACCTGATGCCGTTTATCCTGATGATCCTTTTTATCGGTATCTTTGGATTGACGGTTGTCGGCGGCCGTGTTTTCTGTGGGTGGATGTGTCCTCAGACGATCTTCCGTGTCATCTACCGTGACCTTATCGAGACAAAACTCTTAGGTCTTCGCAAGCGTATCAAGAACAAGCAGAACGATCCCGACATGTCCAAGATCGAGAACCAGGTCAAAAAAGTGATCGCTATTCTTCTGTGGACACTTTTAGCGACAGTCGCAGCAGCCGACTTCTTATGGTACTTTGTTCCGCCGGAAGACTTTATTGAGTATATGATGCACCCGATGGATCACATGGTCTTAGTCGGTTCACTGCTGGGTATCGTTGCTTTCTTGGTTGCCGACATCGTGATGATCAAAGAGAACTTCTGTGTCTATGTCTGTCCATACTCACGTGTTCAGTCGGTACTGTACGATGACGACACGGTCATGGCGATCTACGATCCGCATCGTGGCGGTAAGATCTATGACGACCATACAAAACTCTTCACTAAAGAGAAAGATATCCGTGCGGCAGAGCCTGCTTCTGAGTGTACGGCATGTGAGTCGTGTGTAACGGTCTGTCCGACACATATCGATATCCGTCAAGGTCTGCAGTTGGAGTGTATCAACTGTCTTGAGTGTGTGGATGCCTGTACCACGGTTATGGGTAAACTGGGCAAAGAGTCTCTGGTTCGCTGGTCAAGTGACAAAGAGGTGATCCACCAAGCCGGTAAGACAAGCTACTTCCGTCCGAAAGTGCTTGGTTATGCAGCGATCCTGCTTGTCATCATGGTTATTTTGGGCTTTATGAGTACAACCAAAGAGAACATGCTGTTAAACATCAATAAAGAGAGCCGTCTATATAGCATTGCTCCGGAAGAGAATGGTGTAAAACGTGTTGATAATGCGTATGTCTTCTTGCTTCAAAACACGGAGAACAAAGACCATAAGTTCTATTTTGATGTTATCGCTCCTGCCGGTTATGAAGGCAAGATCAAGATCGCTAAACCGACAGCACCGTTTACAGCCCGTCCGGGTGCCAAGAAGAAAAAAGTGGTCATTCTATATACCGATGAGCTGGTCGTCGATGATGCATCGAAAGACACGATCATTCCTATTACGATCCGTGCGTATGCTATGGATGAGAAAGAGCGGATCGTTGTCGACCGTCACACAACCTTTATCTTCCCAAGAAAAGATATCTACGACGCTAAATAGTTGTAGCTTCGGCGCATCTTGCACCGGAGTTCACCTCTCAACGTACCGATGTACGCCTTCGGGTTCACATCCGGCACAATCTACACCAAATCTACAACTATTTCCTGTATAGGAACTATTTTAGATGAGCTTTGCCATCTTTCTTTGTACCTAGCTGTTGAACTTCTTCAGTAAGGCATCGATCTCACTCTCCGGCACGGCTTTCGAGATAACAAACCCCTGGGCGTAATCGATACCCAGCTCTCTCACTTTTTTCAGGGTCTTTTCGTCTTTGACGAACTCGGCAATGCTCTTTGCCTTCATTACTTTGGCAAACTCGTTGATACTTTTGGTAATCGCGAAGGAGTCCTGGTTCTGTGTGATGTCTTTGACGAACTGCCCGTCGATCTTAATGAAATCGACCTGCATTGTAGAGAGGTTGGCAAAGTTGGAATGGCCTGTTCCGAAGTCGTCGATGGCGATGGCAAAACCGGCACGCTTGAGCTCGCTGAAAAAATCTATACTTTTTTGCGGGTCGTCAATAGCTTCGGTCTCTAAAAGTTCAAAGACGATCTGTGAAGGTTTGATCCTGAAGTGGAGGCACTGGTTGATGATATAGTCAAGTATACGGACATCCTGAAGGTCTTTAAAAGAGAGGTTGATCGAGAAGGTGAGCTGGGGGTAACGTGCGGCCACCTTATAGACCTTTTCGATCATCATCAGGGTGATCTCATGGATGCGCCCCATCTTCTCGGCGCTCTCCAAAAAGTGATGCGGCGAGACGGTCTTTCCGTTCTCTTCAATGCGCACAAGGGCTTCGAACTTCTCTATCTTGTCGGTTGTGAGGTTATAGATGGGCTGAAAATAGGGCTTTATACGATCTTCGGCGATTGCCACTTTCAGGCGGCCGGCCCACATCAGGTTTTCATGAATATGCCTGCTTCTGTCGAATTCCTCTTTGAAATAGGTCGGTGTCGAGACCTGGTTGTCAAGGGCGTTTTGAAGGGCGAGTGTCGCTTTTTCAAGTTCACTGCCGTCGTTTTCCACCAGAGTGATACCGGCATAGACAAAAGGGTGCAGGACGACATCATTGTACGTTATGTGAATAGCATTAAGCTGTTGAAGCAAGGCGGAAAAGTATTCGGGCTGCCGGTTCGGCAAAAGCAGAGCCAGCTCATTGTCAGCTACGCGGTAAAGTGTAAGAGAGGGCTCCTTTTTAAGTGCTGTTAGGATGTCTTGCAAAAGGGCAGAGACACTCTCTTGGCCGTAAAAGCTCAAAATATCGCGGTAGTTCCGTATGTGCAGTATCGCCAGACACGAATCCTTGGTCTCCAGAATGTCGGTAACAAGTTTACGGCGGTTAAAGAGACCGCTCTCTTTGTCTTTGATCAACATGTCCAGCAGCTCTTCGTGGGTGTGGTTGAGGTTGGTGTTGAGGCTTTCGAGCTCACTGATGTTGGAGTCCTCAAGGTGGAAGTTCTCTTTACGGCCAAGCTGCGAAGAGAAGTTGACGATGGCTGTCAGCGGTTTGGTGATGGCTCTTGAGAGCTTTTTAAGCGAGATGACGTTGAACCAGAAGAAGAAGAGGTAGAAGAGACCGATCGCGATGATAAAGATCACCCCGACCTGCACACTGCGCTTGCTTACGATGTCAATAGGTGCGAAGATGGTCGCCTTTTTGACGTAGATGACGATCTTAAGATCGGTACCGTTGATCTTCATAGTGTGGGTAATAAACCGGGCGTTGTCAATACTTTTCATATCGATCGTCATGCTGCCAGAAGAGTAGGGCATCTTCTCCGTATGCATCTGATAAAAGGAGTGGGCGTCAAAATCTGTCGTGATCGCTTCGGTATTGGAAGATGCGATCAGGGTGTTCTCGTTGTCCATCAGCATCGCATTGGCCTCAAAAGGGAGGTCGAGGAGGTTGATCACATTTGCGATCTCCCGGACATTAAGCGTGAACCCTGCGACTCCCATAAAACGTTTACCTAGATAGATAGGCTTGACGTAGGTTCCCAGCTCCCCGTTTGTTAAGGCCCAGCCCTGTTTATAAAGAGGGACAAAGATATTACGTCTATCGGGGTTGTGTTTGGGATCGGCATTGTAGTAAAAAGAGTGTTTGGTCACATCGAGTGCAGGCGTAAGCTCTTTGCCCGGACTGATAGGAGGGAATGCAAAGGCGTACTTCTTGTCAATATTGATCCAGATATTGGTTATAAGGGTGCGCGGTGTCTCCAAAATTGCTTTGGAGATGGGTCTAAGCGGCAGGAAGGAGTTTAAGATGCTGTAGTCATAGTCGCTTAGATGTTTTAAGTTGGTTGTATAGATGGGGGTCTTTAAGGGTTTGAGATATTGGTAAAACCCGTTTTTAGAGACGCGCGGCGGTGAGTATTGGAAAAAGCCATCGTACTTTTGATAGTTTTGCGGGTTCTGTGCACGCTGCTTGCGCATTTTGAGAAAGACCTCGCTGGTGTTTGCAAGCTGCAAGAGTGCATTCTCAGCTTGAGTAAAGTGCTGGTTGATACGTGCTGAGGTCTGGTTAGAGATCTCGATAAAGGCTTCGTGTGCTATCCCTTCAAGGGCATTTTTGTTCTGCTTGGACTGGTAGTCGTTAAGTAAGAAAAGGGTGACGATGAGTGAAAGTTCGATGACAAAGATGGGCAGCAGTGCCTGCGTAAAAAAGTGCCGAACTATTAAGGTGTTTATCGATCTCATAGGCTGCCGTTTCAAGATTAGTGTATCTAGTATAGCGCAAAAGCAGATAATGTGTTGAAGAGGGTGTCTAAGTTTTAAAGGTCAGATCGTGTAGTTGCTCTCTAAAAGTGTACGCGCGTCTACAACACGGTTCCGTCCGCTCTCTTTGGCCAGGTAGAGCGCTTTGTCCGCTGAGAGCAGATGGGTGCATCGACAAGCGTCAAGATAGAACCTTTAAGCGGTGCAGGCAGAACGCTCAAGGTGTAGTCGATCTCCAGGACCTTGCCTTTTGCGGGAATAAGGTAGGAGTGGAAGGTGATCCGGGTATCCTCTTTAAGTGTCTGATGGATCTTGTGTCTGATCTGAACGGCGCTCTCGTCGGGCAGCAGTTTTTCGTACCACTTTTGAGAGGCAAGCTGCTTTTTGGAGTAGCCCAGCAGGGTCTGCGCGCTCTGGTTGAGCTCAACAATAACGCCTCTGGAGTTAATTAAAAGCGTCGGGACATCGCTGTAGTCAAAAAGGGCCCTGTTTTTTTGGTTCTCTTTTTGGAGGTTTTTCAGATAGGTCGTCAAAGCGAAGATAAGGGTCAAAAGAAGGGCAAAGAGGGTGGCACTCATATAGATCGTGCCAAAATCCCCTGCGAGCAGCAGTGTGGAAGGAAAGAGAAGAGAGAGTAGAAACGGTCTGTTCAAAAACTTCTCTTTTCAGGCGTTAAACGATAACGGCTTCGCGTTCACCTTCAGTGATCTCTCCGATCTCATACGCTTCTGAGTTCTCAAGAACTGCTGCGGCGTCCTCAGGACGGACAACAAGTACCATTCCGACACCCATGTTGAAGGCTCTGAACATCTCTTCGCGGGCAACATGCTGACCGATAAGGTCGAAGATAGGCAGAACGCGGATGCTCTCATCTTTGATCTCGGCGCGAAGACCCTCAGGAAGAACGCGCGGAAGGTTCTCGACCAGACCGCCGCCCGTGATGTGTGCCATCGCCTGGATCTGCGGTTTAAACTTTTTATAGGTTTTGACATAGATGTTCGTCGGTGTCAACAGCGTTTCTATCAGCGGTTTGCCGTTGAAATCATCGTTGAAGTCGAGCTCCATCTTCTCAAACAGCACCTTGCGCGCCAGAGAGAAGCCGTTGGAGTGAAGGCCAGAGCTTGGAAGAGCCAGAAGTTTGTCACCGGCACGTACATTGCTGACCGTGTCGAGCTCAGACTTCTCTGCGACACCCACCGCGAAACCGGCCAGGTCATAGTCGTCTTCACTGTACATACCCGGCATCTCGGCCGTCTCGCCGCCGATAAGCGCGCACTCAGACTGGCGGCAGCCCTCAGCGATCCCCGAGACAACAGCCGTTGCGACGTCGACTTCAAGTTTGCCTGTCGCATAGTAGTCAAGGAAAAATGACGGGGTGCCGTTGTTGCAGATAAGGTCATTGACACACATCGCGACCAGGTCGATACCGACTGTGTCGTGGATGCCCGAGTCGATAGCCAGTTTAAGCTTTGTTCCGACACCGTCTGTTGCGGCAAGCATTACAGGCTCTTTGTAGCCTGTAGGCAGTTCAAATGCTCCGGCAAATGAGCCGATGCCGCCAAGTACACCCGGAATACGTGTAGATTTGACTAATGGTTTGATGTTCTCGACAAAACTGTTTCCGGCATCGATATCGACACCTGCGTCTTTGTAGCTGATCTGACTCATGGAGGCTCCGCATTGTTATATATAATTGCGCGATTATATCAAGTTTGTCGTTACGAGGGGATTAATAGATAGAGTATGTCGGCAATTTAGAAACGACCTCAAGCTTAGTTATGAAGTTATCACAAAATTTAGAGAAGCCCTTAATATAAAGATGTTAAAATCGCGCCACTATAAAGGTACCAGATGGTACCAAGCGATAAGGAAAGAACTATTATGAGAGAGTTTATCTACCCGGAGATGATGGTACACATCCCGCTTTGTACTGCTAAAAAACCGGAAAATGTATTGATCGTCAGTGATGACGCTGCGGCGCTTGAGTCAGAAGTGGCACGCCACGATGCGATGAACAGCAAGACTGTTTCAGCCTCTGACCTTATGGGAAGCCTTCGCGGCCAGGAAGATGCGTCTGCCGACGTTATTTTGATGGATGTATTGACAGATGATGCGGCTGCGATCGCACATGTCAACCGTATCTTGAATGACGAGGGTCTTGTTGTATTGAAACACCCGACACTCGATAACGAGTCGGATAACAAGCAGCTTATGCAGGTGCTTGGCAACTACTTCAAGATCATCATGCCGTACTACATCGGTAACGGTGAGACCTTGCTGCTTGCGTCAAAAGCGTACCACCCGACGGCTGACATTATCTTGCACCGTACAGACATGCTCGACGGCCAGCAGTACTACAACTGCGACATCCACCCGGCAGCATTTGCCACGCCGAACTATATTCGCAAAACGTACCTGGGCATCATTAAAAACTAAAGATGGCATTT
The DNA here is from genome assembly GCA_039714575.1 of Campylobacterota bacterium. Taxonomy (GTDB): domain Bacteria; phylum Campylobacterota; class Campylobacteria; order Campylobacterales; family Sulfurimonadaceae; genus Sulfonitrofixus. Next base: position 9,038 of record JBDLJE010000008.1, on the reverse strand, counting down.
AAATACGCGATTGCATTGACCGGGGGAATTGCAACAGGCAAGAGTACCGTTGCCTCGCTTTTGGGTCTCAGCGGTCTTCGTATTATCGATGCGGATGCCATCTCCCACAAGATACTTGACGAAAATGCGGCTTGGGTCAAAGCGCACTTTGGCGAAGAGTTCATCACCTCCCGCGGCAAAGTGGACCGCCCGGAGCTGGGAAAACTTGTCTTTGCCGACAGTGCAAAGAAAGAGGAACTTGAAGCATTTCTTCACCCCCTGATCCGTGAAGAGATCGAGCGTCAGAGTGAGAAGCAGGACGGGTTCAAATACCCCTACCTTATCGACATCCCCCTCTTCTTCGAAAGCAATGCCTATGACATTGAGGACTCGGTTGTGGTCTACACCCCTGCCGACGTGCAGCTGGAGCGTTTTATGAAGCGAAACGGCTTCTCCGAAGAGGAGTCAAAACGCCGTATTGCTTCACAGATGCCGATTGATGAGAAAAAAGCACGCGCGACCTGGGTCATCGACAACTCGCTTAACCTCAAGCATCTCCAAAAAGAGTGTTATGCCTTTGTAGATGCCATTAAAGCAAAGTACCCCGCACCGAAAAAGTAACTTTCTAAAAAAAACAAGGCTTGCCTGAAGGAGCCTCTCTACTCTATATTAGACGATAAACAGCTTTTGATTGATCCTGTACCCCTGCGCATAACCGTTCTCTATAAAATGATGCTCCAAGCGGGTAAATTTGGATATTTTGTTGTTGGAACGGTAGATCAGCTGCGTCAACTTGCTGTCATAGGTCTCATCCGGAATATCATCCGGCCAAACATGCAAAATGATCTCGTTATGGGAAAAATAGTGGTTTGGATTACGTCCAAGAAGACCAAGCAGAAGGCGCTCTTTTTTAGTAAGTTTGATAGGGCCGTCATTGTAAAAAAGCTGCTGTGTATAGGTGTCCCATAAAAAGTTTTTGCCGATCGTCACACAGGTATGCATAGCAAGTTGACTGATGATGTTCTGCATCTTGTTTATAAGAAGTGCATCATCGACAGGTTTCAGCAGGTAGGCATCGAGCTGAAGATTAACGGCACGCAGCAGCTGCTCTTGTTGGGAATATGCTGTTAACATAACGATGTGTGTATAGGCATCATGCTCACGGATCTGTTTGGCGACCTCAAGACCGTCTATCTGCGGCAGCACGATGTCCAGCAAAACGATCTGCGGCTTCTTCTCATGGTACAGTTCAAGCGCCTTTTTACCGTCTGCGGCGGTGTAGACATGCTTAAAAAGGGTTTTCAAGACGTACGTATAGTTCTCTCTGGTCTCCGGGTCGTCTTCAACGTAGAGTAAGGTATTAGCTCTCTTCATCGGCTCCCCTGGCCAGTTTGATCCCGAAACAGGCGCCTTCGTCAATGTTTTTAGTCAGCAGCTCTCCACCCATGCTGGTCTCAACAAGCATTTTGGACATATAAAGACCGATGCCGCTCCCTTTTTTTCCAAACTTGGTCGTAAAATAGGGTTTGAAGACCTCTTCTATATCATCCTGATGGATACCTCCTCCGTTATCCAGGATGCGAAGACGGCTTGAATTGTCTATCGATTCGATAAAGATCTGGATAGCCCTGTTTTGAATGTTCTTTAACTCGAAGTTGTCTATGGCATTATGCAAGATAGTCAGTATGACTTGCTGATATTCTTTTTCAAAAGAGTTTACCCATATCTCTTCCTGACAAGAAAAAGAGATGTCGATGTTTTTCAGGCGTGGCTCAATAAGATCGAGCGCTTTTGTCAGAACGTCTTTAATGTTGAAGCGTGTCTTTCTCTTGCCGGGATGAAAAAAGTTTATGCAGCCTTCGACCGTGTCGGACATATAGAGGGTGTTTTTCTTGATGTTTTCGATTTTTGACAACACGGTTTCAAGATCCATATGGTCTGATGAGAGGATAGTGTTGATGACGGCGATATTGGAGTTGATGCGATTGAGAGGCTGGCGCCACTGATGCGCGATGTTGTTGACCATCTCCCCCATGTTCGCCAGTCTGTTCTGTTGAGCAAGGTAGTCGTTTTGGCGGTCGATCTGGTTGCCCTGCTCAGCGATCTTCTGCTCAAGAATGTGGGTATAAGCCAACAGCTCATGGTATATGATGATCTTGTCTACCACTTTTTGGAGTACTGTTTCGAACCTGTTTGTTTGAAAAGGCATTAAGAGATAAGCATCAATACCCAACATGATGGTACGGGTAAAGTAGTCGGGTTCGTTACGTGTCGATGAGACGATGATCGGAATATTGTTATCATCTTTTCTGATCTGTTCGATCATCTCGATTCCATCCAGGTTTGGCATATCAATAGTGGTGATGATGAGGTCGAAACCCCCTTCTAAAAACTTTTCTATTCCCTCTTTTCCGTCGACAGCGACCGTTATCTTGTCAAAAAAGAGGTCAAGCATGTCGAGCATACCTAGTCTGACCTTCTCATCGCTTTCGACATAGAGCAGTGAAAGTGTTTTGGTCTGCTCTAACAGCATATCGTTTAAGACCATGCAGTATGTTCCATCGTGACGGCTGTCCCATAGTTTTTATAGGCGCATACCGATATAGCAGCACAAAGATTCTTGGTAAATAGTCTGTTCATAGAAATGTACCTCTATACAAATGTAGACCTAATGAGCTTGTTCTTTTCTTAAAAGCGTTGATTTTCAGACTTGTCATGATGTTCCACGGCCTTATGATGATCTTTCAATATGTAATATGAAATCTTATCTGTTAAATATCTGTAAAATATAACATTTAAGGTTGTTCATAAAGGTATATTGCAATTATAAGTGAAGGAAGAGGCAAAAGCCGGGAGATATTCCAAACTGTCTTCTATAAGGCAAATACCGCCTTATAACCATTGTTTAAAATCTGTTTTCTGGAGCCGCAATATAAGTATTTTTTATAGTTGATTTCTGATGTTTAATAATAAAACTCTATGTTATATTTGACCAGATTTTACACCAAAGGAATAGAAATGATCGGCGGTGAATGGAAAATGCTCAACTGATCTCTTCCGTATTGTTTTGACCGTGTGTGCGCATGGTCTGCTCTTATCACCTTCTTTTACTATTGTAGTGAGATCTGCGTGTGGTAGAATATAGGTGTGTAACGCGTTCAGAAGAGGTGGTACAGCAAGATGGATATAAATTCGAAACAGACGGCGCAACAGAGAGCGGATCAGATCCGGTCTTTTCAAGCAGAACTTGAGCTCATGGAAAAAGAGCAGGTCTTTTCACTCGATGCACAACAGCACGGTGCTATAGAGCGTTATCATCACAAGCTTTTGACAAAGCTCTCTTCGAGTTTTGATGTTGATACGAACAGACAAGAGAAGCAGTTAAGCCTAGGGATGAAGATAGCCTCTTTTTTAGCTGCTTTAGGGCTTGCTGCAAGTATCTTCTTTCTCTTCTTCAAGTTCTGGGGAGGTTTTTCAACAACACTTCAGGTGATTATCCTGATAGCGACGCCATTTGCGCTCTTGGGTATAACGATCTACTTAAACGAGCGGGAACTGACAAGTTATTATGTAAAGATCGCGGCCTTGCTCAGCTTGAGCTCTTTTGTTTTAAACCTTGTTATGCTGGGACAGATATTTAACATCACCCCTTCTCCGAATGCTCTGTTCGTGTGGGCGGTGTTTGCGGTGCTGCTTGCTTATGCGAGTGACACCCGTCTGCTGCTTGGTGCCGGGATCATCGCTTTTACGATCTTTTTGTCTGCAAAGTTCGGTGCGTGGAACGGTCTCTACTGGATCAATTTTGGAGAGCGTCCTGAGAACTTTTTTCCGGCGGCTTTAGCACTGTTTCTTGTCTCTTTTTTGCCACATGAGAAGTTCTCAGGTTTTGGCCCTATCTACCGTGTGTTCTCAATGATCATCTTTTTCTTGCCGGTGCTGATCCTCTCTAACTGGGGTCCTGTAAGTTATTTGGAGATGGATAAAGAGTCGATAGAGATGCTTTATCAGGTGGTTGGTTTTGGGTTTAGTGCCTTGGCGATCTATGTGGGTATTAAAAAAAGTCTGCCGGAAGTGACCAACACCGGAAACGTCTTTTTTGTGATCTTCTTGTATACGAAGTTTTTTGACTGGTGGTGGGAGGCTATGCCGAAGTACCTCTTTTTCTTAGTGATCGGGCTGAGTGCTGTTTTGATCTTAATCATACTCAAACGCTTTAGAGCAGGACTGTTTACGCGTGTGGGAGGTGGATCATGATACGATCTCTTCTCTCTTCAAAGGGACTCTTTGTCATCGCTTTTTTACTGATAGTCATTACCAACGCCGTTGTACTTTTTGGCGTACAGGCAAACCGTTCATCAGAGCTGACATCACAAATAACCTTGAGTGAACGGGAGTTACAGCTGCCGTATGGTTTCAACAGGGAAAACAACGGCATTACCCTGCGTATGGACTATCGGGTCTTTAACAATGATGTAAACAACACCTACTCTTATTATAACAACCCCGCTTGGCTAAACAGTGAAAAACTAACTGCCTTGGGTTTTGAAGTCGATAAATATGTTGATGTCAAATACCCAAAACCAGCTATCCCCAAAGAGGTGCTGCTTGTACTGGAAAATGATGGTGAGGCCTATAAAAACTCTCTGCAACGTGTCAAAGAAAGACTTTTAAAAGAGAGAGCACTGTTTGATGATAATCCGACAGACAGAAGGGTAAAAAGCAGTTATGAGATGGCAGAAAAAGAGCTGCAAAGAGAGTCGAAATTTGCATCGCGGCTCTTTGTGATCGATGCCGGTTTAGAGTATGGACACCTGCGAGAGCAGTACAGTGATATGAGTCGATATCTTATTGTAAAAGGGATTGTTCAACTTGTTTCTAATGAAAGTAAAAAACGTGTGTATGGCTATGTTCAGGAACTGAGTATAAGGTCTATATATATGCCTCTAGAACATAAAAGTATCTTTCAAAAGTTAGAGCATGCGTACGAAGTTGAACCGCGATACAGTGTCACACTGCATTACGGAAGCCGATATGAGCCGTGGGTCGCTTCTGTTGACGCTTTGAGCGCGCAATAGGCATAAAAAAACTGTATAATTACATCAACAAAAAAAACTAGGAAGCCTTCATGATGATCGCAAAATACTCTGCCAACGGCAACGACTTTGTACTGTTCCATGCCTTTGACAAAAGAGACCGTTCGCAATTAGCGGTAGAGCTCTGCAGTCGTCAGTCGGGTATTGGGGCGGACGGGCTCATTGTCCTTGTACCACACGACACACTCGATTTTGAGTGGGAGTTTTACAACGCCGACGGTTCGACTGCCGAGATGTGCGGTAACGGCTCGCGCGCCTGTGCCCATTACGCGGTACGTTTCGGTCTGGCTCCCGAGAGCATGACCTTCCTGACCATAGCGGGCGAGATCAATGCACAGGTCGACGGCACAATGGTGCAGAGCGACCTGACGCCGCCGCATGTTCTTGAGAAAAGCATCGAGCATGGCGGCAAGACGTGGTGGCTGATCGACACGGGTGTACCGCACCTGGTCACCTTCGATGCCGACATCGACAACTTTGACACGGTAGAGGCGCGTGAACTCCGCCATCAGTACAACGCCAACGTCAACATCGCCAAAGTGCAGGAGGACGGCACCGTCCGCGTGCGTACCTATGAACGCGGTGTTGAAGATGAGACGCTTGCCTGCGGTACGGGGATGGCGGCCTGTTTTTACAGAGCCAACCGGGAGGGCTTGGTGGATGACAGCACCGAGGTCTATCCGACCAGCGGCGACACGCTTTACCTTGGGCTTGTGGATGGGACCATCACCTTCAGAGGCACCGTGACACCAACCTTTACGACCACCTGGGAGTAAAAGTTCCAGCTTCGGCGCATCTTGCGTCCAACTCAGACTCTCCACGTGCACTAGCACGCTATCGGTCTGAGTTAAACACAACCTGCACCGAATCTGAAACTTTTACATGAGAGCTGTTAAAAAACAATCAAAATCTTGCACTGAAGTTCACCACTCGACGTACCGATGTACGCCTTTGGGATCACTTCAGCACAACCTGCACCAAATCTGGAACTTTTACATGAGAGCTGTCGGTGGATAGCTTTCACCATCTCTCTTCTTTTCTAAAATAATTTGTGAAATTAGTGTAATTCGTGGATGAAATAAGCTTTGATAAGACATATTCTTAGCACTAGCGTTACAAATACCCGGATTAAACATGCTTTTATTGAACTAGATGCAATTTTTTATTTTATACATCCAAAAATAGGTTAAAATGGATAAAATTTATTAAAGGTTGTTCTTTATGATTGAAAGTTTACATCACGAACTCTCCCAACTAGAGCTTAAACACCATGAACTTGGCGAGCTTGTCAACGGAAGCATTGTACTTACTGCAAAGTCAACGGAACCTGAAAGCATTTCAGAGGTCATACGCATAAACGAGCTGGCGGCGGAGTTCCGTCTCATCGCAAAGTGGGATGGTGAAAACATACGTATCCAAAGATAAAGCAGAGGCTTTTTATAGTTGTTTATATCTTCTAAGCCCAGTTAAAGTGAAAATTCAACGCCTTGTTCTTTAGCAGAATCCCATTTAAAATTTTATGGTATAATTCACCTAAAGGGTGAAGACAAAGGAAGTTTATTGAAAATAAGTTTTCGAACCAAAAAACTTCAAAAACAGTATGAAAATGTACGAGAAGCGGAAAAGGCTTATAGTAGACAAGTTGCCCGTAAGTTTATTATGCGGATAAACATACTTAAATCTGCTAAAAACTTTGATGAGCTTTATTCTCTACCGGGATTAGATTTTCATGCATTAAAAGGAAACAGAAAAGGTGAGTACGCTATGAAACTGACAGGGTTTTGGCGTTTGATCATCACTAACGATGGAGAGAGGTTTGACATCGCAAAAATTGAAGAGGTGAGTGATCATTATGGAGACTAATACATATCAATCAGATTTGGCCATACATCCTGGTGAATACCTCGAAGAGGTTCTTGAAGATGCAGGGATGAGTCAAGCTGAACTTTCAAAAAGAATTGGACGACCCACCCAAGCTATTAATGAGATCATAAAAGGTAAAAAAAGTATCACCCCCGCAACGGCCATAGAACTCGAAGATGTGCTCAAAGTTTCTGCCCATATCTGGGTAGGCTTAGAAGCTGAGTATCAAATGGTTAAAGCAAAGCAAGCTGAACTGAGAAGGATGGAGGAGGAGAGTTCTTTGCTGTCTAACTTTCCTTATACGGATCTGGTAAATGCAGGTTTTGTAAGATCAACACGAAATCCTATTGAAAAGGTAGATGAGTTAAGAAGTTTTTTTGCTGTTGCACAACTTTCACGTATAGAACATGTAGGTGCATACCAAAGTGCTTTTAGGGTAACCAATCATAAAAATATCTCTCATGAGAGTATTGCCTCATGGATACAGGCGGGCAGGTTAAGCGCGGACACTATAAAGACGGCGCCTTTTGATAAAGTAAAACTGAAAAAGGCATTACCGGAATTAAAAACTTTTATGAACATGGACATAAACAGTGCGATCGAAGCGTGTAGAACGTTATTAGCGTCGTGTGGAGTCGCCTTTGTATTATTGCCGCACTTTAAGAACACGGGTGTGAATGGAGCGACTTTTTGGATTAACAACCGAGAAAAGGCCGTTGTGATGATGAGTTTGAGAGGAAAGAGTTCAGACATTTTCTGGTTCAGCTTTTTTCATGAAATTGCCCATGTCCTACTTCATAACAAACGAGAGATGTTTTTAGAAGATGGGTACAACACACCAGAGCTGCGACAACAAGAATGTGAGGCAGATGAATTTGCCAGGGACTTTTTAATTCCTATGAAAGAGTACCAAGCTTTTGTTATGGCGGGTGTGTTTACAAAAGAAGGGGTTAATGCATTAGCAAATGCATTGCATATTAAGACATCTATTATTGTAGGAAGATTGATGTATGAAAAGATCATTCCGTATAACCACTCGTTGCGAAGAGAGATCGATAAATACGAATTTAAGTAAAGGGTACCTCTAAAAACCCCTTTCAGGGTATGACCACGATATAGACGATGCGTTCGCCCTGCACTGACTGCATAAAATAGACCTCGCCGTAACGGTAGTACTGCACACCGTCGATGGTCACGGTGTAGGCGCCGTCAGGCAGGGTGTCGACGATGGTGCCGGGCTGGTACGGTTCGCCGGCTTCGGGCACTTCTACGACGCGGTAGGCGCGATGGTGGATGTCCCACACGTAATAGACGTCGGCATAGTAGTAGTAGGTTCTGCCATAGACATGGAAAGGGATATGCCCGACCGGCAGTACGGGTACGATAAGCCCTATGGGCGGCAGGATGACAATGAAACCGTTGAGGTGGTGGCGGTAGTAGATGCCGTGCGAGTAGTAGAAAAGCAGGCTGCCGAGGCTGACGCTGACCGCTACTTTAGGAATGGTACGGATGGTATAGCCGGGACGGTGGTAGTACGGTCGCGGTTTTGTTTTCGGCGGTGTCCAGGCCGGAGGGCGTTTTACCCGTTTGGCCTTTTTTTGTGGCACCTGTTTGTACTGGGTCTTTGTCTTTTCTTTGACGGTGCGGCGAATCTTGTCGGGTGTTTTGTCTGCTTTAGAGCGTACTTCGGGTGCGCGTTCGCGAGACGGTTTTACAACGCGCTTATAGGTCTGCTCGCTCCTCTCGCTCCGGCTGCTTCGCTCGAAGCCCGAGCTTCGTTTCTCCCCGAAGTTCTCCTTTTTGCCCGTATGCCAAGGCTCGGCACCCAGCACTCCCCCGAACATTAAGGTCGCCAAGGCGACTGTCGTTAGTTTACTTTTGTACATGTTACTCTCCTTGAGACAGTGTTTAACTATTAGCAGTTTGCAACACGAAAGTGATGTTTACTGTCCGCCTATAACCAGAGCGTACACTGCATAAAGTGCTAAAAGGACAACAAAGAAGATAATGATCATCCTCTTCTTCTCCGGCTTTAACGGTTTATTGTAGTCGTCCATATCTTCTAAATTCGGTTCCATTGCAGTTCTCCATTCAAATAGGTTA
>JBDLJE010000007.1:0-49047 GCA_039714575.1 Campylobacterota bacterium | reverse complement strand
CTTGCCTCCGTCGGTGCTTCGCACATGCCTCCGGTTCCGTGGCTATAAACAGTCAGAAATGACTGTTTACTTTACGCCACTCATATCAAAGTCAGGTTTTCGTTTACGTGTCTCACCGTAGTTTTTATAGGCCAATACAAGATTGACCTCCAGCAGCACCATCGAGACAAAAAGAGTGACGGCTCCCAGCTTCATCATGACAGGCAGCCAAAAAGCCGCTGCAAAAAGCGCAAGTGTCAGAACAAACAGCACAAACTGTACCAGTGCCATCTTTTTATGCACCATCTCGCCCATGCTCGGGATGCTCATATACCCCATGCCGTTAAGATGGAACCAGACGAGAAAAGGGATGATCTTGTAGAGCATGCCGCTTATCACACTCATAATAAATCCGCCGCCGATGATGACGCCCACAAAAGTGATGATCTCCGCTTCAACAAATGACGATGCCAACCAAAGCAGGCCGCCTGAAACCGCCATAAACCCGCTTAGTCGCCAGTAGTAGACCGTGATATCTGCTATGGGGCGTTTGCGTTGATTCATCTTTTCGATGATAAGAAAACCAAAGAGCGCAAAAAGAACCACAAGCAGTGCCTTGACGATCCATGCAAAATCATCGGCTATAAAGCTCAGTAGCGCCCAAAGCGCCAAGACAGAGACAACCGATAGAACAAGATACTTTTGATGATTCTCATGAAAAGGCGGTGTGACATAGAACATCGGGATGACCTGAAAAGCGACGCCGATGATCAAGATACCGGCAAATCCGAAGATGGCTAGAACGGCATGTATGTTGGCAAAACTGAGATGCGTCTCACCCATGACACCCGTGCCGTAAGAGCTTAAAAGGTGCATCCCCAGCATTACGATGACAAAGGCAAAACCGATCGCGATCCGCATACCCCGTATGGTCGGTGTTAAAAACTCGACTTTGCGTATGGCTGCGATAATGGCTCCGAGCAGTATTAAAAAGCCCAACCCCAAAAAGAGCGTTGCCATAAATATAATGATCTTGGCACTTTGCAGCAGACCGATGCTCATCAAAATCAGTCCTAACGAGATTAAGACATGGGACACAGTAGCGACCAAAGAGGCTTTTGGAAGGCTCACCCCGGCCAGAACAGGCAGCATCTGTTGCAACGCTCCCAGCATCACCATGGCGATAAAACCGATGGTAAAAAGGTGGGTCACGACGATGGTCTCTAGACTATAACGGCTCATCAGCACTGCAGGGTCGGTAAAAAGTATGAGAACAGCCGCGACCATTGCAAAAAGCGGTGCGGTCAAGAAAAATCGCACCGGTGCCGATATGGGCGGTGCTTGGTCGAGTGAGAGGCCTGTAAAGTTCATTACTGTGTGATCATCGACTCCATCAGCATCATGATCTGGTCATTCTCTGCTGCCATATGCTGCTGGATCATCGTGTAGAGCATCTGTTCCTCTTTCATATTGTGCTGCTGTACCATGATCATCATCGTCTCGGTCAATCCAAAAAAACGGTCTTTGTCATCATTGTCGATGGCTTCACCGATCTCCTGGATCAGTGAACGCATCTGTGCATGTTCCATACGCATCATCTGCGTCGGCCCCTCTGTCATACCCGTCTTCTCTTCAAAAGCCGGGAAGATGACACGCTCTTCCATCTGAAAGTGGTGTTCTATCTCTTGTGACATCTTGGCATAAAGCTCTTTAGCTGCCGCCAGACCCTCACTGTTCGCTTTTTGTTCCATCTCTGCAAAAGTGTCGTCACACTCACGGTGGTCTTTGGTCATGAACTCTTTAATACTTGTCATATTTTCTTTCCTTATATTAGACTCTTTTATTATTGTTGCGATTATAGTAAAATAGATAACAACATCCTCTTGACAAAGGTCAATAATATGAATTTTTTTAATATTACAAAACCTGTTGAAGGCACTGAAACGATCAACGAACTGCTGCAATACAAAAATGTAACGATCAACCGTGTTGTCTCCAACAGACTGAACAACGGCTCTTGGTACGATCAGGAGGAAGATGAGTGGTTATTGCTTATCAGAGGGGTGGCCCTGCTGCTGATAGACAATGAAGAGAAGACATTAAAGTCAGGCGATACACTCTTTATCCCTGCACATGAACTCCATAGAGTCATATCAACTTCAGATGATGCACTGTGGCTTACGGTGCATATTGCCTAAGAGTTCAATGGTGAACCGCTTTTGTAGGGCACCTTCGCCGAAGGGACTTTTTTAGAGGCACTTTGCAGATGAAGGTCCTGGTCGTCAAAAAAGATATGGGCATTAAAAGCAGAGAGCACCTCGTCTTTATTCAAACCACCGAGAAAAAACGCCTCATCAACAGTAACACCCCATGTTCGCAAGGTCTGAACGACCCGCTCATGCGCCGGAGAGTTGCGCGCTGTTACGATGGCGATACGTACGGGGGACTCGCCTTTTGGAAAGTGCTGCTGCAGATAAGAGAGCGTCATCAAAAGCTTGGCAAAAGGGCCCTCTTTCATAGGTGTGTCGACATTGGCTTTCTCATGCGCCAAAAAGGCCTCAAGCCCCTGAGTCTTATAGATATGTTCACTCTCTTCCGAAAAGATGACCGCATCCGCATCAAAAGCGATACGGATCTTGTCTGTCTCGATGCTCTGTCCTATAGGCGGAGCATACAGCGCCGCTGCAGCAACACCCGAATCCACCGCCGCTTGAACATCTTCGTCCGACTTTGAGAGGAACAGGTCGACGTCAAAGGCTTTCAGATAAGGCGAGAGCGGTGTTCCTCCGCTAAAGGCCGCTCTTGAGATGTCAAGTTCGTAGTGACTGATGGTGTTAAAGACCCGCAAACCGGTGTCAGGCGAGTTGCGCGACATGACGATCACCTCGACAAGCTTTTTGCCACTCAACACATTGAGGTGCAAAAGCGCCTCGACCAGAGCAAAAGCCGTCCCTTTTCCAAGGATCTCTTTCTCATTTTCGAACTGGTGGGCACGATAGGCGTCCAAGCCCTCTTTTTGGAAAAGATCATTTGAATCTTCCAAGTCAAAAAGAGCTCGTGACGAGATACCGATGACTAAGACGTCTGAAAGGTCTATACCCATGTTCTGTTCCTTCATTTAGTAAAAACCATCTTACCAAAAAGAGTCTAACAAAAGCATCTCTCTGTTATAATTGCGCCATTAAATTAGTGAGGTTCTAGCTATGGCACAAGGTATTTTAGATTTGGTAAAACCGGGCGTATTGCACGGTGATGATGTACAAAAAGTTTTCGCGGCAGCAAAAGAGCAAGGGTTTGCACTGCCGGCTGTTAATGTTGTGAGTACAGACTCTATCAACGGTGTCTTGGAAGCGGCTAAAAATGTCAACTCTCCTGTTATTGTCCAGTTCTCAAACGGCGGCGGGTACTACTACGCAGGCAAAGGCCTTAGCAATGCTGATGAAAAAGCGGCTATCGCCGGTACGATCTCCGGTGCGATGCATGTGCACATGATGGCAGAGCTTTACGGCATTCCTGTTATCTTGCACACAGACCATGCTGCCCGTAAACTTCTGCCATGGATCGATGCACTGCTTGATGCAGGTGAAGATTTTTACAAGACTCACGGTAAACCACTGTTCAGTTCACACATGCTTGACCTCTCTGAAGAGCCTATCGAAGAGAACATCGCGACCTGTGCAGAGTATCTTAAACGTATGGACAAGATCGGCATGACGATCGAGATCGAACTGGGTGTAACAGGCGGCGAAGAGGACGGTGTCGATAACACTGAGATCGACAATGCTCTTCTGTACACTCAGCCCGAAGAGGTAGCGTATGCATACGAGGAGCTCTCTAAAGTCTCTCCTCGTTTCACTGTTGCAGCATCTTTCGGTAATGTGCACGGTGTCTACAAACCGGGAAATGTCGTACTTACGCCAACTATCCTCGACAACTCACAAAAGTTCATCGCAGAGAAGTTCAACACTCAAAACAGCAAGCCGGTTGACTTTGTCTTCCACGGCGGTTCAGGTTCAGCACAGTCTGAGATCGAAGAGGCTCTCTCTTACGGTGTTATCAAGATGAACATCGACACCGACACCCAGTGGGCAACATGGGAAGGTGTTAAGGACTATTACGAAAGTAAAAAAGAGTACATGCAAGGCCAGATCGGAAACCCGGAAGGTGACGACAAGCCGAATAAGAAGTACTATGATCCAAGAAAATGGTTAAGGGCGGGACAGGAGACTCTAGTGAGTCGTGTTGAACAGGCATTTAAAGATCTTAATGCACTAGACAGAAACTAAGTACTGCTCTCAGCGACAAATGTATTCTGGATCTACTCCAGAATCAATCTTCACAACTTTTTTTAATCAATAAGCTGATACTGCTCGCGCAGTATAGTAATGATCTCTGCTTTTGGGTTTTCAGAAAGTACGATTTTTTCACCTGTGATCTTCTCTGCTATGTCGGTATAGGTCTTTGAGACATTCATCAAGACCTCTGTTGGCAGTTCATTGTCGCGGGCTAAGGCTTCACGTTCTTCCATACGAGACTTGTTTAACAAGATGTCTGGATCAGGGAAATGGTTAAGCAGCAACTGGCGGAAACCCTCTTTTGAGTTTTCTACCACTTTACCATTTCTGTACTCTTCTCCATCCCAAATACGTGATGAGTCTGGTGTACCTACCTCATCCATATAAATAAGCTTGTCATTACCCTGTGAATCTTTCACATAACCGAACTCAAATTTAGTGTCTACAAAGATCTGATCCAGCTTTGAAAGTTCATTTGAGATCACATCAAAACCTTCTGTCAGCAACTTCTCGTAAAGTGTGATGTCATCTAGTGATCTGAAGTTGAAGGCTTCGTAATTGTCTTCAATGTTTTTACGGGTGATATTAACGTCATCGACTGCAGGAACACCGGGAATACCAGTCAGTATCCCTTTAGTAGAAGGTGTTTGCAGCAGCTCAGGCAGCTTAGAATCTTTTGTTAACCCTTCGGCTATCTCAATCCCGCAAAACTCACGTTCACCTTTTTCATATGAGCGCCACATCGAACCGGTAATATACTGACGGCAGATAGCCTCGATCATCACCGGCTTAGCCTTTTGCACTATCCAGACAAAGGGGTGTGGGATATCAAGGATATGACTGTCAGCGAGTCCTTGCTCTTTGAAGAGCTTAAACCAATGGTTAGAGATAGCATTAAGTGATGCCCCCTTGCCCGGTACACCCTGCATGTTCCCCTCGCCTTTCCAGATACAGTCAAATGCAGAGATACGGTCACTGATAACCATTATTGCCAGGGGTGTGTCCATAGGCACATCATAGCCCTTCTCTTTGATCAAACGCTTACTGTCACTCTCACTCAACCAATAGACAGAGCGCACCTTACCGCTATGTACAGGGGCATCTGTTCGAATAGGAAGATCGTCATTTACGGCTAATACTTTTTCAGCTAAATTCATTGTTAAAACCTTTATAGTTGTGCTTTTTACAATCTTTGATATCAAAGATCCAGTCAATTTATTGTGAGAATTTTACCAAAATAAATATTTACTTGAACATACAGTGTCAAACATATGGTGACATGTGACCCATATTGGTTCGTGCCGTAATATTACCTATATTGTAAAATCAGTAGAGAGCCTGTAACCTACAACCCTCTAGACGCATATCTTTCCAGCATCGAACTGTTGCCTTTCACTCCGCCACTATGAATATAAAGTACATCACCTTCTATATTGTCCAACTCTTCAGAGAGTGCTATCAACATCTTGGGTGCATAGAGCAGGTCCATCTCTATACCCTGCTCCAACAACTCTTGATAGACCGTTATGTACTCTGCATAGGTCTTGCCAAATCGATACTTCTTCTGTGTGTCGACAATCGTCAAATTACTTGGCAATGTTCCCAGGTACCTTATCTGCTCTTCAAGATACTCTTTTGAACCTATCAGCGGTGTTGTGACAACCGTGACCTCGGGCAGAGATGTTGCAAGAAAACAAGCTGTTGTTCCTGTTCCTGAAGGTGTTACTACTGTAAGCTTTTTACTACCGTTTTCAAACTGCCAAACGCTTATCTCTTCAGCCAACACGCCAACACCCTCTTTCGCACCAAGGTCAGCACCACCCTGAGCCAAGACAAGGTCACCTTCCCTCCTCTGCATTCTAGCATTTGGGAGCGCTGAATGGAGAGAAGAGACAACATCTCTATACTCATTATGAGGTACTTCCAACAGCTCCATACCGTCACTGAGAGCAGCCTTTAAGTTTCCGCTTTTATTCTGTTTTAGTGCTGTTGACAGTACTTTAGTGATATACAGAAACAGCCACCCTTTACGTCTGCACAAAGCAGCGATCGAGGCCATAGCGTTAGACTGGTTTCCGCCATAAGAGATAATTCGTTTGTAACTAGTTGAGGGGGTGTCTAATAAAAATTGGAGTTTTCGAAATTTGTTGCCGCTTAGATCTTTATCTATAAGATCATCGCGTTTAATGTAGAGTGTTCTGCCGTGAAACTGATAGGGTTCAACGGCAGAAGGAAGGTCGATCTTACTTTCCGTACGTGATCTTAGCTGTACTTTGAAGTGACTTCATCTTCTTTTCCATCGCATCTTTGAACTTTTCCATCTTCAGTTTTTGTTCAATAAAACTTTTGACCTCATTAAAGTCAAGCTCTTTACCGACAGTCTTGTTTTCTAGATAGATGATATGGTAACCGAACTGTGTTTTGACCGCAGTCGTTGTGATCGTGCCCACTTTCATAGTAAAGACTTTGTCATTAAACTCGGGAACCATCTGACCGCGCGGGAAAGAACCAAGGTCGCCGCCTTTAGGACCGCTTGGACCTGTAGAGAACTTCTTCGCATCTTCAATGAAAGCAGTTTTCAGAGCGTCTCCATGTTTGCCTTTAAGACCGCTAATGATCTTTTTTGCTTCTGATTCCGTTTTTACAAGAATGTGACGTGCGTGGACTTTCTCTTTTTCGACAAACTCGTTAGTATGAGAGTCGTAATATTTTCTGACCTCTGCATCTGACAACGTGATCTTGTCAAACTGCTGCTTTTCCCACACTTTAGAAGCAAGCTGTTTCTCAACACGCTTCATCACCTCTACAAGTTCATCTTTGTACTCTTGTGATGTCAGAACACCACTCTTTTTAGCATCGCTGTAGACCAGCTCCTGCGCGATCATACCCTCGACAATACGCTTGCGAAGCTCTGCTTGTTTCTCTTTTGGCAATGTGTTGAAACGACCTTGCGTCCCTTCCATCAAAACCTGGTTAACCTCATCGCTCGTGATCTGAGTGCCGTTTACTGTTGCTACAATCGAGGCAGCCGCCATAGAACTTAATAATGCTGTTGATACAAATACTTTTAATGCTAATCTCAAACGAATTCCTTAGGTTAATATAATCTGACAAGTATAGTCATGCTTGTTAAATGAACAGTTACAAAAGATGGCAGAAAAGCTCATCCAAAGCAGTTCCACTCAATAAAAGTTCCTGATTTGGTGCAGCTTGTGCAAAATGTTTAGCCGACTGCGCACTAGTGTGCGCCGAGAGCTAAACTTTTGTGCAAGATGTGCCGAAGCTGGAACTTTTAACTTTAGACGATCTCTACGTGGAGATGCTTCTCCAGGATATACTCCAGTTTCGCACGCGTCAACGGCTTAGCCAGATAATCGTCAAGTCCCTCTTGCAAGATGTTCTCACGATCACCTTCCATCGCCAGCGCCGTCAAAGCAATGATCGGCATTGACTTATTCACTGCTATCCGTTCTTTGATCTCCTGCGTTGCCAAGATACCGTTTTTGATCGGCATATCGATGTCCATAAAGACAATATCAAACTCCTGATTCTCACACTTGCGAACACCCTCTTCTCCATTAGACGCCGTTGTGACTTTCAGGTCATACTCCTGAAGAAGAATAGAGATCAGACGCTGATTGATCATGTTGTCTTCAACTACCAGCGCACGTATCCCTTTTTGGTTCAACTTCGCTTTAGCCCCTTCAGTCTCTTGAAGCTTAAAGGCCATACTCACATGCTCGGAAATACGTGTCGGCAAGAGCGGTTTGTTGATCACATAATCAACAAGATGCGTTGTACGTGTCTGAAGTTTTTCACCGGCCTCCAGGACAAGTACAACACGACATTTCTTTTCGATCGAGCCCAGCTTCATCAACCAGGCCGACTGCTCCTGAGAAGCGACCAGGTAGAGCATATCAATACCATCATAAATACTTTCGTCCAAAGTATGTACTTTTTCAACGTTCAAGCCGAAACTGCGCAGATAGTTTGTTAACAAGTTGGCATCATCGATCTTTCTGTCGTCAAGAAGTGCGACTTTGACACGCTTGTTCTCCACACTTTGAAATGCGTTCTCTTTTGCTGCTTTGAACGTCAGCGTAAAGCTAAACTGAGAACCGCGCCCGACTTCAGAAGCGATCTTCAGATCGCCGCCAAGCAGTTCCACCAGTCCATGGGAGAGACTCAACCCGATGCCGAGGCGTTGGTCGGCCTGATCACCCGACTCGAACGGTTTGGTCACTTTTGTGATCTGGTCTTTTGGTATACCCTGACCCGTATCACGTACGGTAAAGCCGATGGTACAGCGACCGGCTTCAGGCCATTTCAGCAGTTTTACTTCTACAACGACCTTACCGCCTCTAGGGGTGAACTTCAGAGCATTGTTAATCAGATTGTTCATGATCTGCTTAAGTTTACGGAGGTCACCTTGAATATAGGTCGGCAGTCTTGCACCCACGTAAAAAGAGACACTGATCCCTTTGTCCCGCCCCTCTGAAGTGTAAAGATGTGCCATCTCCTCCATCTCGGCAAAGAGATTAAACTCACTGTCATTGACCGTGAATCGACCGCCTTCCATCTGTGAAAGGTCTAGCAGACTCTCAATGTTGGTCATCAAGTTACGAGCAGACGAGTGGATCATATGGATATACTCATTTTGACTCTCGGTAGGATGCGTATGCTCCAGAAGTTCGACAAAGCCCAATATCCCGTTCATCGGTGTTCTGAACTCATGTCCGATGTTCGCCAGGAACTTGGTCTTAAGCTGTTCGACCTCATGGGCCTTGCAGAGTGCATTTTCAAGTTCAGAGATGTCATCCATCTGTAATAGATAGAGGTCAACGCCTCTCTGTTTTAAAACACGTACCTTTATCTTGATGTGGCGTTCAACACCGTTTTTATCTTTTACGCGAACATGATAACCATCTTCGCTCTTGTTGTCTTTGATGTAATCAAGCCACTTGACTTCCTCATCGGTAAAGACCTCTTCAGCCTCACTTTCAAAAAGCTCTCTGACACTCTCATGCCTTTTTCTAAAATCTTCGATATTCTCATAATCGAAAAGGGAGAAAAAAAGTTTGTTGGCACCTAGCCAGCCGCTCTCTTTTGTGTAAAAAAGAATGACTGAACAGTCCAAGTCAAGGATCTGGTAAAAAAGATCCTTACTTACAAAGCCCTCTTCGTTCATTGTTCCGGTCAACGATACTTTCGGTTCCGGTGAAGAAAAAAGACCCTTCATATATGAAAATAAACCCATTAAAATTCCTGTAGTTAATATGGATAGCTCTAGACACTCTTGTGCAGAGGTAACCTTATTATTTAATTAACAGATTATTGTAGCAAATAGAGTTAAAAGTATGCTAAAAGAGTGCCTGTTATAACGATATAGAGGCAATACATCAATGTTTAATGCGCTAAAATGTATAAAAATTATTAATGCACCTCTGTGATCCGAGCAGAATTGTTTACAGTGCACTATCAAAGAGTTATAGAGAGATGAGAAAAGCCACAAAAAAAGAGATCGCCTCCATTAAAGAAGCCTTCATAGAGCGTTATGACGAAGCCGTTACAGAGTTGACATACAGTAACGCCTTTGAACTTGTCATTGCCGTCGCCCTTTCGGCACAGTGTACCGACAAACGCGTCAACCTGCTCACCCCGGAACTTTTTGAAAGATACCCGGATGCCGTCACGCTGGCCAATGCAGAACTTGACGACATCAGAGCCATCATCAACAGCTGCTCCTTTTTTAACAACAAAGCGAAAAACCTTATCAAGATGGCACAGCGGCTGGTCGAAGTCTATGACGGCAAGGTCCCGCTTGATGAAAAAGAGCTTGTCTCGCTGGCAGGAGTAGGCCAAAAAACAGCCCATGTCGTGATGATAGAGTACACCGGTGCCAACCTGATGGCCGTAGACACCCACGTTTTTCGCGTTGCCCACCGCCTGGGTCTCAGCGATGACGAGACCGCACTAAAGACCGAAGAGACCTTGGTCAAAAAGTTCAAAACAGACCTGCACGCCCTGCATCAGGGAATGGTACTCTTCGGACGCTACATCTGCACCGCCCAAAACCCCAAATGCGACAGCGACTGTTTTCTGCAGGAGTTCTGTAAAACGAAAAAGAGTTTTAAGGCAAGATAGACGCTTCAAAGCGTTAAGCAAGATGGCGAAGCTCATCTAAAAAAGTCCTTGTACCGATAAAAGTTTCAGATTTGGTGTAGATTGTGCCGGATGTGAACCCGATGACGCACTAGTGTGCGTTGAGTGGTGAACTCCGGTGCAAGATGCGCCGAAGCTGGAACTTTTAGTTTAGAATTTGTATTGGAGGCCTAGATATAGGGTTCCTATGAAACTGTCATAACTCCCGCTAAGCCCCGTCTCCTCATTCACTTCAAAACGGCTCCAATCACCCTCATAAGCAACTCTAAGACCCACTCCTCCAAGCATACGCGGCGTCCAGAGGAGTCCGGCACCATAGTGCAGACTTATAAACACCTCTTCATCATAGGCCGTGCCTTTTTTAGGGTCTAACCAAAGAACTCCGGCACCTGCTATCACAAACGGTCTGATCTGGTTATGCCAAAAATCCGATCCGTAATTGAGATAGACAGCCCCGGATTTTGGTTCCAACCGCTCAAAGGCAGTACCGTCACTGTTCTCTATCGTGTAAACACCATACCCCGTAAACGAGCCTTCCAGTGTGATCTCATGATTATATTTATAGCCGCCGTAAAGTTTGTATGAACCGCTGACATCGTTCATCTCTGTACCAAGAGCCGTGTCAAGCCCGCTGTCATTATAGTAGGTTCCCCCGGAACCAATACCGATAAAAACACCTTCACCGTTACGTCTTGCATCGAGTGTAAGCGGAAGCAGAACAAGCAGTATAAGTGTTAAAAATATTTTTTTCATATTATCCTCTGATTTTTAAAAGCGTAGTGTAGCACTTTATCACTTCTGATTTACAAAAAAGAGACGCGGGTCGACCATAGCGCCGTTTAAGGAGACACCCCAGTGAAGATGCGGGCCGGTCACACGTCCTGTTACGCCCACTTCACCTATCTTCTCGCCTTTTTTGACGACCTGACCTTTTTTGACATCAAAATTGTGCATGTGGCAATACATGCTTACCAGCCCCAGTCCGTGATCGATAAAGATGACATTGCCGTTAAAGAAAAAATCGCCTATCTCAACGATCTTGCCCGCAAGCGGTGCGACGATCTTGGTACCGATAGGTGCTGCCATATCGACACCGCTGTGCGGACGGCGCGGTTTTTTGTTGAAGTAACGGCGTTTTCCAAAGTCGTCACTGATGTTGACATCGACAGGTCTGAGCATAGAGAGAGATTGGAACTTTTGCGGCGAATAGAGTGCCAAAGCACGACGTGAACGTCCGGATTCATCTTTAATACGTTTCATATCCTGCTGCTTTGGAGAGACCTTTCGCTTGTTTTTCATGGTGATGAACTGCTTTTTATAGGCCTTATCTTCAATGTAAAAGGAGTGGAACTGCTCTTTTTTTCCCTCTCTGATGGTTATTTTGTAAGGGGTGCCCACTTTTTGGTTAAGACTGATCCCTGCAACTATAAAATATTTATCTTTTTCACCGGCAGGCAGCACCATCAGTTGACGTTTTCCTGCATAAGCTTCAGGCTGGCCCTTACTTTCAACTTCTTGAACGATGACCCCGCCGGGAAAAGAGGCGTTCTCCGGCAGTGCCATACCAAAAAGATGGGCGGCCAATATAAAAATAATAAGACTAGCTTTCATGAAGACCCCTGACAATATTTTGCAGTGAAACAAAAACACGTTCGACTGACGCAAGCTCGACTTTTTCACGGTTTGAGTGAGGATATAATATATTGGGTCCGATAGAAGCCATTAAGATGTCTGAATATCTCTCTTTGATGATCCCGCACTCCAGGCCGGCATGAATGGCACCGTAACTCGCATTTTCAAAGACTTTTTCTGTTTCGCGCAAGACTACATTGGAGAAGTCGTTCTTCTCAGGTCTCCATGGAGAGTAAAACCCTTCTGCTTCAACACCGAACCCCTCTTTTTCAAAATATGCAGATGTCTCTTTTTCTAAAGCGACAAGTGCTTCTTTGGCCATAGAACGACCGCTTAGCTGCACACGCAAAGCGTCACTGGAGCTCTCTATCAAAGCGAGGTTGATACTGGTCTCAACAATATTCAGCTCACTGTTCAAAGCGCGTACACCGCTCTCAAAGCCTGACAATAGTTCAATGATCGCACAGCTCTCTCCCATGACCTCAGCTTCTTGAAGACCGATGTACGCGGCACCGTCTATCATCTCCTCCTCTTCAAGCCCAAATACTATATCGGCTTTTTTGGGAATAGAGTTACGGCGTTCACCCCCGTTGACCTCAACGATGAAGCTCTCAGTGTCGCACAGTTTTTTAAAAAGCAGTGAGATGGCATTTGGGATATCCTTGTCAATATCGACACCCGAGTGTCCGCCGGCAAGACCGCTTACATGGTATTTGTACAGATGCAGTCTCTTTTTTTGACGCTGCACTCTCTTCGTGGCAATAATATCAACACCCCCGGCACAACCGATAGTGACAATACCCTCTTCTTCAGAGTCCAGGTTCAATAAAAACGGTGCTGTAAGATCCAGGTCCAGACCCCGTGCACCGATCAACCCGACCTCTTCCTCAGCCGTAAAGAGACAATCGACCGCTGCACCCTCTTCCATCAATGAGAGCATCATCGCCATCCCCATACCGTTGTCGGCACCCAGTGTCGAGTTATCGGCCGAAAGCCACCCTTCAGACTCTTGTAAGAGAAGAGGAAACGCTGCCCCGATACAGACCATGTCATAGTGCGCTTGCAGCGTGACCTTCGCGCCATTGCTTTTAGCCAGGATATTGTCTGCTGCATCAACAGAGACCTTGTAGCCATATGCGGAACATGCAGCAACAAGATACTCTTTCATCGCCGCTGCTTCATATGAGCAGTGAGGGAGTTCACACAGCTTTTTAAAATGTTTTATAACCGTAGATTCTGCCATATCTCTTCTACTTTATCGCTATAAAGGTCGCAAAATTCGCCCAGCGGAAGATACACTCACAGTGTGAAAAACCGCAGCGCTCGGCCATCTCAATGTTTTCTGACTCGGTATAAGGGATCAGGACATTTTCAAGAGCCTCGCGTTTTTGCGCTATCTCATACTGCGTGTAGCCCTGCTCTTTTTTAAAGTCATAATAACAGTCGATCAACTCTTTGTTGAGTTTGGAGTCGCTGCTGACCACCTTTTCACTGAAGATAAATGCACCGCCCTCGTTCAACGCGCTGTTGATCTTCTTGATCAACTCTTCACGGATCAGAGGACGGATAAACTGCAGCGTGTAGTTGCTGATAACAACATCGCAGGACTGATAGCCGTAAGCCATAATATCTGCCTCTTCTACCTCCACTTTGGAGTTAAAGGCGAGGATCTTTTTACGTGCCTGTTCCAACATCGACGGGGCATTGTCTAAACCGATCAGTCTGGCATTGACCTCCAGGGAGCGTTCAACGTCTAGAAGTGTCGAAGCGGTAGAACAGCCTAAGTCGTAGACCAGACCGCCTTCAGGAAGATAGTTCTTTGCAAATCGCTGCGTCAGTTTCATAGCCTCGGCATAAAAAGGGACGGAGCGCTGCAGCATGTCATCAAAAACCGCCGCGATCTCCGCATCAAACTCAAACTGTTTCTCTATCGGCTTGTTAAATACTTCATCTTTTTTCATAAGGATATTCTACCTAAATTGATACAATACCGCTATGAATTCGACCTTAAAATACTATGCAGACAACGCCCGGGAGTTTTTTGACAACACCTGCAGCAAAGAGATGACGGAGGTCTATCAAAAATTCCTGCCTCTGCTTCCTCCTCACGGTCATATTTTGGATGCCGGCTGCGGCAGCGGTCGTGACAGCCGCTACTTTTTGTCTAAACAGTACAATGTCAATGCCTTTGACGCATCACAAGAGATGGCAGCACTCGCCGCGACCTACATCGGCCAAGAGGTAAAATGCCTCACGTTCAATGCGGTTGAAGAGATAAAGGTCTATGACGGTGTCTGGGCCGCAGCCTCACTGCTGCACCTTCCATATTCTGAGCTATCGGGAGTGTTCAGCCATCTCGCAAAAGCACTCAAAGATGAAGGAGTCTTTTATGCCTCTTTTAAATACGGGAATCAAGAGTACAACAAAGAGGGTCGACACTTCACACCCCTCAACGAAGAGAAGACAAAAGCACTTTTCACAGAGATCGACTCGCTGGAGTTGCTGGAGGTCTGGCTGAGTGATGACGTACGTCAAGAACGAAAAGGCGAAAAGTGGTTAAACTTGTTAGCAAAAAAGGTGGTAAATGACAACAGTTGAAATAGCGATGATGGCTGCATTTGTTACAGCCCTGGGTTTTAGCGGATGGAAATTGTATGCTTTTATGCCAAACAAACCTCTCGAAGACGATGATACAAACCATGTCTCTACCCAAGAGCTAAAAAACATGATGTACGATGTCATCGGAGATGGGGCACTCAATGAAGAGGGGATCTTAAAACAGATGAAAGAGCATCCCAAGTTCGACCATGAACATTTCTGGCGGTTTAACCACAACCGCTTAAAACAGCTTCTGAACAGCCATTATGTAGAGAACCCTCACCATGAGAACATTGAGCACATTCATCAGCACCTTAAAGATCAAAGTGCATCACAGAGACAACCATAATTTAAAATATGTTAAAATCGATGAACGTATATTTACGATCAAATTTTGTGTTAATTAAAGGAAGCCTATGCGTCTTAGTATAGACGAATATGCAAATCATTTTGAACTGCCTGTTGCAACGGTCCATACCAAACTTCGTAACCGGGAGTTAGACTACAGTATTGATAACGGCGTCGTCTACATCTTGTTATCAAGCACTCCGGAACCGAAACAAAAGACATCTGTCGGTACCATCATCGCCCTCTATCAAAAAGAGAACCAGCATCTTAAAGATAGAGTCGAAGAGCTCGAGACCAAGATCGACAGACTCATCGATGACAAAGAGCAGATGCTTCGAGACGAACGCAGTCGTATTGAACATCTCTATCAGAGCAAAGATGAACAGCTCAAAGCAGTGCTGGAACTGATAAACACGAAACTTCAACTCTCTCAACCCCGGGTGATCGAGTCTGCTGAGGAGATCAGCAGTGTTGATGCCGACCTCGAAGAAGATAATGAGATACCGGCAGAAAGCTCTGAACAGGCGGAATCACATAAGGTCTCTCTCCGAAAATACCTAAAGAACATTGGTTTGGAAGCACATGAGAAGCGCATCATCAAACGGCGCTTTGCCGGTGCCTACGGAAGTGATATTAGGATTTTACAGCAAGACGGTGGGTTTTATCTTGATCTCGCTAAATTTGACTACAGTGACCTGCTAAAAATACATTAAATCAAAAATAAGAGCTTCTTATGACTTTCATGATTTTTCCCACTTTCTTAAAATAAACCACCCCCTAAAAAAGCCCGTTACATCGGGGTTTGTGAAAAAAAATAGCCCTTTTTCACGATTTTAACCCAAATCATATAAAAAGAAGAAAACTTTAAGCTGATAGAGTATAAAGTAATCCTAGTTGAATCATTGAACCCCCTGAGACAGGGAAGATTTGATGTCAAACATCTTGAAAACAAAGGGCATTTCGTATGAATAAAGCACAATTCGTTGAACTCGTTCAAAAAAACGGTGAGTACAAAACTAAAGTTGAAGCAGAAACTGCAATCAAAGCATTTACAGAAGCTGTAACAGAAGCACTAGTAGGTAAAGAAGATATCTCTCTAGTAGGTTTCGGTAGCTTTGCTGCAACGCTTCAAAAAGGTAAAAGCGGTAAAGTACCCGGTACTGATAGAACTTATACTACTCAAGATAAGATGGTTCCTAAGTTCAAAGCTGGTAAAAGTCTTAAAGACCGCGTTGCTGCTGGAAAATAGTCACCCTCGTCACGCACTTATGCGTGACACCCTCTTTTAAACATTTCAAACCTCTCTTTATATCTTTATACTGTATTACAATCCATCAATTATTTAAGCATCTCTACTCTTGCAAGAACCTCAGGAAGTCTCTCTAAGGCATATCTTTTTTGTGATGAGATATAGTCCGGGTACTTATACCCTTTTGCCGTCATGATCATATAGAGCTTGTGAAGTGACTCATTCTCAATTTCACCTACTTTAATTTTTATCTCTTGAGCCGCGCGTAAAAAGAACACTCTAGCAATATAATAGGTGGAGATGAAGAGCAAAAGATGGCGAAGCTTCATCTTATAAAGTTCTTCTATAGGATAAAGAGCTAAAGCTCTATGCAGAGTGGCACTAAATGCCACATCGTAAAAAGTTTCATATTTGGTGCAGGTTGTGCTGGAGTGATCCCGAAGGCGTACACCGGTACGTCGAGTGGTGAACTCCAGTGCAACCTGCGCCGAAGATGGAACTTTTTAGAAGTGGTACTCTACGCCGGCACCATAATTCGTGATGTTTTCACCGATCACCGTATAGTCAATATAGATATCCAAGGATTCCAACACACTGAACCCGCCGCCTATACCTGAAGAGAAGGTGACATCACGCGAGTTGACAATACTATCGCCATTCCAATATTCAGCACCGCCCAGGTTTGGAAAGATAATCCCAAAACGCGGTTTGACATAAAATTTTCCACCTACAGGAATTCTATAAACAGCATAGGTTGCCAATGTTGTTACATCGAAATTTTGTTGTGATGTAAAAACACCATTGAACTGGTTCACCTCAGGGTCAATCACTGATTTCGTCAACTCTACCTCAGCTGCAAAGTTCTCTAAAAGAGCGTCAAATGTCATACCGCCGCGAATTACCGCAGCCATTCCCCTCTTATAGTTACCTGCATTATCCGGCACTGCTTCAAATGCTGCACCGCCGCCTGCATAAAAGCCGACTTCCGTCGCCATCACGCCGCTGCTTAAAACGGCTGTTGCTAAAAGTGCTGTCGTTAATTTTTTCATCATTGATTCCTTTTAATCTCGTAAGTTTAAATTTTATGCGGCAATTGTAGCATAGCTTTGCTATAATATTTTAAACCGATGAACAACAACTTGTTTTTAAGTTTTAATTATAATTTACCTTCCGGAGACCGCCATGAAGTTACTCTTAACACTTCTCTTCACACTCAGTACACTCGCTTTTGCAGACCTGCATGATACACTTTCTAAAACGTCCAATAAAGTAAAAACAGAGCATCCTGTTGCCGTGCTTGAGACGACCCAAGGCACTGTTGAGATCGAACTTCGTCCCGACTATGCGCCCTTGGCAGTTGAGAACTTTACGACCCATATAAAGAGCGGTTATTACAACGGTCTCATCTTCCACCGTATTATCAAGAACTTTATGATCCAAGGGGGTGATCCTACCGGAACAGGCCGCGGCGGGCAATCGATTTGGAACAAACCCTTCAAAGATGAATTTGCAAAAAATGTCACATTTAACACGTCCGGTATCCTGGCTATGGCCAATGCCGGTCCAGGGACGAATGGAAGCCAGTTTTTTATCACTACAGCACCGACACCTTGGTTAAACGGCCGCCACAGTATCTTTGGTTATGTCGTCAAAGGAAAAGATGTTATCAACAAGCTAAACAATATAGCGACATCCGGTCGCAGCGGCGGTGACCGTCCGCTTGAGAAACAGAAGATCATAAAAGCCTATATGAAATAGGCTCTCCTCCTTACATCTAAATAAGAGTTTTTAAATATTCTGCAGGGCTTTCTGCACTTTTAGTGCCTGTACATGCTCTTTAACGTCATGAACGCGCAGTATCCCCGCCCCGTTCTTTGCAGCCGCAAGATGAAGAGCAAGAGTACCGCCTAAACGTTCTGAAACATCTGACGGATCAATCTTGTCGATCAATGATTTACGGCTGGCGCCGACAAGGACCAGCTTTCTAAGACGTAAAAAATGTTCCAGATGCGTGATCAGCGTCAAATTGTCTTCGAGACTCTTTCCAAAACCGATCCCCACATCCAAAATAATATCTTTGATGCCGTACTTGTGTGCTTTGGCAATACGCTCTTGAAAAAATGTATAGATCTCATCCAAGATATCATCATACTCAGGGTTTAACTGCATCGTCTCCGGTCGACCCTGCATATGCATAATGATCACGCTCGCGTCAAACTCTGCGGCCACTTCACAGAGCTCATCACTCTCAAGTCCTCTTATGTCATTAACGATGTGAAAGCCTCTCTCAAGTGCATAACGCGCCACCATCGGTTGATAGGTGTCTATACTGAACCTTGCTCTATCAAGCAGCGGTGACCCATCTAACAGGTCAATAACAGGCTGAACACGTGCAAGCTCCTCTTCTGCACTTACCTCTTGTGCGCCCGGACGCGAAGAGACGCCACCGAGGTCAATGATCTCAGCACCGTCAGCGATCATCGCTTCTATCTGTTTAAAGGCGTCACTCTCTTTAAAGCGGCT
The DNA here is from genome assembly GCA_039714575.1 of Campylobacterota bacterium. Classification (GTDB taxonomy): domain Bacteria; phylum Campylobacterota; class Campylobacteria; order Campylobacterales; family Sulfurimonadaceae; genus Sulfonitrofixus. Next base: position 30,261 of record JBDLJE010000007.1, on the reverse strand, counting down.
TCCTTTAAAGAAGCTGTCATCATTGGCATTGATGACACCCATCACTTTACAGTGACGGGGTTTCTCCGTTTTAAGGATTATCTGCAGCTGATGAGCGACCTCTTTAAGACCAAAGGGCTGTGTCAGCTCTTTGTGGCTCAGCAGTTTCAAATGTTTTTTTGACCCTATCAAGATACAATCGACATGCTCTTTTGTCGCCATGACCGTCCCTTTTGGAACCGCCAGCTCTGCACCTATAGAGAGTGCATCCTGCTTTAAGACATTGGCACCCGCTGATTTAAGGGCCTTGATACTCACGATATAGAGTTTAGCTTTGGCCCCCATAATATTTAAGCCGCCGGCATCAACGCCTATCTCTTTGAGGTACTGCCTGACATTGATGTCAAGGGACAACTGCTTAATTACCACGTTTAGCCTTTTGAAGGAATGTCATCAACAGTGTGGCCAAAATGGTCTGCAGACGGCCGTTTAGCTCAATAAGACGGTAACTGCGTTCAAAAGTACTGATCTGTCTTTCACTCAAGGCAAGTCCGTCAACAACGGTTGCTCTGTGGTAAATAGATTCGATCAAGGCTTTAGCCTCATATTTTGAGAGTCTGTCATGGGCTTTTACAAAATCAAAAAGGGTAGAGAGGTTGAGATTACTCAGCTTTAGGTCAAGCTCTCTGTGTGCTGTCGGGCTCTTCTCTTTGATGATCTTCAGTCGTGAACGTACGGTTGGAAGCAGTGTCGACTTGCTCTCTGTAATAACAATAAGTTCAATATTGCGAGGGGGCTCTTCCAGGAGCTTTAGCAGTGCGTTTTGAGAGATGGAATTAAATGTCTTAGCGGCCAGAACAAGATATTTGACATTCTCTTCGGCAATGTAAGCCTCTGCCATCACTGCCTTGGAGTCATCGATCTTAAAATCATCCCGTACAAAACTGACAACACGATGCGGGGCAAGCTCCTGCTGGAGCAGTGTACTTCTCTCTTCGATATTGTCGCAGATGATGATGTGACTGCCAAGCCCGTTACTCCTCGACATTGACCTCTCCAAAGAGCACTGCATTCAGCGACTTGTCAAATAGACGGTAGAGCTGAAGCAGTTTAATGTCTAAAAGCGGGTCGTACGATCGCATCGTATACGCATTTTGATACTCTTCATCCATCAGCCATAAAAAGCTTCTATCCTGGTTTTTTGGCAGGTCTGCCGCTTTGTCATTACCCCGGCCGATGTACCAAAAGAGATAGTCATCTTTGTAAGAGAGGCTCAACATATCTTCAAGCATATCAAGAGTGTCGGTCGTAATACCGTTGTAGTTGGGATAGAGGCTCTCTATGCGCGCAACCGAGATCATCGGTCTCTCCGTTGCCGTTCTATTGATCGTGTTAACGATGTAATGTCCAAACCACTGACGGTCTGCATCGGTTACAATTACAATACTTTTACCGGCAATGATCTGTTTTAGTGCCTGTGCCATGGTAGCGGTCCACTCAAAACGGGACTCTTCAAGCCATGAGAGCATTGCGCCCTCGTCACGAATGCTGTCGAGTGTCCATTTGATGAATGCCTGCACGTTTGACCTACTTATCTAACTCGTAAGCGTTATGAAGTGAACGAACGGCAAGTTCCGCATACTTCTCATCGATCACCATCGAGACTTTGATCTCAGAGGTTGAGATCATCTGAATGTTGATGTTCTCTGTCGCCATTGTCGAGAAGGCCTTAGCCGCAACACCGGTGTGTGACTTCATGCCGACACCGACGATAGAGACCTTACAGATACTTTCATCATAAGTCGCATCAGTGATCTCCTCTTTTTGAATAAACTGTTCAACAATAGCTTTTGCATCATTGAGCTCGTTCTGCGGCACGGTAAAGTCCATGTTGGTCGAGCCGTCATGTCCGGAGGTCTGGATGATCATATCGATGTTAACACTGTTGTCTGCCAATGCACTGAAGATATCAGAAGCGATTCCGGGACGGTTAACAACACCGCCAAGGGCGATACGAGCTTGGTTACGGTCGAGTGCGATACCGCTTACTAGTGGTTTTTCCATGATATTTTCTTCCTTTGTAATAAGAGTGCCCTCTGCATCAGAGAAGCTTGAACGGGTAACGAGACTGACATTAAGTTTTTTTGCCAGCTCGACAGAACGGTTTTGAAGCACTTTTGCGCCCAATGAAGCCAACTCCAGCATCTCATCGTATGAGATCTTGTCAAGTTTTTTAGCTGTCGGTTCAATGCGCGGGTCTGTCGTGTAGATACCCTCTACATCTGTATATATCTCACAAAGATCGGCATCAATGGCACCGGCCACTGCAACAGCAGAGAGGTCAGAACCGCCACGGCCGAGTGTTGTTACACGGCCCTCTTCATTAACACCCTGAAAACCGGCAATAACAAGAATATTGCCTTCTGCTAAAGCCGATTTCATCGGAGCCGGATCAATTCGTTCGATACGTGCTTTTGTGTGTACTGTATCAGTGACAATACCTGCACGTCGTCCACTCATCGATGTGGCACTATGCCCCATCTGGTTCAATGCAATAGAGAGCAGTGCTGCCGTAACACGCTCACCTGAGCTCAGCACCATGTCAACTTCAGAGCGTTCAGGGTTTTCACCGAAAAACTCTGTATATCCAACCAGTTTGTTCGTCTCACCGCTCATTGCAGAGACGACAACAACGACTTGATGCCCCTCTTTGACTGTTTTGGAAACACGATTTGCTACATTTTGAATGCGATCAAGATCGCCAACACTGGTACCACCGAATTTTTGTACTATTACCATTACAGTAATCCTTCTTTTTTGAAATGCTCTATGACCTGTTCGTACACAGGTTTTTTGAATTTTGCCACCATATCCAGTACAGCGTTGACTTCGATAAATTTATGGTCTTTAAACTCAGGATGCTCAGTTTCAAGGTTTATCAGTGTCTCATCTTTGATACGTACTAAAAAATAACGCTGTGTCTGACCATGAAAAGGATGCATCTTTTTAGCTACATGCTTTGGAAAATCGTAAGAGATCCACTCTAGATGCTCTCCGATCACTTCGATCTCAGCTGTACCGATCTCCTCTTCCAGCTCTCTGAAAAGCGCTTCTGAAGGCGTCTCTCCGGCATCGATTCCCCCTTGCGGGAACTGCCACATACCCGAAATATCACTGCGCTCAGCCACAAAGACTTTTTTCTCATTAGGATAATTAGATGAGACAATAACAGCAGCAACATTCGGACGATAGTTCTTTGTATTACTCATAATTTATATCTTTTTATTGGCACTTTCACGGCCTTTATTATTAAGCGTATTATAGTACGAAAGATTTAAAATGGGATAAATATTGTTCAGACAAGAGCGTCAAAACAGCGAGGTTTGCGCTTTTAAACTTTAATACGCTTCGGTAACCCCAAGACTAATCCAAAACTAACCCTAAACCAATTAAACTACGCGCATGCTTTTATACATACACATCCCTTTTTGCGACTCTAAATGCCACTACTGCAGCTTTAACTCCTATGTCGATCTTTTTCATCTTCGTGAGACTTATATGCAGGCACTTTCCGTACAACTTGAATTTGAGTTAAAACGTTTTAAGGCTGAAAAAAAAAGCATAGAGACGATCTTTATAGGCGGAGGAACGCCCTCCACTGTGAAGCCGGAACTTTATCGTCCGATTTTTGAGCTGATACGACCTTATATTAAAGATGGTGCCGAAATAACTTCTGAGGCCAACCCCAACAGTGCTACATCAGAGTGGCTGGAGGGAATGCACGCCCTGGGTGTTAACCGTATCAGCTTTGGTGTGCAGAGCTTTAATGATGAAAAGCTCAAAAAACTGGGACGTGCACATAGAGCAGATGATGCCGTGTCAGCACTCCGCCGCGCAGAAAAAGCTGGGTTCAAACATCTCTCGCTCGACCTGATCTACGGTGTTGAAGGCGACACTAAAGAGCTACTCTCTCATGACCTTCAAGAGGCATTTAAACTGCCCATCGATCATCTCAGTGCCTATGCCCTGACCATTGAAGAGGGAACGCCCTTTGCCTCTACACCTGATGTTGCAAACGAGAAGCTGGCCTTGACCGAGTGGTTTTTGGAGAGTATCAAAGCCCATTTACCCACTTATGAAATATCCAACTTCGGAAGCTACCGCTCAAAACACAACCTGGGTTACTGGGAATACAGAGATTACATAGGACTCGGTTCAGGCGCTGTCGGTTTTTTAAAAGAGACCCGTTTCTACCCGACTCAAGATGTCCAGGCCTATATTGAGAACCCGCTTGACATTCAAAGTGAAAGCCTAAGCGAAGCGTCGATCAAGACCGAAAAGATCTTTTTGGGGCTGCGCTCCACCGTCGGTATTCCTGAAAACATCCTTTCCGAACATGAGTTGAAAAAGGCCCGGCTTCTTGTCACTGAACATAAACTCACCTATAAAAATAGTCATTTTTATAATAATGATTATCTTCTCAGTGATGAGTTGGCACTTTATATTCAGCAGTAACTATTTAGCACTATTTATAGGTATTATAAGCCATTTCACCCCCCTTTAAATATTTCAGCGATATAATCGCAAAAACAATTATTTAGGCGGTCAATTATGTTTGGAATGGGTTTTGCCGAGATCTTGATAATCGGTGTTATTGCTATCCTCTTTTTAGGTCCGGACAAACTGCCTGAGACCATGATACAGATCGCAAAATTTTTCAAATCAGTTAAGACAACTGTCGCTTCGGCAAAAAGTTCTATAGAAGAAGAGCTTCACCTTGATGAGATCAAAAAAGAGGCGAACAGCTATAAACGCCAACTGAACGAAGCAACCAGTGATTTGGGAGACTTAACGGGTGTTGAAGGTCTTAAAGACGACATGTTAGAGATGAAAAAAGAGGTCTCTGCTGATGCTGATGCACCTGATGAACCATCAGCACCTGCAGCACCACAGAAACCTGAAGTGGTCACCTTTGCAAAAAAATCTAAAAAGTTGGATGTCGAGACGACAGATGATAAAGATACAAAACCAAGTGAGAATGCGTAATGTTTGAAGATCTGAAACCCCACCTCTTTGAGCTGCGAAAACGTTTAGGCATCTCTGCTATCAGTATTGTTATCGCTTTTTTTATTATGTTCTACTTCCATGAATTTTTACTGGAGTGGATGATCGCACCCCTTAATGACGCGCTTATAGAAGTCGGTAAAAAGTCAGTGCACGCTGCTAATGGTATGGTCACAACGAACCAGGTCGGTGGTGCCTTCTTTGTGGCACTTAAAGTCGCTTTTTTCTCTGGACTCATGCTTGCCCTACCCGTCATTCTTTCACAGATCTGGATGTTTATCGCACCGGGTCTATATGCCAATGAAAAGAAGATGATCCTCCCTTTTGTCTTTGGCGGAACGATCATGTTCGCTGTCGGTGTCTCCTTCGCCTACTATGTGGTCACACCCTTTGGTTTTGACTTTCTGATCACCTTTGGTAGTTTCAAGTTTACACCGCTAATCAACATCGAAGATTATGTCGGCTTTTTCACCAAGATCATGTTTGGTTTCGGACTTGCTTTTGAACTTCCGGTGTTTGCCTACTTCTTAGGTCTTTTAGGACTGGTCGATGATAGACAGATGAAAAGTTTTTTCAAATATGCCGTGATAATCATCTTTGTTGTTGCGGCACTGCTTACACCGCCGGATGTACTGACACAGCTTCTAATGGCCGGACCGCTTATCATCCTTTATGGTGTCTCTATCCTGCTCGTTAAAATGGTCAACCCGGCTGATGATGACGAGACAGATGATATAGAGAGTGCTGAAGATGGTGTTGCCATTTTAAAAGATGCTCTCGGCATTGAAGATGACGATGCAGCCAGATCCGCTAAAGACAAGTAGCTACGACTTCACACTTCCACCGGAACTGATCGCTACACATCCGGTTGAACCAAGAGACCATGCACGGCTCTTGGTGTACGACCGTGCCTCTGACAGCATCACCCATTCCCGTTTTGACAAGCTGGACTCTTTTCTACCCAAAGAGTGCGGCATCATCTTCAACGACACCAAAGTGATCAAAGCACGACTATACGGCCATAAAGAGAGCGGCGGCAAGCTAGAGCTGCTGATCAACCGCCCCATAGATGCTTACTGTGTCAACGCCTATGTCCGCGGCAAAGTCAAAGTCGATACTGTTATCTATTTTGAAAATGGTTTTAACGCTAAGGTCACTGCCCTGCATGATGACGGCAGCCGGGATGTCACTTTTTACCAAGATAATACGCAGCTGCGGTTCGAAGAGATCTTGCCTATCATCGACAGACAAGGCCATATCCCGCTACCGCCATATATGCAGCGTGAAGATGAGAAGATTGATGAAGATGACTATCAAAGTGTCTTTGCCAAGTATGAGGGTGCGGTTGCTGCACCGACTGCTTCACTTCACTTTACAACAGAGCAGTTCGATGCCATTTGTGACAAGCACCCTCACGCTTCGGTGACACTCCATGTTGGAGCCGGTACGTTCAAGCCCGTTGACAGCGAGATCATCACCGACCATCCTATGCACTCGGAGTACTACAACATCTCTGAGAAGGCAAAAATGCTTTTTGACAGTGATATACCACTGCTCTGTGTAGGTACGACATCCACACGTACCATAGAGTTCCATGCCCGACACCCGGAGCAGCTTTCAGGTGAGGCCAACCTCTTTTTACACCCGGGGAACAAGCCTTTGCGTGTCGACCATCTATTAACGAACTTCCACCTGCCGCAGTCAACTCTGCTTATGCTCGTGGCCTCTTTTGTCGGTGTAGAAAAGACCCATGAACTCTACCGCGAAGCGATCAAAGAGAAGTACCGTTTCTACTCGTATGGCGATGCCATGCTCATACTCTAAAGTCTCTAGCTTAGTCCGATACGTCCATCTTTTACTATGATCTTTCCCTCTAATTCATAAACAGAGACCTGTTCGCCAAAAAGTTTCAGCGCCTCTTCATAACTCGGTACTCTCTGGCAGAACTTCAAAAACTCATCGTCTTCGATCGCTTTACTCTGACCATACTGGGAAACAAAGGCATCTATGTCATAAATGATCTCGGCTTCACCCGCTTTAACAAGGTCCATAGTACCATCGCTTTCACCGCTTCGATGTGGAAAGGTATAGATCTTTTTACCCATCTTTTGAGCATACTCCACACTTCGCATCGAACCGCTGTTACGCAGTGCCTCCGAGACGATCAAGACGTCGCCTAGAGCTACGACCATCTCATTGCGTGTGACAAACGTCCAGTTAGCCGCCAAGGTACCCTCTTCATACATACTGAGAAGCAGACCTTCCTTTTCAATCTGTTCAAAAAGGTCGCGGTTCGTCATCGGGTACCTTATGTCGAGACCGCACGGCATAACGGCGATGGTGTTGGCATACCCGGCACCAAAATGCGCTTGACCATCCACACCCATGGCACCGCCGCTGACAATGGCAACACCTACATTGGCAAGTCTATGCGCCAGGTCTGCCGTCATCTGTTTAGTATACTGGGTCGGTTTTCGTGTTCCCACTATACTTACTTTCGGCCTGCTCAGCAGCTCTTCATTACCACGAAAAAAGATCTCTTTCGGCTCTTTTTTCATCTCTGAAAAGTGCTGAAAGTTCTCTCGAGAAAGAGTCTGTTCCATTGTTATCTCAAGTTGTCTATGCGAACTAGTTCAACAGCATCAAACAGCTGTGTTGACTCTTTAAGCGCCTGTAGCGTTGCTTTGTGCGGATGACACAGAGCAATACACGTGCCATATTTGTTAGCGATACGGATCGCTTTTTTGATCTGTTTCTTGATCGACTCAACATCATCATCATGATCTAAAAAGATGTCACGTGTCTGATACGGCATCTTGTAACGTTTCATCACTTTCTCAGCCTTGCTTTCAGCCGTCGTACGGGAGTCGATAAAACCGATATTCTCAAGACGCAGCGCAAACATGAGTTTGTTCATCGCCTCTGCATCCGAAGTGAACTTGCTGCCTGTATGGTTATTAATATATTGTACTTTAGGAAACTGCTTTTTTATCTTCTGAATACGCTCCACGATCTTCTCTTTGGTGTCACTTGTCAAAAGTGTCGACTTCTCAGGCGAGTTGAAGTTCATCGCCTCCATCGGCAGGTGCACCATGTAGTACGGCTCTTTTACCGCTAATTTTGCAGAGTTGGGATGACGCTCGGTTGGCGGTAAAAACGACATTGTGACCGGTATGTCCAAGGCATTTATACGTCTGACGTCACCGGAGAATGCAACATCATCAAAGATAATGGCCAGCTTCCCTTTTTTACCTTTGACCTTCTCTATCTTTTTTTCAATATGATTCGGCGGTTTAGCACTGTTTCCGTACTCGTGCTTCGCTGTTTTGTTTGAAAATTGCTTGATCTTCTGTTGAAGGTGCCGGGTCTTTTTAACCTGTTTTTCTATCTGTTTGCTCTGTTTGTCAATAACACAGGCACTCTCTTCTTTTGCCTGGTTGTATCCGGCATAAAAACCGACAACACCAGCGGCTGCAAGAACAGAGACTATTGCCAAAACCCAATAAAAATAGTGTAGAAATCTTTCCAGGTTAAACCGTTTCTTTGTTCTTGTTTTTTTCGCCGGTTTTTTAGAAGTCGTTTTTCTAGCTGCCATTTAGCGCCCCACCAATTATTGATAGTTTATTTTAGACAACCTAGTGTTAGATGTGGATTAATATGACATATTGCCTCGTATTACTATCTTGTTACAAATTTCATCAAAATGTTAGATAAGTTTGATGAAAGATAAGTATAATTAACCTTATGATTAGAAAAGTTTTTAAAAAGCGCAGCTCCAGCGGTAAACTTGATGCCTTCCTCGCAAAGTATCATATTCCCAGAGAGTACTTCAGTGTCAACCGTAACTCCGTCTCCAAAGCAGTATTGATTGGGCTTTTTTTCGCTTTGATCCCTATGCCTTTGCAGATGGCAGCGGTCATCTTTATGATGCCGTTTATGCGTTTTAACGTGCCGCTTGGTGTGAGCCTTGTCTGGATCACCAACCCAGTTACCATGCCCTTTATCTTCTATAGTGAACTCCTCATTGGCGACATCATCACCCTCACTCCGATCACTCAGGACTTGGACTTTGTGATCGAACTTTTTACCATGAACTGGTTCTCTGCTGCTTTTCTAGACAAACTGATGGAGATCATCGTCCCGATGTACATCGGCGCCCTCTTCACCGCAACCGTCGTGTCCGTAAGCGGCTACTACACCATACGTTACCTCTGGTGGCGCTCTGTCCACAATGAAAAACTTAGAAAAGAGAAAGAACATTTTCATAGCGGCGAGTAAACTGCCTTTTCTCTTCACCTTCTAAAACCAACAAAGATCAATCTATTTTCTGTCTCCTCAAAGTGATAGCAGTAATATATGGATGGTTTAATTGTTTGGTAAAAACTAAAAGAGTGGTGTAATTGCAAGGAACAAGTGAGGAATTGCCCTAGTGGGCATGACGAACGCAGAGACGATATCTCAGTTTAAATATGCCGGGGGCATATTTAAATGAGTAAAGTTTTATATGGATGGTTTAGTTTTTAGAAGTGTCGACGATCTTATTAGCAGAGATCCATGGCATCATCTCACGAAGACTGTTACCAGTCTTAGTGATAAGAAGCTCTTGGTCATTGTTACGCTCAGCGTTCATACGTGGGTATCCCGCTTGACCTTCAAGGATGAAGTCTTTTGCAAAACGTCCGTCCTGGATCTCAGTAAGGATGTCACGCATCGCCTGCTTAGACTCAGCATTGATAACACGTTTACCAGAAACATAGTCACCATACTCAGCCGTGTTAGAGATAGAGTAACGCATATCAGCGATACCGCCCTCGAACATAAGGTCAACAATAAGCTTTAGCTCATGAAGGCATTCGAAGTATGCAAGTTCCGGAGCGTAACCCGCTTCAGTAAGTGTTTCGAAACCAGCTTGTACCAGTGCAGCTGTACCGCCACAAAGTACTGCTTGCTCACCAAACAGGTCAGTCTCAGTCTCATCTTTGAATGTTGTCTGGATGATCGCAGTACGTCCGCCACCGATAGCAGAAGCGTAAGAGAGAGCAAGCTCTTTCGTTGTACCAGAAGGATTGTTGCCGATAGCGATAAGGTCAGGGATACCGCCGCCGCGAACAAACTCAGAACGTACAGTATGACCTGGTGCCTTAGGCGCGATCATCGTAACATTGATACCTGCAGCAGGAGTAATACGACCGTAGTGGATGTTGAAACCGTGACCGAAAGCGATAGTGTCACCATCTTTCAGGTTTGGAGCGATCTCATTGTTGTAGATCTCAGCCTGGTTCTCATCCGGAAGAAGGATCATAATAACATCAGCAGCTGCAGAAGCGTCTGCAACTGTCATAACTTTAAAGTTTTTAGCTTCAGCTTTTGCCCAGCTAGAACCGTCTTTACGAAGACCAACAATAACTTCTACACCAGAATCACGTAGGTTTTCTGCGTGTGCGTGTCCTTGAGAACCGAAACCTATCATTGCAACTTTTTTGCTTTTGATCAGGTCGATATTACAGTCTTTGTCATAGTAAACATCTAATGCCATAGAATTGTCCTTCTTGTATACCTCTATTTCGAGGTGAAAATTTCGCGGATTATACCCTAAGTAATTGAAAGATTAGTTTATATGGAGCTTAGTTTGCATAACTTAAGTAACACTTTTAATTTAAGCATGATAAAATTCAGGCAATCAAATAATTTGGATCATAATATGAAAAAGTTTAACCTGCTTAAAGAGATCATCGTCATTGCCAGAGATGACCTTCATAAAGCGATCAATACGAATCAAGAGTTTGCTATCAACCATCAAGGTTATGTTCTTACACCTCCATATGCTAAAAGCGAGGTTCTAGTGTTCAAAGGAACAGCTGAGGCACCGAAAGCGTCTGCACTGGCTATCCCAAAACCACAGACTATTGCACAGATACTGGGCAGTAATTATAAAGTAGTCGAAGATGAGGGGCGTGTTCTCATCAAAGCCGGCGGTAACTGGCAAGAACTTATAGCCATCAATACACCGAACTCAGAGTATGATGACACAACAGCAGACGGTATTGCAGAGTTTGCTACCAAAGAGATGGAGAACATAGGTTGGCACGGTGATGAGTTTAACATCGATTACCGTGATATGGTCGATGAGCTTGAAAGTAAGGTCGAAGGGATCATTCTTTGTGTAGAACAAGAGGAACCTTACCAGTTTAGCGGTCTTGGTATGATCCACGATATCGAAGAGGCTAAAAAAGTCCACTTTGACTTCTGTCAGGCTCTTGTCAAAGAGAAACTTGCCAACGACCCAGACTTTGCTGCGGATAACCTAACGGATGATGAAGAAGAAGCTGCCAAGTTCTTCAAGGCACTTTAATCTTTCTAACCCTACTTTTCAGGGTTGGCTCTCAGCCATCTCTCTAAAATAATCTTAGCGGCTATCGAGTCCACACGACCGTCTCGTTTATACTTTACCTTACCCTTTATCATATCCTCAGCCTCTATAGAGCTGCCCGCCTCATCTTGATGATGTACAGGCCCATCAAAATCGACCAGGTTCATAAAGTGGGCGACACGTCGGCGCATCTCCTCTTCAGAGCTGCCTCCCATCGGGATACCGACAACAACCGCATCAGCTTCCCACTCAGCGATCACTTTTTTAACAGCCGCAGAAGCCTGATTACGGTTTTTACGTTCAACGGCTTCAAGAGGTGTAACTATTCCCTGCCCGCCACTGTAGGCGAGGCCTATACGTTTCAGACCTAAATCAATTGCTATGACCTTCAACTTATTTTCCTAAACAGAACGAGCCGAACATCTTGTCCAACATCTCTTCATTGTCAAAAGGTCTGGTGATCGAAGCCATCGTATGAATAGCCCGGTTCATATGAAAAGAGAATATCTCAAGGTCCTGGTCGCCAAGCGGTTCGATCGCTTCACCGATCTCAGTCAGGGTGTTTTTAACCGCTTCGATCTGACGAGACGATATCAACATGACCTCATCTGAGACATTCTGTCTGTCCATAATCGTTTTAAGACTCTCTATCAACCGTGTATCATTCTCTTTTGCACTGATATCCATTGGTGAGAACTCTTTAAAAACAGTTCTGTCTAACTTCTGTTCAAGATCCTGCTTGTTGACCACACAGATAAACTCTCTGTCACCCTTGTGTGCATTCATCAGTTCAATAATCTTTCTGTCTTCCTCATCAAGCACTCGACTTCCGTCAAAGATAGCAATAACAATATCACTCTCTTCTACCGCTTCAATAGAGCGTTCGATCCCGATACGCTCTATCTCATCACCCGCTTCGCGAATACCCGCCGTATCGACAATACGGATCATGTGTGAACCTATCTTCACCTGCTCTTCAATCGTGTCACGCGTAGTACCGGCGATCTCACTGACGATCGCACGGTTATAGTTCAGCAGAGCGTTTAGAAGTGAACTTTTCCCGACATTGGGCTTACCGATCAATGAGACCTTAAAGCCCTGCATCAACCCTTGACGGCTCTCACTTGCCTGAAGTGTTCGTTTCAGGTTGACAGAGATGTCACTCAAACGTGCCTGGATCTGCTCTATAAGGTCCTGAGGAAGATCCTCTTCAGCATAATCGATGGTCACTTCAGAGTAAGCCAGAGCATGCAGAAGCTGGTCTCGCACCTCTTCAACATACTCGCGCAATGAACCCTTCATCTGCTTCGCCAGGATCTTGGCTGCGTCTTCACTTTTTGCTTCGATAAGCTGCGCAATCGCCTCTGCTTCCGTCAAGTCGATACGCCCATTCATAAAGGCACGTTTAGAGTACTCACCCGGCTCAGCCAGTCTTGCACCGGCATCTAATGTCGCCTGCAGGATCTCCTGCGCCACCACAACCCCGCCATGGCACTGGAACTCAACAACATCTTCTCCCGTAAAACTTTTAGGCCCTTCAAAATAGATAGAGACAGCCTCATCGATCAATTCATCATTGGCATTATAGAGCGTTGTCAAGTGGGCATAACGAATAGTAAAAGAGTCTCGTTTCGTCAGTGTCTTGGCAATAGAGAGTGCATTGTCACCGCTCAAACGGATAATGGCAATAGAGCCAACTCCATAGGCTGTGGCAATAGCAGTAATAGTAGCGTTCATAGATGTTCCAATATATATAGTGATGAAATTATAGCTAAATAGGAAATAGAAAAGATGGCGCGAAGCTCATCATAAGTTATCAATGGATTAAAATTTCAGGTTTGGTGTAAGTTGTGCCGGACGTGAACCCGAAGACGTACATCGGTACGTTGAGAGGTGAGCTCCGGTGCAAATTGCGCCGAAGCTGGAACTTTTAATAGCTGTTGTAGCCGTTTACTATGATGAACTTTGCACCGTCACGCGTCGAGCGAATAGCCACATACTTATCAGGATACTGATCACGAAGCTGTTTCAGCGCGATCTGCACCAAAACACCGTCCAGTATCTTGGTCTGAGCACGGCCGTCACGCTCGATCGACTCGCAAACACCTACCAGATAACGGGTGATCGACTCTTCCTGGTTTTTCAAAAATTCAGCGATCTCAAGACGCAGCTGCAGACCGTACTTGGCATTGATCCAGTTGAAGATCATGTATGAGAGCGCTTTATAGCGATACCCCTCTTTACCGATCAGCAGGGCTGCATCATTCCCGTTGAAATCCAACATCAAAGTGTTTTCATCATAAACAGTGACGTCGATCTCATTCAACTCAAAACAGATCTTGGAAAAGAGTGTGTTGATCTGTGTTTTTACTTCGGCAGCGATTGCTTCAACATCATCAAAGGCCTCTTCTTCCTCATCATCGAACATCCCCTCAATGGCATCTTCGATATAGTCATTCTGCTCATCCTCATCATCCTGGTCTGTTACAAAAGAGGTTGGCAGGATCGTGTCATTGAGTGTACGCTGCTGCGGAATGTCGGACTCATAAGAGGCTGGATCATCGATCTTTTCAGCCGCTTCTTCAACGGCGTTCTCTGCTTCTGACACCGGTTCCGGCTTAGGCTCCACTGCTTTTTCTGCGACAGGTTCAGCGTTGTCTTCAAGGTTGTTTTTTCGCAGGGCAACAATGATCGCACTTTTTGCAAACAGCCCTAAAAGCCCTTTGGAAGGGTGTTGAACGATCTCGACTTGAAGTTCTGTTACAGAGCACTCCAACTTTTGAGCTGCTTCTGAATAAGCGATCTCAAGAGTTTTCGATTCGATCTTAAGCATTATTCCTTACCTTCTGCTTTGGAAGAGTTTGCAGCTTTCAGAGCTTTCATCGTAGCAAACTGCTTGTTAACGATGAACTGCTGTACAATAGAGAAGATGTTGTTCACAAACCAGTACAGTACCAGACCCGACGGGAATGTGATAAAGAAGAACGTAAAGATGACCGGAAGGTACTTAAAGATCTTCTCCTGCATAGGGTCTGTAAAGTTGTTCGGCGTGATATGCTGCTGGTAGTACATCGTTGCACCCATTAAGATCGGCAGGATGAAGTACGGATCCATACGTGAAAGGTCATTTATCCACCAGATCCACTCAGCCCCTTGCAGTTCAACCGCATTCAGAAGAACACGATAGATCGCGAAGAAAACAGGGATCTGGAGCAGAAGCGGAAGACATCCGCCAAGCGGGTTGGCACCCTCTTTTTTATAGACTTCCATCACCGCAGCATTCATACGTTGCGGGTCACCCTTATACTTAGCCTGCATCTCTTTGACCTTAGGTGCGACATCTTTCATCTTCTGCATAGAGAGCATACCTTTGTAGGTAAGCGGGAACAGAATAATACGGATCAAGATAGTCAGTGCAATAATCGCCCAACCCCAGTTTCCAAAGATACCGTGCAGCCATAACAGTACACTGAACAGCGGTGCTGCCGCAAATGTGAACCAGCCGTACTCGATCGCATTGACAAGTACCGGGTCAATTGATTCCAGGACTTTATAATCCTTAGGTCCAATATAACCGTTAAATGTAAAGTTTTTAGAACCGTCGACATATACAGTCGGGTTATCTTCACGGTCACGGTCAACCGTAACAGTAACATTTGGGTTTAACCCGTAGATGATCGATGCAAAGTATTGGTCAAACGATGATGTCAGGTGAACATCGCTAAATGTCTTACGCCCCTCTGCATCACCATCTTCAATAATATCAGTCATTCCATCAGCATGATATATCATTGCACCGTGTACAGCCATCATCATCTGACCTTCACGAGAGACATGCTGACCTAAGTAGACAAAGTAGCGCGTGTCATTTGAAAGCACGATGTTAGCATCATAGTGACCATCCGCATAGATCGTCAGCTTTTTAGTGACCGTCTGATTCGTCAGTTTCTGCTGCATTGTAACAATAACTGTGCCACCCTCTTCAAGCGTTGCTTCACGCACGCTTGTTGTGTATGGTGTACGAAGTGACTCTTTGTACATGTCTGCATCAGCAAAACGGATATGAAGCGGTTTAGTACCCACTTGCGCGATCATCTCAGAGTGGACGTTGTCGTTGTCGTTGTACTTCTCAGCCTTAAGGACTTTAGAGGCGATACGGCCAAGTGTGTCGATCGTCATACTGAAATCTTCAGATTCGATGCGTACCAGGTTGCTGGAGTCTGATGACGGCAGCTGTTCATCAACTGCGACAGTGTGATCGAGGTTGGCGCTCGGCATTGACGGCGTTGCCGGTGTTTGGACAGCAGCACTCTGTGTCTGTGTAGTTGCATTGGCTTCTGGACGAACCTCTTTAGGCGGGAAAATAGCGGTATAAGCTACAAAAAACAGAAATGAGAGGACTACAGCTAAAATAAGACGTTGATTAGCAGACATATTGTTTAACAAGGGTTACCCTTTGAATCGGAAATTTTTTATAATAGAAATTTTTTTGTTCTTTGTCGGAACGAGCCAATACTTTATCGAATTTATGGTTAAATCTTCTGCTTTATTGACCGGTTTTTCGCAGAAAAAATGCTTTTGCGGATAATCTATTCCACCTGGGAACAGTTGGTTGCAAGAAAGTATGCGCAGAGCCGATCTGTAAAAGGCGATATAGAGCGGGTTTTCTTCGAATTGCCACTTGGCATACTCAGAACAGGTCGGGTAATATCGACAGCTGCCGTAACCGATAAGCGTAAAGAACTTTTGGTAGATCGCTAAGAGTTTAAGAAGTGCTTTTCTGATCATCTATAATACTGCCTGCACGTTGTAAGGTCTTGATAAAGTCAAACTGGAGTTGTTCATAGGTGGTCGAGGCCAAAGCCTCTTTTGCGACCAAGACGTAAGAACCATCTTTAAGATGGGGGCACTGCTCTGCAAAGATCGCCCGCAGTCGACGTTTCGATCGGCTGCGGACAACAGCATTGCCCACTTTTTTACTGGCGGTAAAGCCATATTTTTTGACTCCCTTTTGAGGGAGATAAAAGAGAACAATTGAGCGCGAGTGCTGACTCTTGCCTCTTCTATAGACGAATTGAAACTCGCCGTTTTTCTTGAGAATCGTAAAACTGCTTACACAGTTAGAGATTTTCTACCTTTTGCACGACGACGGTTAAGTACGCGACGACCGTTTTTAGTTGCCATACGAGCGCGGAAACCGTGAGTACGCTTACGTGGTGTACTATGGGGTTGGTATGTTCTTTTCATAAGTCATATCCTTAAATAATTTTTAGCTCGCAATAATATGAAATTCTTACTTAAAGAGGGGTTAAGTTTTTGGGGTTTTCTCTTAAATTACCATTATTTACTTTCTTTGTGACGATTCAGTGCAGATCACATCAAATATTTATAAGCAGGCAACTACTATTCAATAGAAAATTTATTTGTCTGTAGTTATGATTCTTAACAGCGTAAAGATCGATTAGAGGAGTATTTTATTCTAAAAGAAAGTCTCTAAGCGGTTCATCGATCTTTGACTGGTCACGCGAGTTTGTGATGTCCAACAGCTCTTTTTTCATCTTGACATGACAGTCTTTACACCCCTGAATGACCTCATGTTCTTTGACACCGTTATTGATCTTCTCCATCGGGTGGCAGGCAAAACAGTCATTGCCGCACTCCGCCATGGAGCTGGGCGTGGCACTGTGACAGTTAATACAGGTCAGCATCGGTTTGTGACGGGTGTCTGTCAAGATAGTAGGTTTCAGAGCAGGATGACAGGTAAGGCAGTCACCCGTACAGGCATAAAGAGAGATGCTCAGAAAGATAAGAGTTGATACGATTTTTTTCATACGGTCATTATACTTTTAAAAAGTGAATTGAGGGCAATCCCCTCATTCTTTTAGCTTATATTGACGCTGATCTCATCACCCCGGGCATCAAAAGCGACCGTATTGCCCTCGTCCACTTCACCGCCTAAGATCAGGTCAGCCAAGCGGTCTTCAACGATCTCGTAAAGAGCCCGTTTAAGCGGACGCGCACCATAGACCGGGTCAAACCCGACATTGGCGACCAACTGCTTGGCTGCACTGCTCAGTGTCAAGGTAATGTCACGTTCTTTGACCTTGTTCGCGATCTCCTGGAAGAAGATATCGACAATACCGAGGATCTCATTCGCACCCAGCGGGTTAAAGATAACAATATCATCCAAACGGTTCAAGAATTCCGGCTTGAACTTGCTTTTCAATTCACCCATCACAACATTGTCGAGGTCAGGGTCGCCCTGCATTGTCATGATCTTGTCACTGGCAATATTTGAAGTCAGGATGATAATGGTGTTGGTAAAGTCAACCGTCACCCCTTTGTTGTCTGTCAAACGCCCGTCATCCAGAACCTGCAATAACATGTTAAAGACATCCGGATGCGCTTTTTCTACCTCGTCAAACAATAGGACACTGTAAGGTTTACGGCGAACGGCTTCAGTCAATTGACCGCCCTCGTCATAACCGACATACCCCGGAGGTGCACCGACTAAACGTGATACGGCATGTTTCTCCATGTACTCACTCATGTCAAAACGGATCAATGACTCCTGCGAGTCAAACAGAAACTTTGCCAGGGTCTTCGCCGTCTGTGTCTTACCTACTCCGGTCGGGCCGAGGAACATAAACGAACCGATAGGACGGTCTTTGTCTGAGAGGCCTGCTTTGTTGCGTTTAATAGCGCGAGAGACAGCAAAGGTCGCTTTCTCCTGACCGATGACATCTCTGTCCAACTCCTCTTTGATGTGGAGGACTTTCTCTTTCTCGCTCTGAAGCATCTTGTTAACCGGAATCCCTGTCCAACGACTTACGATCCCCGCAATAGAGTCTTCATCGACGCTGTTTTTAAGAAGAACACCCTCTTTTTGCATCACTTTCCACTTCTCTTGAAGCGCCGCTTCCTCTTCGTTTAACTTAGGGATGTCACCATACTCAATAGCCGCTGCTTTCTCGAAGTCACCGCTGTTTTTAGCCAGTTCGGCTTCGCGGCGTTTTGCTTCGACATCATGTTTGATCTTGGCAATAGTGTCAAAGACCTCTTTTTCCTGCTCGAACTGTGTCTCTAGACCGCGCCTTTTCTCTTCAGCATCTGCCAGCTCTTTTTCGATCTCTGCAAGACGTTTTTCATTCGATGCACTCTCATCCATCTTCAAGGCTTCACGCTCGACATGCAGCTCTTGAACCTCGCGTTTGACTGCCGCCAGGACATTAGGTTCAGACTCTATCTGCATTTTCAGTTCTGCTGCGGCCTCATCAATAAGGTCGATCGCCTTGTCCGGCAAGAAACGGTCACCTATATAACGTTCAGAGAGCTTTGCCGCTGCGATCAGTGCCGAATCGGTAATGGTGACATTGTGGTGCGCTTCTAAACGCTCTTTAATACCGCGCAGTATCTGCAATGACTGGTTGATACTCGGCTCGTCCACTGTGACCGGCTGGAAACGACGCTGCAAGGCCGTGTCTTTCTCAAAAAATTTGCGATACTCTTTAAGCGTTGTCGCACCGATAGTGTGAAGTTCACCACGGGCAAGTGCCGGTTTCAGGATGTTAGCTGCATCCATACCGCCCTCGGCAGCTCCGGCTCCTACAATAGTATGGATCTCATCAATAAAGAGGATGATGTTGCCGCTCTTTTTAACCTCTTCGATAACCGCTTTCAAACGGTCTTCAAACTCACCACGGTACTTTGCACCGGCGATCAATGCCGACATGTCAAGTGCCACAAGACGCTTGTTCTGTAGGCTTAAAGGCACCTCTTTGTTATAAATGCGCTGTGCAAGCCCTTCCGCCAACGCTGTCTTACCGACACCAGGCTCACCCAAGAGGATAGGGTTGTTTTTAGTCTTTCGGATAAGGATCTGCATCATACGGTTGATCTCTTCGTCGCGTCCGATAACCGGTGCAAGTTTGCCCTCACCCGCTTCAGCCGTCAGGTCAATGCCGTATTTGTCAAGGCTCTCAAGGTTCTCATCGGCTGTCTGCGACTCGATCTTCTGGCCGCCGCGCATCGCTTCGAAAGTCTTGCTCAGCTCCAACATATCAACGTATTTTGATAAGATGTTTTTGAAAAGTTCCTCTTTCATGTTGGCCAGAATAAAAGTGTCGACTGCTAAAAAACTGTCCCCCGTCTTGGTCATCTCACCGACACCGCGCTCGAGTGCCTGAACAAGATTACGGGAGATACGGATGTTCTCTTTTGAGACCGATGATGACTTTGGGAGCTTGTCGGCAATAGACTTGACATCCAGCTCTATCGCTGTTTTATCAACGTTCATCTTGTTAAAGGCCTGGTTTAACACCGAGTTGCTGTTGGTAAGCAGTGCCCAGAAAAAATGCACCGGTTCGACTTCCATGTTTTTATTGTGCAGTGCCAGCGAAAGCGCTGACTCTACTGCCTCTGTCATCTGGTGAGTAAGTTTTTCAAAAATAGTATTCATAAAGTTTATTCCTTTAAATTCTCAATATGAAATATTATAGCAACTTGAGTGTGTGTTTGTCAAGTATAGTTGACAGCAGGTGACTAAGACTTGGTAATTATTTTCTACCTAATTTCTTATCAACAATGCTAATATAATTTAGATTTTACATATTATTGACTTTTATTTTGAACACATATTCCCTCTTCACTTAAATCGCGATAGCTCGAACTTGTTTTCTCTGTCGCGTCAGAGAAATAGTTTTCGAGAAAAAAAGAGAGACGCTGTTGTTGAGACGTTATCATTCAATATCTAAAGCAGTTGATCAATTGTCCTTTACACTGTTACGGCTCAAGTAGCCTGTGCTGGAAGTCTGTTCAAACAGGGACAGCGTAAACTTTTTGGTTTCGTTTTTTTGCGGAGAAAAAAGGAAAGAGTGTCGTCGAAAAAGGTTAATAACAAACTAAAGATAAAAACATCTAAAGAAGCTTATTGAATCATCCCTTTACGAGAATAACGATACTTATAACTTTGATGCGAATAAGCAAATTGTTAATTAACCAACATTTAACTATAATATCACCTTTAAAATTACAAGCAAGAATGGTTATTATGAAAAACAAAAAATTTATGTTTCTGGGTGCCTTAAGCGCTGTTATAGCGGCAAGTCTCATCTTCAACACAACACTTTTTGCCAAAGACGATACGGCAGCAGCGTCCGGTGATCAGCCGACCGTCGAAGCGTCCCGTCTTCAGGCACTGGCTAAATTCACAAAAGTACTCAGCATTGTCGAAAAATACAATGTCGACAGTCTCACTATCGAAGAGCTGATGGACAAATCTCTTAAAGGGATGATGACCAACCTTGACGCCCACTCCAACTACCTTGACTCTAAAAGCTTTGAGAGCCTGAAGGTCCAGACGAACGGTGAGTTCGGCGGACTGGGTATCACTGTCGGCATGAAAGACGGTGCATTGACGGTTATCGCACCGATCGAAGGCACACCTGCCGACCAAGCGGGCATGGAAGCCGGTGACATCATCTTGAAGATCGACGACAAATCAACACTGGGTATGGGACTCGACGAAGCCGTAAGCATTATGCGCGGCAAAAAAGGCGACCCTATCGACTTGACAATCGTTCGTGAAGGTGAACGAAAACCTATTGACATCCATATCATACGCGACATCATCAAGATCGAATCTGTTTATGCCAAGACTATCGGGGAGAACATTCTCTATGTCCGTGTTACCAGTTTTGACAAAAAAGTGGTCGAGGGTGTCTCTAAAGCGATCAAGCAGCATCAAGCAACGACCAAAGGGATCATCTTAGACCTGCGTAACAATCCGGGCGGCCTGCTGGACCAATCCGTAGGGCTTGTCGACCTCTTTGTCGATGAAGGAGTCGTTGTCTCTCAAAAAGGGCGTGATACGCGTGAAAACGAGACCTACAGTGCCAAAGCTTCAACGACATTGGCAAAAGCACCTCTTATCGTCCTTGTCAACGGCGGCAGCGCTTCGGCCTCTGAGATCGTTGCCGGTGCACTTCAAGATCATAAACGTGCGGTTATTGTTGGAACAAAAACATTCGGTAAAGGTTCAGTACAGGTCATCTTGCCGGTCACGGCAACAGATGCTATTAAGCTTACCGTTGCGCGTTACTACCTGCCAAGCGGACGGACTATTCAGGCAGTCGGTGTTACACCGGACATCAAAGTCCTGGCTGGAACGGTAGAGACAAAAGAGAGTGCATTCGCACTTAAAGAGGCCGATCTTAAAAAGCACCTTCAAGGTGAACTTGAAAAAGTGGACGGCAAAAAGAAGAAAAAAGACGATAAAGAAGAAGATGACAAAAACATCATCACTGAAGAGCAGCTGACTAAAGACATTCAACTCAAAGAGGGGACTGACATCATGAAAGCCCTCATCATAGTCAAAGGATAACAACAAAGACCGTTTCTTTCAAGGACTCGGCGGACTCACACTGGCGTACGAAGAAGTATTTAACAGAATTTTGAACAAATAAGGAAAACAATGACTGCAATTATTAATATCTCACTAAAAAACGGTGTACTTGACTCTCAGGGTAAAGCGGTCCACCACGCACTTGACTCTCTTCATTTTGAAGATGTAGAAGATGTTCGTGTTGGTCGTCAGGTCGTTATGAAACTGAGCCAAAATGACGAAGCCAAAGCACTGGAAGAGGTAACACAGATGTGTGAAGATCTTCTTGCAAACACTGTTATTGAAGATTACGCGATTGAGATCGTAAAATAATGAAAGTAGGTATTGTTCAGTTTCCGGGGACCAACTGCGAATATGACACTCAGTACGCTTTTGAAAAGCTAGGTGCTGAGACAGCTATCCTTTGGCACCAGGAGACAACTATCGCTGATGACATCGACCTTGTGGTCATTGCCGGCGGTTTCTCTTACGGCGACTACCTTCGTTCAGGTGCTATCGCTTCCAAATCACCGATCATGAAAGCCGTTAAAGCGTACGCAGATTCTGGTAAAAATGTACTTGGTATCTGTAACGGTTTCCAGGTCTTGACAGAGACACATATGCTTCCGGGCGCGCTAAAACGCAACGAGCACCTGCACTTTATCTCTAAACACCACAACCTGAAAGTGGCGAACAGCAGCAATGACTTTTTGAGCAAATTTGACAACAGCGATGTTGTCAACATCCCTATCGCTCACCATGACGGAAACTTTTTCATCGATGAAGCCGGTCTAAAAGAGCTTTATGCCAATGATCAGGTCCTTCTGCACTACTGTGACAAAGACGGCAATATCTCAAACCCTAACGGTTCAATAGACTCTATTGCAGGCATCTGCAACAAAGAGAAGAACGTCTTTGGTCTTATGCCTCACCCCGAACGTGCTATGGAAGATGTTCTCGGCTCTTCTGACGGCATCAAGATGCTTGAAGGGCTGATGTAGTTTTGAAACGATTACTGCTTGTTCTTGCCCTGTTCCTAACCGCTTTCACAGCACCGGCATCACTGCAGGCACAACAGAAAGTGATCTACCTTTCGTATCATGACGATACCTATAAAGAGAACATCCCCGAACGTGTTTTTAACGGTGCTTACTTCTCCATTACACTCAAAACACTTGCCACGACAGGCGAACATAAAAAGCTCAAATACAGCTTTAAAGGCGGACGCGGTGCAAAACTGCAAAACGACTCACCCTCTCGCAAGAACAAAGGCTCTTATGTCTTAGACACCTTCGACTTTTTAGCCACATCAAGCACGATCGTCCTGCCCGACATCACTGCATCTATCGGTTCGGAAAAGTCGACACTCAAAGGTGAAAAGATCGAAGGTGTCACGCTCAACCCGGACCAAAAATTTGCCGGTATCCTGGCCGACAGCTTTAAAGTCACCTCGGTCGATGCTAAAAAGTATGACAACAAACACAATATCCTGACCTTTGATGCTAAAGCAGAACACTGTAATATCGAAGTATTTAAGCTAAACGGTGCAAACGAGCAGGGTTTTGAGAGCACTAAAACTGGTATTGAGACCTCAAGTATGACCTACTATGCGGTCATCCCTAAAAAGTTTGAAACACTGGAGTTCACCTACTTCGATCTTAAAAAAGAGCGTTTTATGAAGGTGAAGATCCCTATCGAAGTGATCGATGACTCTGTCTCGACACAGAGCGATCTTAAACCGACAGAAAACAGAAACTACATCATCAAGATCGCTATTGCCGCTGCTGTTATCATCATCGCGCTGATACTCTTGATCG
This sequence comes from Campylobacterota bacterium, assembly GCA_039714575.1. Lineage (GTDB taxonomy): Bacteria > Campylobacterota > Campylobacteria > Campylobacterales > Sulfurimonadaceae > Sulfonitrofixus. Next base: position 6,650 of record JBDLJE010000007.1, on the reverse strand, counting down.
TCTATCGCAAATGGTGGATCACTCTTTTTATTGTCGTTCCGGGTATCTATATCGCGATGCAAGCAACACCTGCTGAGAACATCTGTGTTAAAGCTGATGCTCCTCTCTACCTTCTGCCCATAGAAAATGCTACTGTATTTGACGTACTCTCTGCACAAGGTGACTTTGAAGTAAAGAACAGCGTAAAAGGTTACAAACAGATCACGCATAACAAAAAGATTGGATGGGTCAGTGAAGACGATATTTGCCAGAATTAATTGGCTTTACAGCCTTTTGATCATCTTTTCCGGCCTGGGTATCAAGATCCTTGTTTGGAAACTTGTACCTAAGCCGTACGGCTCAAAGATCGCCTCTTGTTTTATTCACACTTTTATGTTCAACCCCGTCAAAACTGTCGGTAAGATCGACCCTGAAGCGCAGATGCTTATTGCCAACCACCAAAGCGACATCGATATCTCGGCCTTAGAGTGTACGACCAAGCGCAACCTGGTCTGGGTCGCAAAAAAAGAGCTTTTCAGTGTACCATTTTTCGGCCTTGCGATTCGCCTTTCAGATGACATTCCGGTTGATCGCGGCTCTAAAGCAGCACTCGTCTCACTAGTCAGAGAGACAAAAAAACGTCTTGACCAAGGCCGCTGTGTCGTAATGTTCCCCGAGGGAACACGCTCAAGCGGACCAAAAATGCGTGACTTCAAACCCGGGGCCAAGATGGTCGCTGACAAATTTGAACTTTGTGTCCAGCCAGTCGTACTTATCAACACTTCACGCTACTTTGATCTTAAGAACAGAAGCGGACAGACGGGCCAGATCACAGTGGTCTACCTTGACTCTTTTATCGCTTCTAAAGAGAACAAAGAGTGGCTTACGGATCTTCAGGTCACCATGCAAGATACCTATGATGAGTATGTGGCAAAGCTGGATGCCAACTAGATGAGTTTCTACACCTTTCTTGCTATTGGGTTAGGTGGATTTATCGGCGCTGTGCTGCGCGCTTACCTTAACGGTGTGGTTAACAGCAACATCCCCCACACACTCCCGTTTGGGACACTCAGTGTCAACCTTGTCGGTTCACTTCTTATCGGTATTCTCTTTGCGGTCTTTGCCAACACAACCCAAGACTCCCTCTTGTCTGTAGAGATGAAGTCTTTTCTCACGACAGGGGTACTTGGTGCGCTGACGACCTACTCCACCTTTGCTATGGAGAGCTTTTTCCTACTACAGGGGGGAAGTTATCTGCTTGCGGCAGCCAACATGGCAATGAATGTCTTTGGTACTGTATTGATGGCTGGAGCAGGATTTACGGTCACTTCATCCCTCTTTAAATAGACGCTATAAATGCCTCATAACTATTCGCAGAGTGAAAGATAAACGTCACTTGAATATCATACTCGTTTAACATCTTTTGAACCGCACTGTAGGCAATTCTTGCCGCCTCGTCTTTTGGATAGCCATATATTCCTGTTGAGATAGCAGGAAAGACGATGTTCTTACACCCCAGTACAACAGCCTCTTTGATACTGTTTATATAGCAATTTTTCAGTAGGGCTTCACATGCATTACCACAGTTTCCATAGATAGGACCAACCGTATGAATAACATACTCTGCCGGTAGTTTTCCGGCAGTAGTACTAACTGCTTCACCTGTCGGCAGTCCATATGGATAAGGAGTGTTACGGATCTCTTTACAGGCTTCTAGTAAAGCGCTGCCGCCGGCACGATGAATTGCTCCATCAACACCGCCGCCACCCAATAAGGAGCTGTTAGCTGCATTGACAATGGCACAGACCTTCTCTTGCGTTATATCACCTACTTTGGCAGTGATCTTATCTGTCAGTTTTGTAATTACCTGCATAATTCGTCACTACCATAAATATAAAGATCACTTTTCTATCGTGATCAGGTCTGGTGTCGCCAAAGATATTCCATGCTCAACAGAGGCCTCATAACTTAGTTTGACCAAACGGTTTCTTGTTCCAACAATATGCTTTCGTATTTTTCGAGTGAGCTTTGTCTTTGGTAGATTGTCGAGGAAATAGACCAGTGTAAACTCAAGCGCATAATCACCCGTATTGGTCATCATCCACTCTAACTCTATATTTGGGTTAACCTTGACTACATCATCCTCTTTGGCCCTCTCAGCTACCTTTGCAAACATCAGGTCAACATCTTTTAAAAACTTATGTACAGAGTCCGGTTTTTGTGTACGCATATCTAATGTGCCACCCACTTCCGGATAACCTATCTTAAACGTCAAGGAGTGTCTGAGACCATCTGTAGAGGCTTTCTTTGTAAGGTTATCGATATGGAGTTCGATAAGTTTAGAGTTACGAACAAGCGTTCGATGATTTGTTCGCGTATTGTAAAGCAGCGTATAGATAAAGGTGACACGCGAGATGATATAGGTATCTTCCATCCCCTCTATATGAACAACATCACCATCTTCAAGCATGTCAGAACTGAGTATCACCATACAGTAGTAAGGATCAGGTGCCCAGATACTGTTTGTCAGAGCCATAAAAGCAACAATCAGACCCAATAGACCTGTTGTCTCAAGCATTGAGGTCATACCCCAGGCATTAATAACCATATAGATCGCTATGAATATAATCACAACCATTGCCAAGATATCCACCAAGCGGCTATTATAGGTATCTATATACAGTGCTGTACCATCGATCTCTTTTTCTCTACCGAATTTTTTTCGTGAGAGTAGAGAGAGTACATTGTAGATAAACGAGGAGACATAGATCACAAGCAGTGTATAGGCGACCCCGCTAAAGTAGTTGCTATAGGCATCAGTCACAAAGGAGATGATGTAATCTATGATACTTAACACAATAAAAAGCATGTTGACTGAACGCAGGATCGTGAGTTGAAACTTGTTCTCTTTACCTGAGTTAAAAAACTTAATGATCCTCGGAGCAAAGATGTAGAGTCCAAAGTTGATTAAAAGTATGCCCACACTATATGCCACTGCGAACCAGTTAAGATTCGCTACATCAGGCAGATACAGTGTAAGCCCCAGTATCTCATAATTAATGGTTGGCTGTACTACATCTAATGATTGTGTTACATTTAAATCAATACTTGTTTCCATGGTCTCTAAATCCTTTGATCTGTGCCAAGTAGTTGATCAGGTTTTCAAAGCGGTGGTTACCACCCTCTTGTACAGAGAGTGTAGCACCTTCATATTTATCTTGCGCTTTAGTGTAGTCCAGCAGTTCATCACCTTTTTGCAGAAGCAATAGGTACTGCGCAGGACTCTTCGGTGCACCCACAGCAAATTCAAAGAGACTTTTGAGATGTTCTCGTGTGAACTCAAAGGTCTCATCCTTGCACCAGTAGTCGTTTGTTCCCACATACGGCGCCAAGGTGATAAACGGTTGTGTTGAGGGGTTAATAAGGACCGCTTTCATCTCCAGCAGTTCAGCAAAATAACTCGCGTAAAAACCGCCGAGAGAAGAGCCTATAAGCAGGTCAACATCGTGTTCAATAATATACTTCTTTATAAAACGGATCGCTTCTGCCGGATCGATCGGCAAGTCGGGAGAGAGGACTTCATCCTCTCCAAAGTACTCTTTTAAAACAGCACTCTTGGTAGAGTTCCCGCACGAGGCAAAGCCATGAAGATAGAGGATCATTTTATCGTCACCGTGATGTCAGGCTTGACTGCCAGTTTCTGCTGCATCGCATACCCCATGAAAACAGTAAAAAAGTCGCCTAAAGAGAGGCCTAAAGGGTTATCGATCTTTATATCGATCCCCTTACTGGTGCCTGCTAGTATGGCATCGACTTTCTTCTCTAACTGTCTGTCGGCGTTTAGCAATGCATTAAAGGCCGGATCTTTTTTAGCCAGCTCTTTGATCTTTATCCGTGTATTGGCCCGCATCATCTCACTAAACTCTTTTTGCGAGTGCACAGTGTCGTCCAGAAGATAAAAACTGTCATTGATAGCGATGCGCTCCTCTTTTGTTTTGACTTTTTGGATCTCTTCTTTATAGTTGATGTACAGCAGGTTTCGTAAAAACCCTTTGGGGTTCTCAATGCTGATCTCAATGGAGTTAATGACGATATAGCTCAGTACTGCCATAGGGTTGGTCTGCGAAAGAGCCTCAAGTTTTTCAAAACCGCCTTTAATGGTGTACTTGCTTTTAGCACCAAACTCAAATGCACCGGTAGTCAGTGTGCCGCTGTCCTCCATCTTGACATTGCCGCTCTTTTTTTCAACCTTAAGCGAGTACCTTCCCTCAGACGGTCTGCCCAGATGCTTTTTAAAGTAGAGAAAGAGCTCACTCTTTTCACCCAGGGCTTCCGCCATCTCCGGCTTGTCGAACAGCAGGTTCTGACCATCGATCCTGATGTCGCTCAGCTCCATGGTAAAGTGACGTTTTTCACCCTCTTTCAACACACCGTCCCTCTGTTTGAACTCAATAAAGTTCTCAACGTCTTTAACCTTGAATACGGCTGTTGACAAGGTGCTTAGAACACCTGTTTCGGCATCCGTGGTGATAATAACCAGGTCGTCGACACGGCAGTCGCCTTTTTGACAGCCCACCTTGGAAACGGAGCTGATATTACCGTCTCTTACCATCTCATTGATAAGCGTAATAAACTCTTTTTCATAACTCGATTGTGCATTTACTGACGTGAAAGAGAGTAAAAATGCAACTAGAAGCAGTACGATCTTAACCATGGTTTACCTTTTTATATACCTATCTCGATGATCTCATCAGCGCACCAGTGAGCAAGATCGAGTTCGTGAGTGATCAGCAGCATCGCTGTTTTATCCAGATGTCTGAGAAGCAGCTTCATCACATCAAGCTGGATCACATTGTCCAGAGCCGATGTCGGTTCGTCCAGCAGAAGCAGTTCCGGCTTCATCAACAGTGCTCTGACGATCGAACAGCGCTGCAGCTGCCCGCCTGAGAGTTCGTGGGGCAGTTTGTCCAAAAGAGCACGTTCAAGGTCCATCTCATCCAGATAGAGTTCCAAGCCCTCTAAAGAAGCAACATCTTTAATCTGGTTAATAATACTGTATGAGGGGTGAAAAGAGGTGTAAGGGTCCTGAAAGACCTGTGAGACGCGACTGGAGGTAAACTCGCCGGAAAAGGGTTTTAGGTTGCCCAGGATGATCTCAAACAGTGTTGTCTTACCGGAACCGCTTGCACCGACAACCGCCTTGATCTCGCCCGGTCTGAGTATTAACGAAAAATCATCATAAAGCAATTTATCGGGTGTATACCCAAAACTGAGGTTCTCTATCTCCAAGATGGGTTTCAACGGATCTGACCGTTACCGTATATCTTGAATTTATAGGTGGTCAAGCCTTCTATTCCCATTGGACCACGGGCGTGAAGTTTGTTGGTCGAGATGCCGACTTCGGCACCAAAACCGAAGGCGCCGCCATCCGTAAAACGTGTCGATGCATTGACATAGACTGCCGCTGCATCGATTGCATTTAAGAACTTCTCTGCATTTGTGTAGTTCTCTGTAACGATGGCCTCCGAGTGTCCTGAACCGAAACGGACAATGTGCTCTATCGCACCATCAACACCGTCGACGACTTTGATGTTCAAGATGTTGGCCAGATACTCCGTATCATAATCTTCATCTGTTGCATGTGCCACTTCTATGATCGCTTGGGTGTTGCCACACCCTTTTAATGCTGTCATCGTCTCATCAAAGGCCATCTTTAGCTTTGGCAGTGTCTCTTTGGCGATCGCACTGTCGACCAAAAGTGTCTCCATCGCATTACAGACACCCGGACGGTCAACTTTTGCGTTGATCGCGATAGAGAGTGCTTTACCGATGTCCGCATCTTTGTCGATGTAGGTGTGGCACTGTCCCTTGTCGTGTTTAACAACAGGAACGGTTGCATTTTCACTCACATACTTGATCAGACCTGCCCCGCCGCGCGGTACGATAAGGTCAACATACTTGTCCATCTTGATCAGTTTAGCCACACCCTCACGAGACGCATCCGGCAGAAGAGAGATCATCGCTTCCGGCAGGTCGTTTTTACGCAGTGTTGCACGCAGAACATCGGCGATGACTGCGTTAGAGTGCTCCGCCTCTTTACCCCCTTTTAAGACACAGACATTAGCCGACTTGAAACAGAGCGCTGCCGTGTCAGAGGTAACATTAGGACGAGACTCATAGATGATCCCGATAACGCCGATAGGAATACTCACCTTCTCAATCTTTAGACCATCTTCAGTCACCCAGCCCTCAAGCACACGCCCGACAGGCTCTTTTAGTGCCGCGATCTCCTCAATAGCAACCGCCATCGCATCAATACGCTTCTCATCCAAAAAGAGACGGTCTTTAAGAGACGCCGCTAAATTGTTCTCATCAGCAGCACGCATATCTTTAGCGTTCTCTTCCATGATCTTCGCCGTGTCAGCACGCAAAGCGTCCGCCATCTCACGTAAAATACGATTTTTATCATGCCCGCTCAATGTCGCCAAAACACGAGAACTATCTTTCGCTTCTTGTAAAAAATTTTCCATAATTGTTCCAATTCAGAGGCATAAAAATACCTGTTGTTTATATAAGGTAATTATAACAGAGAGATGGTGAATAGCTAAAAAGTGCTAAGAAAGATAAAGCTCATCATAAAAACAATTGAACTCAAATAAAGCTGTAGGTTT
>JBDLJE010000006.1:0-53659 GCA_039714575.1 Campylobacterota bacterium | reverse complement strand
TTTGAAAGTAAAGGGAATATAGTTAAATCTATATACATATATCATTACATTTTATCCAATATGAATCATGCATACTTTAATTATCCATCTGGTTTAGGACTTATATATAGACAAGTTGTAGAAGATATGACTGTTAAGAGTTTTATACAAAGTCTTGATTCTAATAAGTATAGTAATAATGAAAAAATAGTTCTAAAAGAAATTTTTGAAAATCACTTAATACATAGAATCGAATTACTTTATTTGGCGTGGGCTATTGATCAGAAAGTTGTAAGTACTCATTTCTATACATCGCTCAGAGATAAAAATAATGCTTTTATGTCAGAAGAAGCACTCGATTACGATATATTTTATAGATCTGTACATCAAAACATCCTTGTTAGGCATCTAGAATTTTACAAGCAGATTTCGAAAATTTCTGATAAGAAAGAGTGTACAACTTTAACTAAAGATGTAAATAACAAGCGTAAAAGTGCAGAGAAGTTATTTCTAAATTCTGAGGGTTCAGCTCTTGATGATGATTATTTCAACGCTTCTGTCGATTATCTAGTATACATTAGTTTACCGATAAATATGTGTGAGCAAAAATTTCGATTATTGGAAAGAATAGAGTTAAATAGAAAGTTGTCAGAACGTATAAAGTAGCTTGTAATAAAATTAAAAAGTTGTTGATATTTAGATTGGATGTCAAAAGCAAGTGGTGACCCCAAGGAGATTTGAACTCCTATGGCATGGATGAAAACCATGAATCCTAACCATTAGATGATGGGGCCGTATTAAAAAGGTTTTTTGCGCATATATCGCAAAAATGGTGTCCCGTGATGGACTCGAACCATCGGCATCCTCATTAAAAGTGAGATGCTCTACCAACTGAGCTAACGGGACATTTTACAAACTTTGATGACTTTTCGGTGTTCCTATGTTACACATCGAAAACTCGCTGCGCTCTAAAAACTTTACTCAAGTAAACTTTTCTCAACGTGCTCGCTGTTTGTGGACGGGAATTATAGACAAAACAGCCCTATAAGTCAATACTTTTCAGCCCAAATATGTAAATTCACAACAATTTTAAAAACTATGGACAAATGTCGGCTTTTCTCACAATTTTCTCACCTCTTATGGGTTAAAATGAATTATGACATTTGAGTATCCCTATCTCTTATTACTGTTATTGCCGCTGCTTTATTGCCTATATCGGTGTAAAGAGAAGATCGAGCAGGGTTATTTTGTTCACTTGTCTCTGTTTAAGACACATACCAGATGGTTTCGTTGGGAGTGGATCGTAAAGATCTCTGTTATTTCACTGTTACTATTGGCTGTTGCCTCGCCAATAATTGTCGATAAGATCGATCCTTTAAACCGTAAAGGGATCGATATTGTTTTGTCAATTGACGGCAGCGGGTCAATGAACTCTTCGGGGTTTGACGAAAAAACACGTGACAGCCGTTTTGCGATTACTCAAAAAATAGCACAAGACTTTGTGATGAAACGTGTCGAAGACAATGTAGGTGTTGTGCTCTTCGGTGACTTTGCTTTTATCGCTTCGCCGGTGACCTATGAAAAAGAGATCGTCTCGGAGATGATAGGTTACCTTACGCATGGTATGGCAGGTCAAAATACGGCCATAGGCGAGGGTATTACCATGGGTCTGCGTGCATTGCAGGACTCAAAAGCTAAAAACAAGATCATTATCTTGTTGACGGACGGCGAACACAACAGTGGACGTATTTCACCGAAAGATGCTACTGCGATGGCAAAAGAGCTGGGTGTAAAGATCTACACGATTGGTATTGGACGTAAAGGCGAGTTCGATAAAGTGTTGCTTGAGAAGATAGCTGATGAGAGCGACGGTCATTTTTTTGCAGCCTACAACAGTGATGAACTGCAAAAAGCCTATAATGAGATCAACACTCTGGAACAGTCCAACATCAAAAGTCGGGAGTATCAGGTCAAAGACTACTATTATCAGTGGCTATTGGCAGGTGCACTTGTGCTGCTCTTCTTTTTACTTTGGCAAAGGAGTCGTGCATGAGCTATTTGGCTCCCCAGTTTTTATGGCTGTTCGTGCCTCTTCTTTTTTTGCTGTTTGCAGGCGGGTACAGAGGTTTTGCAGCCTTGCGCCGTCAGCATTTTTGGTTGATCTTGTCTATCGTCTTTACTATCCTTGCACTGGCCCGTCCTGTATTTGAACAAGAACCTATCGATGTCGAAGAGCGAGGAAGTGATGTTGTTATTGCGGTAGACCTCTCTTATTCGATGCAGGCTGATGACATAAAACCAACGCGTCTGGACGCTGCAAAAGAGTTACTAAAAGGCTTGATCGAGAGCGACAGTAAAAACCGGTACGGGATCATAGGCTACACGACCAACGCCATTATACTTTCGCCTTTAAGCAGTGACAGAGAGCTGCTGCTGCACCTTTTTGACGGTTTGGATGAGAACCTTATTATGACAAAGGGTACGGTGTTGATGCCGGCGTTGAAGCTGGCACGAAAGATGTCCAAGAGTAAAAAGGCCATCGTCGTGATGATCACTGACGGCGGGGACGAACTGAACTATAATAACGAAGCCGCTTTTGTTAAAGAGAACGGGCTGATTGTCAATGTCGTTATGTTGGCGACACACAGCGGCAGCACCCTTAAAGATCGAAACGGCAAGGTCATCAAAGATGAGGCAGGGCATATTGTCGTCACATCACGTAATGATGCGGTAGAAGCAGTAGCAGCTGCATCCGGCGGGCGTGTAGTCGAGAGCCTCTCCTCTTTGCAAGGTGCTATTGCTTCTGAAGAGAATGAGGACTTTACATTCAATACAAAATTAATGCAGTACAACGAGCTGTTTTACTACTTTGGAACACTGGCTTTGATCTTTGCTATGTTGGCCTTTACCTACCTTGGTAAAAAAGTCACAAATATAATAGCCGGTCTGTTGTTGCTCGTCGGGATCAATACACAGGCAGCACTTCTTGACGGCTACTATTTTGAGATGGCAGAAGATGATTATGCCCAAGAGAGATACTTGAGTGCCGCTAAACTTTTCTCTAATGTTGAGAGTAACGCAGCACGATATAATGCAGCAAGCAGTTATTACAGAGCAGGTGAATACGAGCAGGCGCTCAACCTCTATATGTCCATACGATCAGCCGACCCGAGTCTGAAAGCACGGCTCTATTATAATATGGGAAACTGCTACATACGGCTCAAAGAGTTTGTCAAGGCTCGAGAGATGTTTATGAAGTCTTTGACCCTGGAACATACGCAAGAAGCAGATGAGAATCTGGCGTATATAGTAAAGGCGCAGGAGCAGGACCACCTGCTTACCGGTCAGCAAGAGGGTAAAAAACGGGCTCAGGATTCTCAGACGGAGAGCAGTCCTGAGAGCGGCAAGAAAAAAGAGGGCGGCAGCTCGAACCAGCAGAGTGATGCTGACGCCTCTAAAGGTGCCGGGGGTAAAAAGATGGAGGGCGACGAACGTATGTCATTTTCAGGCGGAAAATCGCGACTCTCATCCAAACAGTATGAGCTGATCAATACAAGGAGTGTCTATGAGACCAAACCGTGGTAGGTTCTTAGGCCTGGTACTGCTTTTCGCAAGCGCACTTCTCTTTGGTAGTGAACCCTACAGCTGGAGTCTTAAAACAACGAAGAGCAGTGTCTATGTCAACGAAGCGGTGGAGATAGAGTACACCTGTCAATTTCAAGATGAGGCCTATCTGCATGTCATCGAATTTACACCTGAAGGTGAAAATGAGGCGTACCGTCTTCTGCCGTTAGGTGTCATAGAGAAGACAACCGATGGCAGACGAAGTGACACCTACCGTTATGTTCTTTTCCCGAAAACAGCGGGACAAAAAGAGTTTGACTTTACTGCTCTGATGCGTAAGACGACCAAGGAGTCCATTGAGAACTCTGTTATCGGGCGTGATAATGTCGAGGACTATTCGTTTCAAGACACTGAGGTGCAGCTTCCACCTGTTTATTTAGATGTGCGTGGACATCAAGAGACGATGACCGGTTACTTTACACTTAACGTTTCACTCGATAAAAATGAGGTCAAAGCATATATGCCGGTACACTTGAGTGTTGTTGTCAAAGGTGAGGGCGATTTTGACCAGATGCAGGATTTTAGACTCAACATGGACGGGGTCAAGGTCTTTAGTGAGCCGGGTGAAAAACATTACAAATTGACCAAAAACGGGTTTAAAGGGGAGTGGGAACAGAAGTTCTCTCTCGTGGGGGCCGAAAGTTTTAGAGTTGAACCGATAGAGTTGAGCTATTTTGATATTGCTAAAAAAGAGCGTGTGGTACTTCGATCTAAGGCATTTGATGTCAATGTCAAAGCGGCATATACCAAAGAGGAGCTGCTTGATGATGTTGAAGATGAGGGCGGCTCATGGTGGCAGTGGTGGTACTTGAACTACCTCTTTACCTTTATCCTGGGTGTAGTGCTTGGCCGTAATCTCTACAGGTTTAGATGGCGGGAGAAGAAAACTGAAGACAGTGCGTCAGAGATAATGGCATGCAGGTCTGTTAACTGTGTTTTGACGAAGCTGGTGATAGGCGGCGAAGCCCGTTACGAGCCACTAATTCAAAAGTATGAGGCATTAGGGAAGAAAGCTTCCGTAAAAGAGTTGAAAAAAGAGATAGCTTCTATGATGAATAGTGATACAATAACTGAAGAAAAGGGTAGAAATGTTTAGTAAAATCGAAGCGATAAAAAGTGAAGTGGCCAAGGTTGTTGTCGGGCAGGAGAAGATGATCGATGGCTTGCTGATCGGTCTGCTCTGTGAAGGGCATATTCTTATCGAGGGTATTCCGGGTCTGGCTAAGACTACAACGGTCAATGCCCTTGCAAAGAGTCTGGGTCTCGACTTTAAACGGGTGCAGTTCACACCTGACCTGCTCCCTTCTGACATTTTGGGTGCAGAGATCTATGATCCGCAGCACAATGCCTTTAAGATCAAACAGGGTCCCGTCTTTACCAATCTCTTGTTAGCTGATGAGATCAACCGCGCACCGGCTAAGGTGCAGTCGGCTCTTTTAGAGGTGATGCAAGAGCGCCAGGTCACCATCGGCGAAGAGAGTTTCGCAATGGAGTTGCCGTTTTTTGTTATGGCGACACAAAACCCCATAGAACAAGAGGGCGTCTATCAGCTGCCTGAGGCGCAACTCGACCGTTTTATGTTCAAACTGGTCGTGGGTTATAACTCCAAAGATGAAGAGCTTGAGATCGCCCGCCGTATCTCTCAGGGTATGAGCCAAGAGATCCAGGCAGTTGTGGGTAAAGATGAACTCACAAAGATGAAAGAGGCGGTCAAGGCTATCCATATTGACAAAGAGGTAGAACGTTATATGATCGAGCTTGTTGCGGCGACGCGTGAGCCTGCAAAGTATGGTCTTGAAGAGATCGAGGAGTACATTCAGTTCGGTGCCTCTCCCCGTGTCAGTATCGATATGTTCAAAGCGGTCAAAGCGATGGCTTATCTGCGTGGTAAGGGGTTTGTAACACCGGTAGATGTCGCTTATGTGGCAAAAGAGTTGATGCGTCACCGTATTGTCCTCTCTTATGAGGCAGAAGCGGAAGGTGTTACGACCGATGAGTTGATCGTCAAGATCTTAGAAGCGGTGCCGATCCCGTAGGTCTATGATATGTCAACATTAAGCAAGATACTGGTCAGAGCACGCCGCCAAGTCTTCAGTGAGATGGTCGGAAACAACCCCTCTATCTTTCATGGCGAGGGGTATGACTTTATTGAACTGCGGGAGTACATGCCGGGTGATGACATCCGCCATATTGACTGGAATATTACGGCGAAGATGCAGACGCCTTACATCAAGATCTTCAAAGAGGAGCGCGAACTCAACATCGTCATCGCTTCGATGCTTAACGGCAGTGTCCATTTTGGTACCAAGAAATTCAAGCAGGAACTTATTGCCGAGATCGTTGCCAACCTCTCGTATGCGATCTTGCATAATGGCGATCTCTTAAGTACCCATATCTATGCTGACAGACTTTACAGTGAAAACAAGCCGACAAAAAAGGTCTCATCTATCACAAAGAGTGTTGATGAAGTCTTGGCCTTTGAACCTATCAATAAGGTTGCGAATTACAGGCTTTTAGCCGAGACACTCTATAAAAGAGTGCGCAGACGTTCCCTTATCTTAATAGTCGCGGACTATTTTGATCTGCCCGACTTTAAACTGTTGGCTAAAAAACATGAAGTGATCGCCATCATCGTGCGTGACCGTCTGGAGGAGAAACCGCCGGTGATGGGCTTCGCATCGCTTCGTGACCCAGAGACAGGGCAGCAGCTTGAGGGTGACTACTCCCAAAAGAGTGTCGACAGCTATACGGCAAAGGTGCATCAGCATGATAGAGAGCTGTATGAAAGACTGCGTAAAGACGGGGTGCGCTTTACGAAGATCTATACAGACGAGAACAGTGCCATTGCGCTTCGACGACTTTTTGAAGGACGAATATAATGGCTGCCTCGTATGATATCCCACTGCACGATATTAAGCCGCTTATGGAGGTTCCAGACAGCTCGTTGACGATCTTCAGTGTGTTGGTCCTCATCACGGCTCTCTTGCTTTTAGGCGGCCTCTATCTGCTTTTCCGTTTTCTTCAGAGTCAAAAAACTGTTAATCATAGAAAAATCCACTACAAAGCATTGAAAAAGGTTGATTTTAGAGACCCTAAACAGGCGGCGTATGCCATTACAGAGTATGGACGGATATTTGCCGATGATTCAGAACGTTTGAGTGAGGCATACAACAATCTTGTCGCACGGCTTGAAGAGTACAAATACAAAAAAGTCGTTGAGACGATCGATGATGAGAGCAGGAGTTATTACAAGATCTATCTTGGGATGATCGATGTTTGAAGGACTCTACTTTGAGTATCCTAAAGCAGCGAGTTTCATCGTTGTCTATATCGCCTGTGAGGCCTACTGCAAACTCCGCTCCTCTGCTATCTACTTTCCCAATACTGCAGCATTTACCAAAGAGACAGCGGCTGTTTCGGCACTGATGTGGATCTTGAAATGGTTGAGTGTTGCTCTGCTGATCCTTGCGGTTATGTCCCCTGTCAGAGATGAGTTTTTAGAACTTGAGCCTGGCGAGGGCTATGATATCGCCATGGTGCTGGATGCCAGCCGATCAATGCAGATCAAAGCTTTTGATTCAACCCAGCAGGATGCCAGCCGATTTGACGTGGTGAAAAAGATCGTCAATAACTTCATCGCTGCCCGCCCGGATGACAACCTCGGCCTGGTACTTTTTGGCGACTATGCTTTTATCGCTTCACCGTTGACCTATGACAAAAAGACGCTTCAACAGATCGTGGCGCATCAGGAGAGCGGTGTGGCTGGAAGGTCTACAGCCCTGTATGAAGCCGTTGCCCAGGCTGTTAATCTGATGCAGCGTTCAAAGGCTAAGACCAAGATCGCGATACTGCTGAGTGACGGTTACAATAACGCCGGCGAACAGATCACTCTGCAGGCGGCCATAGCTTTGGCTAAAAAGGTGAGAGTCAAGTTTTATACGATCGGTATCGGCGGCGAGAACGGGTATGACGCTGCTGTGATGGAGTATATCGCCAAAGAGAGCGGCGGTAAAAGTTTCAGTGCCGTCAACGCCAAAGAGCTTAAAAATGTCTATAGAGAGATCGACAGTCTCGAAAAATCGGAGATAGAACACTTTGACTATATCTTTAAAAAGTACTATTACATCTATCCGCTTTTCTTGGCATTTTTTACCCTGCTGATCTATGTCTATCTGCGTAACAGACGGGGGTGGTTATGAGCTTCTTGCACCCCGAATTCATCTATCTGATGCTGCCGATCCTTCTTGTACTGTTTGGTCTGCTGTTGACTCAGAACGAGGTACAAGAGCGCTTCTTCACACCTGAGTCCCTGGCAAAACTGCGTGTAGACACCAACCAGCTTTCGGCTAAAGTACGAAACCTGTTTTACTTTTTGATGTTCCTTTTTATTATTTTGGCGCTTGCGGGGCCTGTTGTCGAGAGGGGAAGTGCGAAAGTGAAGGTGAAAGATGACCTCTTCTTTATCGCGCTTGACATCAGCGACTCCATGTTGTGTCAAGATGTGTACCCTAACCGTTTGGAGCTGGGTAAACAGAAGATCATGCAACTGTTGCAAAGAGAGAAGAGAAGCCGTGTCGGTCTGATCGCTTTTGCGCAGAGTAGTTACCTGGTCACACCGCCAAGTCTGGACCATAAGCTGCTCACATTTTTGCTCAAGCCTATAAACAGCAGCCACACCAGTGAACACGGAACCAATGTTTTGAATGTGCTCAAAGCGGTCAACAAGCAGTTGGAAGGCAGAGAGCACAAGAGGGTGCTGCTTGTCTCTGACGGGGGTGATAAAGAGCTGTTTTCCGAAGAGATCGCTTATGCTAAAGAGGAGGGCATTCAGGTCTATGTTCTTGCTATAGGGACAGAGAACGGCGGTGTTATACCGCAAGAGAGCGGCCTGCTCCGTCATCAGGGTGAAACGGTGATCAGTCGACTCAACCTGGCCATTGAAGGTCTGGCAAAAGAGAGCGGCGGTGCCGTTGTTCAAGCCGGTGACCTGCTGCCATTTTTAGAATCGATGAAAGCGGAGAGTACGCAGGAGAATGAAAAACCGATCTATTTTCATTTTTTCATTCTGCCGATAGGCTTGGCAATGGTGATGTTCCTGATCGCGACCAGCTCTTTTCACCGGGGTGAAAAGTACTATCTTCCGTCGCTTCTGTCAGTCATCGTATGGAGCGCTTATCCAGCCGTTGCAGAAGCGGGTATGTTTGACTATCAGCGTTTGGAGAGTGCAAATCAAGCGTATACAGAAGAGGAGTATCACCGGAGTGCCAAGGTATACAACCTGTATGCTCTCGAAAATGAGAGCCCGGAAGCCGCTTACAATGCGGCGAACGCTTATTACAAAATGGGCCGATACAAGATGGCGGCGGGGCTGTATGAATCTATCTATTTTGCCGATGCCGAGAAGGACCGTCAACGCTACCATAACCTTGGAAATGCCTTGGCCAAGATGGGGGAGAAAGCAGATCTTAAAAAGGCGATAGCAGCCTATGAAAAGGCACTGGAGATCAAAGAGGACCCCTTGAGCAGAGAGAACCTGGAGATGGTCAAAAAAGCACTTCAAGAGAGAGAAGAGGAGAGAAAGAGAGCCTTTGAGCAGCAGGCCGCTTCTGCACTTTCTAAAGTTGAAAAGTCATCTGCCGAGAGTAAAGATACTGAAGCTAAACGCACTTCTCATGAGAAAAAAAGGCTGGAACAGAGCCGCCGAATTATGAGTGACCTGGAGGCAAAAAAATGGCTCAGGACATTAGAGAGACGTCAGTATGGACAAGCCTATAAAATAGAGGTCACAGACCCGGACAGAGGAGTGAACAGTGCAAAAGCTTGGTAGTCTGCTCTTTATACTTCTTGTCACTGCTGTTTTACAGGCAGATGTGACAGCAGCAGATAAAAGCAGTGATGTCGTTATAACCTTACAAGCCTCAAAAGAGCATCTCTTTGTCGGTGAGCCTTTTGATCTTGAGGTGACGGTACAACGCTGCAATACGATTGAGAGAGTGCCGCCGATATTTGTTGCGCCTCAGACAGAGCATATATGGGTCAAAAGAGTTTATAAACCGATACAGGCACAAGAGAATAACTGCAGTGTGATCAAGAGACGTTATGTTGTAAGCGCACAACAGAGCGGCCTTCTGAATATCCATGCGGCTGAGGTGAAAGTCGCTTATGATGAAGAGCAACGCGACGCCTGGGGAAACCTGACAACAGAACGCTACTGGGAGAGTCACTATTCGAACACATTGGAGATAAATGCGAAGAACCTTCCCGATGCCACAACGTTAGTAGGAGAATTTTTCCTTACATTGAAGGTGGAAAATAGAGAGGTCGCAGCGAACAGGGCGCTAAATGCAGAGCTGACTGTCGAGGGTGCGGGTAATTTTGAGGATCTATCGGTAGTGATACCAAAGATCTCCGGTGTCGATATTTTTGTAACGGAACCGGAACTTGAACAGGTCGGCAGTGAGGATCAAGAGAGATGGCGCCAAAAACTGACGTTTGTAGGTAAAAGAGATTTTACCATTGTGCCGATTACACTGGCGTATTTTGACCTTAGTGATGAACGTCTGAAAACGGTGCAGACCGAAGTCATCCCTATCCATGTGACAGGGGGCAAGAGAGATATCTTGCCGAAAATAAAAGAAGATACAAGTGGGGTGACTGCGTGGTATATCTTGGGTGTTATTTTCGCACTAGGTTTTTTGATAGCAGTTTGGAGTAAGAGTCTTAAAGAAAAAGCGGGCAGACCAAAAGTCTCATATCACGACCATAAGGCGGTCCTTCGTCTGCTGCTGGTACATAAAGATGACGAAGGTGTACTAGAGGTGATCGAGCGGTTGGAGGCATCTCTTTATGAAGGTAAAGAGAGCGTGATAGATCAAAAAGAGATAAAAAAACTGCTCAAAAAATATCAGAAGTGAGCACTGCTTCTAAGAAAAGATATCTTCCAGTTCGTTACCACGGTGCATCTTCTCGCTTACCTTCTCCCACTCATCGTTTTTGATCTCTTTTTTGAACTGTTCAAGTTCGCTCTGGAAAGTCTCGATGGCGTCAAGCAGGTTCTCTTTGTTCTGTTTGAAGATATCTTCCCACATGTGCGGTGAGGATTTGGCAAGGCGGCTCATGGAGCGAAAACCTCCGGCAGCCATGGCTAAAATGTTGTACTTGTCCTCTTGCCCCAACACCGAGTTGGCAATAGAGTAGGAGATGACGTGAGGCATGTGGCTGATAAAGGCCGCGTGGCGGTCATGCTCGTGGGCATGCATATAACTCAGGCGCATATGAATACCGGAGAAGATCCGTACCGCCGTCTCTTGCTGGTGGGTGCCCGAGTCTTCAAGGTCGCATAAGACAACGACTTCGTCTTTATAGAGTCCTTCAAGTGCAGCAGATGGACCATTATGCTCTGTTCCGGTCATCGGGTGTGCGGCAACAAGGTTTTTACGGATGCTTGAAGGCACGGCTTTGACAATGATCTCTTTGGTACTTCCAAGGTCGATAATCGTTGTACTCTCAGAGATCTTGCCCTTAAGTTCCTGGAGGCTTTTAATGACGCCGTTAACAGGAATGGCCAGGACAATGACATCAAGGGTGCAGAGTTCATCAAAATCGATGAGCTTTTCGACCAGGTTGAGACGAATCGCCTCTTTTTGATGTTCTGCGTTGTGGTCAAGACCGTAGATGTTAGTGACAAAGGAGAGTTTACGAAGGCTGAGAGCCAGTGAACCGCCCATCAACCCTAATCCGACAATACCAATCTTCATTGAAAACCTCTGCTCTTATTAGATAGTTTGTAATGATAACTGAAACCTCTGAACAAATATCTTAGAATTACTTGATTTGTACAGGGTATTTACCCAACATTAATGGTTCTATTGTTAGAATCACAGCCTAAAATTGTTAGATAAGTGTTTCTAAAAAGTACTGCCCGCCGGCAATGTTTCTTAGAGATACTGATGAAAGATATTGATGAAGCTTTTTAAAGCCGTTTCGGCGCTCTTATTATCACTGCCACTGTTCGCTGCGACGATCACCGAGATCAAGTTTGTCGGTACGGTCCACATCTCTGAGTCCATCGCAAAAAGTATGTTAAAAGTCGAGGTCGGCGAAGAGCTTGATGTTAAAAAAGTAGATGAGACCATTAAAACATTTTTCAAACAGGGTTACTTTACGGATATCTGGGCTGATGAAGAGAATGGTGTTCTGACGTTTCACTTTGTCGAAAAACCGATCATCTCCAAGATCAGTATGAGCGGTTGGAAAGAGAGTGACAAAGAGATCCAGGAGTCGCTTCTGCAGATCAAAAAAGGGGCGCTTTATGATGACAAACGCCTTCAAGCTGCTAAAAAACGTATTGTAACGGCACTTACTCAAGAGGGAAAGATCGACTCTGTCGTTGAGATCGAGGTCGAATATCTTGACAACGGCAGTGTTGCGGTCGAGTTCAAGGTCAATGAGGGTGAGACGATCATTATCGAAGAGTTGGAGTACTCCGGCAATGAGGGCTTGGAAGCAGAGGTCTTCGAAGCTCAGATCGCCAATAAAGCACACGAGTGGATGGGTTGGTTCTGGGGTCGTAACGACGGTAAGATGCAGCTGGCCGAATTAGGATTTGATCCGCTTCGTATCCGTGATGTCTATATGCAGCACGGATACCTTGATGTCAAGATCGATGAGCCGTTCGTCCGTGTCGATTTTGACTCGTACACGGCACAGATGAGTTACCAGTTCACTGAAGGTAATGTCTATCGTGTGAGCGGGGTTGTACTTTTACAGAAGAAGCAGGTCGTTGATGAAGCTATATTGCGCGAGGTGATCGCCCTGGAAGAGCAAGAGCCTTTTAATATCAAGACCTTCCGTGAAGATGCCGATCGTATCAAGACGAAGATCGCCGATCTTGGTTATGCCTTTGTCCAGGTCATCCCTGACCTTCGTAAAGACAAAGAGAACAGAACTGTTGAGGTCGTCTTTCGTGTTGTGCCGGGCGAAAAGGTCTACATCAGAAATGTGATCATTGCCGGGAACGGCCGTACACTTGACCGTATTATCCGTCGCGAGCTCTATCTTGGACCGGGTGAGCGTTACAACCTGACTGACCTTCGCGACTCTAAAAATGCACTGGGACGTACCGGTTTTTTTGAGAGCTCGACGATAGAAGAGAAGCGTATCGATGACAAGACGATGGACCTCATTGTCAAGGTCAAAGAGGCACCGACAGGTAACATCCAGCTGGGTGGTGGTTACGGCTCTTATGGCGGTATCTTGCTAAGTGTGGGTGTCAATGACCGTAATATCTTTGGTTCCGGTATCAATGTCGGGGTAAAACTGGAAAATTCCGAGACGACAGAGAACTACTCTTTTAACATCTCAAATCCGCGTCTGAACGACAGTGACTTCAGCGGAAACTTCTCGATCTATAGATCGGTGTATGAATATAATGACTATACGGTCAACTCTGATGGTGTCACAATGGGTGCCGGACACCGTTTCACCCGTTTTATCAGCGGGTATCTCGGTTACAACTATGCAGCAGTGAGCTATGATGATATTGACCCGGAGTACTTTGTGCTTAACCCGCAGCTTGTTCAGTACTTTGAGAGCTATAACAAAAGCTCGGTGACGGTCAGCGCCAGCTTTGATAACACTGACGATTATTATCTGCCGCGCAACGGATGGGCGATCTCGCAATCGTTTGAAAAAGCGGGCATCGGTGCAGATGCCAACTTCTTTAAAAGCCGTTCAACGTTGAATAAATATAATGGATTAGAGCCTTATCTTGGGTTTGATGCTATTTTCCGTTGGAAAAACCGTTATTTTGCAGCAGCGGACACAGGCTTTTTACCACAGGCAGAAGGTTTCTATATGGGTGGTCTTGGTTCCGTACGTGGTTATGAGTCGTACTCTCTACCGTATATTATCGATGAGAACGGTAATGCGGTACGTGTATCGGCAACGCAGACGGCATCGAGTAACCTTGAGTTGAGTTTTCCGCTGCTTCCAAAAGCGAAAATGCGTTTTTCGATCTTTTATGACATCGGTTGGATCAGAACAGGACGTCCTGAGCTGGGTACTGTTCCTGATATGTTCCGTATGGGTTATGGGGCAGGATTAGAGTGGTTCTCACCGGTCGGACCGCTGCAGCTTGTTTTTGCCAATCCTGTTAATCCGGATGACAAAGATAACATTTCACACTTCGAGTTTACTATCGGACAGCGATTTTAATTATTGAAACGGCATAGGAAGTAATTCCTTTGCCTACGCTAACGCTGTGTTCTCTTCAGCAGAGAGCTCACGTGCAGTTCAACCGCGCTATCTTTTACTCTTGATCAGCGGTACTTTTATCGATTATACTCTTTATGATTCGGCATTTTACGATTCGTCATTTAGTGACTCTCTGTATTGCACTTTCTTTTTTCGTTAGTTTTACGACTCGGTATTTAGTGCCTTCCTGCATTGCGCTGTTGGCGCTGATCTTCTTTGTGCACGCAAAGAAAAAAAGTGACATACTTCGATATGAAGTAATTAAAGAAGCTGGATGAAGGAACGTATGTGTTCTTGTGCTAAAAGTATTAAAAATAAAGAGTTATTTAACTCTAAATGCCACCTCTATCTCATTACCATTGATAGCATTAACACTCTCTTGTGCCAAATAAGCTGACTGTTTTGCAGAGCTGACGATCAGTTTCCCCTTCTCTACACCAAGCTCAAAATCTATCTTAGAGGGATGGTGTGCCAGCAGAGCATCTGAGAGGGCCAGGATATTCGTTAACAACTTGATGGTCTGGAGCGAAGGCAGCAGCACTTGATACTCTTCTATATAACTCTTTTTGACCCCTTTTCCAAGCTGATGAAGCACAAGCATGGAGATAAGCGCTATCTCTTGGTGTGAATAGCCGTATTCCAGTGCTGTCAGGGTCAAATAGTGGCTGTGGTTTTGAAAGGAGTAGAAGTGGTGTGAGGCACCGATCTTGGCAAGTTTTGCCGCGATCAGCAGGCTCTTTTCAAACTCCGGTTCAAGATGGAGCTGTCGATGCAGTTGACTAAACAGCTCCTTGACTAGTTTGACGCGAAGGTTGCGCTGCTGAGCATTATGCGAATGCTGATCGACCAGGTATGTAAGTGATGGGTTGAAGTTGGCAGGGAAGATATCTTTATTATTGCGAAGAAGGTCGCTGAGATAGAGACCTTCGCGTACACCGACACCACTGCAAGTCAGCCTCTTCGCACCTACTTTTTTGATGATGCGCAGCAAGATGAGGGTACCGGGTTTGATGACATCGTAACGGTCTTTTTTAACACCGAGCTCTTTTAACCCTGATCTGCCTTTTGCGGCGATTATCATCTCGCCAAGGGTGACAAGTTCTTTGGCATCGAAGCTGAAACCATGCACTTTGTTAAGGGGGTGCTTTTTTGCTTTTAAAAGGATCTGTGCAAGCGCACGAAAGGTACCGCCGACACCGATGATATGTTTTTGTTCATCTGCTTTAAGCTTCTCTAATGCGGTATCAATATAAGCTTTTGCCCCTTTGATATCACCGTGGTCAAAAAAGAGCTCTTTGAGACGCACTGTACCCAGATCCAGAGAGTCGGAATCGATGACCTTGCCATTTTCTATGCAGGCACATTCGCTTGAACCACCGCCGATGTCAAGTGTCATGGCATCTTGTTGAGGCAGGAGGTTTGCACAGGCTATCCCGCCGAGATAGGCCTCTCTCTCACCGCTGATAACTTTGATATTCAGACCCAGCTCTTTTTTGGCCAGAGAGAGAAACTGTTTTTTGTTATTAGCATCACGTACGGCCGAAGTAGCGACACAAAGCGTCTTTCGTACATCATAGGATTGTGCGATCTGTATAAAGTCTTTAAGGGCTGACAATGCACGCTTCATTGCCGCTTCCTGGAGTTCACCGCCGTTTTGATAAGCATCTTCGGAGATCCGGACACGGGACTTGACCTCATGGAGAAGGTGAAAGGCATAACGGCTTGTTTTTTCGATGATGATCATACGAACAGAGTTGGAACCTATATCGATGACTGCAGTGCGTTTTGCCATAGTGTTATGCCTTAGTGTAAATCATCTTGAGTCAAGAGTGTTGGGATTATTATAGAGAAAGGGGAGTTAAGAGAGGGTAAGAGAAGAGGTTTATTCTTCCTCTTCTTTTAGAATTTGCGTGTATTTAAATTGAAGTTCGGCAATGCTCTCAACATTGTCTTTGTCGAGTATAAAACAGTCGACCGGACAGACACCTATACAAGCCGGTTCGTCGTAAACATTGACACACTCAGTACAGCGGTCCGGATCGACGATGTAGATAGGATCACCCTCTTCGATAGCGTCCGTTGGACACTCTTCACGGCAGGCATCACACGCAATACATTCATCATTAATCAAAAGAGCCATTATAAACCTTGTTAAAAACCAAAATAGTTCGTAAAAATATTTCTAGCTCGATTTATAGCAGAAGAAACCTTGAAGTAATTTGAAATAGAAAAAATGTTTGTATTAAGCGAGAAAATTAGCTTGCAACTTGATGTAGACGGCCTTTATTTGATCGGCAGTATGCAGTGGAGTTTTGAGCGTAAAAGAAGAGAAGCGACAGTACCAAGGTCATCATCACGATTTTTAATGGCTAATTCACCGCCAAGGCCATCAGCGGCACTTTTTGCCAAAAAGAGACCGAGCCCTGCCCCTGACTTGCTTCCTTGACGTTTGAACGGTGCAAAAAGGTCGACCGTGTCATCGATGCCGCAGCCTTCGTCGATCACTTCGATCAAAAGACCTTCGTCGTTAAGCTGACTCTGAAGGAACACTTTTTTACCCGAAGGTGTGAACTTTAAGGCATTTTGCAAAAGGTTTTGGAGTATCTGGTTGAGAAGACTCTCCTGCAGGGTGCACATAAAGCCATCGGGCTGGAAGTGCATCTGCAGCTCTTTGCCTTCTGACTCGGCAAGCAGGGCAAAGTCATTGGCCTTGCGCCGCAGGATATCAATGACATCTGCCTGTATCGGGGTCTCTAGCTGTGCCCCTTCCTGACGGCCGATGTTCAAGATACTGCCCACAATGGCATTCATCTCATCGATACTTTGATTGTTGACCTTGATCGCTTCGATATACTCTTCTGGAGTACGTTTTTTAATCGTGGTGACCTGGTTTTTGAGCTTCATGACGGCAAGCGGTGTCTTGAGTTCGTGCGCCGTACCGATAAAGAGCTCTTTTTGGTATTTTACAAAGTTTTGTATACGGTTGATAAGGTGGTTGATACTCTCGCCTAAGGGGATAAACTCGTCAGGAAGTTCTTGTACGACAATAGGGCGGATCATATGCTCGTTCATGTTGGATAGACGTCGGTTGAGACCTTTGATAGGTGAGATCAGCATTTTGGAGAAGATGATCGCGTAGATGATGACGAGCAGAAAACCGATGGCGTTGATGACAAAGATAGAGTTAAGAATCTTGTGAAGAAGTTTTTTTGTAGGCGTGATATCTTTACTGATCTTGATGTAACTCGCCTCTTCGAGATCGAAGGGGTAGAACAAGGTCAATGTTGTGTAGCCATCTTTAGTACTTTCGAGCAGCTCTGTCTGGTTTTGCAGGAAGTTACGCTGGACCAGCTCCACTGTCAACCCCAAGAGGGCATCATTGTTGGTCTCCTGTGCATCAACGAGAGACTTGTATGAGCAGATATTTTCAGCAAAACCGATCATCTCATCACGCTTTTCATCATAGATGGAGGATTGGATAAAAAGGTAGAGAATAGAAGAAAAAGTGATCATCAAAGCAACAGTAGCAATGATCAGTTGAATAAGAAAACGACTGCGTATACTGCGATCTGAAAACAAGCGAATCCCCTGAATGAGTTAATTGTTTATTCTAACAAGTTAATGCTGTTGTTTGATTGGAGGAGGGTGTTTTAAGTAAAGTTGTTAGGGTAAAAAGGAGATGAATAAGCGACAAAGGAGTGGACCCCTTTGGCTGGTACTGTTCTATACTTCTTTAGGGAAGCAGAAACGGTAACCGCGACGACGAACTGTTTCGATCGTTGTGATGTTAAGCGGTTTGTCCATTTTTTGTCGAATCTGGTTGATAGCAACCTCGATAACGTTTGGTGTAACCAGTTCAGGCTCTTCCCAGATCGCGTCAAGAAGCTGCTCTTTAGAGACGATCTGGTCACGGTGACGTGCCAAGTGGGTCAGCACTTCAAAAGGCTTGCCTTTAAGTTCGATCTCTGTGCTGTTATAGATGATCTTCTCCTCTTCAGGGTTGATGATAAGGTCGTCGATCTCGATGATGTTGCTGCCGCCGAAACGAAGCTGAGCTTCGATACGCGCGACCAGAACATCAAAGTCAAACGGCTTGCGGATGTAATCATCAGCACCTGCTTTAAGTGCAGTGACTTCACTCTCGTTATCATCACGAGCAGAAAGAACAACAACCTTGGTCTTAGGTGTGTTGGCTTTGATATCGGGGATGATATCAACACTGTCGCCATCCGGCAGCATCCAGTCCATCAGCACAAGGTCGTAGTTACGGATATCCAGGTAGTACTCACCGTCTTTAAGTGTCTCAACGACATCACTCTGGTAGCCAAATTCTTTAAGGCCTTCTGCCAAAGTCTTGTTCAGTGTTACTTCATCTTCAATGATTAGAATGCGCATGCATTACCTCATATATTTTAAATTTTAGGGCGAAAGTATAACACAGTTTTAGGTTAAATTAATATTTTTTTAATAATTCTTTAAAATTTGAAGGTTTCGGAGAGGGAAACCTCGCAGTTAGCGAGGATATCGGGTTTAGATATTTTTAAGAAAAGGGTCGAGATCAGCGGAAATTCTTGTTTTAATGACTCATTTAGGCTCAAAAGTGCCTCTTCGATGAGCTCAAACTCCTTGTCGGCCATCTGCTTTTCAATATGTTTTGTGACTAAAGCGTAGTCTAAAAACTGTTTCTCATAAACATAGTCTATCGAGCAGTTTATACGGACTTTTTGTTTGGCAGTACGTTCAAAGTCCAAGATCCCGATAATGGTCTCAAATTCAAGGTCTTTGATATCTATTGTCATGGTCAGACAACAGCTTTCTCTTCACCTTTGACAAGGCGGACAATGTTCGGGATATGTTTATAAAAGAGAATGATCGTAATGATGACGACAGGTGCATGAGGCATGTCAGGATGAATAAAAAATGAAGCGATCAACAGAGCAATAACACCTGTCAATGATGAGATAGATGAGATCTTAAGCGTCTTGGCCATAACGCCCCAGACCACAATACCGATCAAGGTCTCCAGCGGCAGCATAACCAGTAAAACACCAAGACCCGTTGCGATCCCTTTACCGCCTTCAAACCAGAGATAAGGGCTGAAACAGTGTCCGGCAACGGCTAAGACGGCAACACCCCACAGTGTCGACTCCGGCATGCCTGAAAGCATTGCAACGCCAAGAACGACCATACCTTTAAGAGCATCAAGCAAGAGGGTCGCTGCACCCAGTTTTTTGGCGAGAGCCGGGTTGGTCTCTTTGACAACACGCAGAACATTGGTGGCACCGATACTTTGAGAACCGCTCTCTTTGACGTTCACTCCGGCAAAAAACTTGGCAAGAAGAAGACCAAAAGGGATCCCGCCGACGAGATACGCGGCGATATAAAATTGTGCATTGATATTAAAAAGAAAATCCATTACTGATAAAACCTTGAATTAATGTGGGTGAATTCTACATAAATAAGGGTTATATATCGATAAATCGTCTGATGAAAAACAGGGCTAATCCAAACTTTGCTATAATCGCGGAATTAATATCTATAAAGTAATGCTAAACATTATGTTAGAAGGAATGTGTGTGAACTACACGACTGAAGAACTCAAAGATAAGATCACCGATCTCAAAAAAAAGCTAGACGTAACCGTTGTTGCGCACTTTTATCAGCGTGACGAGGTCTTTGAAGTGGCTGACATCACAGGTGATTCACTTGAACTTGCTAAAAAGACGATGGCAGACAACGCCAAGTTCGTTCTCTTCTGCGGGGTTGGATTTATGGGGCAGAGTGTCAAAGTGTTAAGCCCTGAAAAACGTGTGGTGATGCCAAAACTTGCCTGCTGTTCAATGGCCCGTATGATCGACTCTCTCTACTATGACGATGCGGTCAAAACGATGGAAGCGCAGGGGATCACCAAAGAGAACATCTTACCGATCACCTATATCAACTCCAATGCCGACGTCAAAGCCAAAGTGGGCAAGATGGGCGGCATGGTCTGTACCAGTTCAAACGCCAAGGTCATCATCGAGACAGCGCTTAAAGAGGGCAAAAAGATCCTTTTTGTGCCGGATCGCTGTCTGGGACAGAACATCGCCAATATGATGGGACTCAAGTCAGCCGTTATCGGAGAGGACAAGGATCTTGCCGGTGCTGACATCATCTGTTACAACGGCTTTTGTGCCGTACACCAGCTCTTTAGTGTCGATGACATCAATTTTTACCGTAAAAAATTCCCTGGTATCAAGATCGTTACGCATCCTGAGTGCGATCCAGCTGTCTGCGACGCGTCAGATTTTGTCGGTTCGACCTCCCAGCTTATTAAGTACATCGCCGACCTTGACCCTGAGCAGAAGGTAGCGGTCGGTACAGAGTTTAACCTTGTCAACCGTCTACGTTCTAAAAACACCTACGTCCTCTCTTCAACCAAACCGGAGTGTCCGACCATGAACGAGACAACTCTTGAAGATGTCTATCTCACGCTTAAGTCTATCGAAGATGAGGAGCCTCTAAACGAGATCTTTATTGATGAAGAGACACAGAAATGGGCGAAGATCGCACTTGACAGAATGATGGCGCTCTGATGAAAAAGTTTGTACTGGAGGCCTTGGCAGAAGATGTTGGAAGAGGCGACCTTTACGCCCTGGTCTTTGAAACGCAAGAGGCGTCAGCCAATATTATCGCCAAAAGTGACGGTGTTCTTGCCGGAGAGAAGTACTGTGAGGTGTTAGCTCAAGAAGAGGGTCTCTCTATTACTTGGCATAAACATGACAGCGACACTTTTGTAAAAGGAGATCTTTTAGCTGTAGTTGAGAGTGATTCGCATACGCTTCTGAAATGTGAACGCACGCTGCTTAACATGCTGCTCCATGCCTCTTCTATCGCGACATTGACCCGTAAATTTGTCGATATAGCCACACCATACGGCACGCGCCTGCTGGACACTCGCAAGACTCGTCCGATGCTGCGTGTTTTTGAGAAATATGCCACACGCTGCGGCGGTGCGGTCAACCACAGAATGGGTCTTGATGACTGTCTGATGCTTAAAGACACCCACCTTAAAACCATCGATGACCTTACTGCCTTTATAGAAAAAGCACGTCAAACCATCCCTTTTACCTCGAAGATCGAGATCGAGGCGGAGACTTTTGAACAGGCAAAAACCTTTATGGCAGCGGGTGCGGATATTGTGATGTGTGACAACATGACACCGGAGCAGCTTGCAGAGGTGGTGCTATATAAGAAAGAGAACTACCCGGGCATCTTGCTCGAAGCCAGCGGAAACATCTCTTTGGAGACAGTTGAAGCCTATGCCAAAACGGGTGTGGACGCCATCAGCTCCGGGTCATTGATCCATCAGGCTAACTGGATCGACCTGTCGATGAAAGTCAACTAGGCAGCTCTCTTTTGTTTAAAACCATTGAAGACGCCGCGCATATTGTTCTAATAGCCCATATTAACCCCGATGCGGACTCTTTTGGTGCGGCATCTGCGATGTACACCCACCTCATGCGTTTAGAGAAAAAGGTGACACTCTTCTGTGTGACCGAACACATTAACCCCCGTTTGGCATTTTTACCTTGGTTCGATAAGATTCGCCATCAATTTCCAAAAAGTGCCGATCTCGCGATCAGTTTCGACTGCGGGGTCTATAAACGGCTGGGTGTTGAGGTACCGTGTGATCTTATTAACATCGACCATCATAAAAGCAACGAAGCGTACGGCATGGTCAATGTCATCGATACAAGTGCGATCAGTACGACACAGGTGTTGTTTGATGTTTTTTGCGAGAACGGGATAAAGATAAACCCAAAGATGGCGACGGCGCTTTATGCCGGCCTTTTGGATGATTCGCACGGCTTTTTAGCACCAAAGACAGATGCCAGAAGCTTTAAGATGGCCGCTGTGCTGACAGAAGCAAAAGCGGAGATCAGCGCCTGCGCTCAAGCACTTTTTCATCATAACTCTTTGGCCGCTCTGCGTCTTAAGGGGATGATGTTTGAGAAGATGTACCTGCTCTATGATGCCCGTGTCGTCGTTCATCTGGTCACGAGAGAGATGATGGCTGAGAGCGGCGGCCGCGAGGTAGATTGCGAAGCTGCGCTCGAAGAGAGTATGGGACTGCCTCATGTTGAACTGGCCTTGATGCTTCGTGAGAACCGCAACGGCACTATAAAAGGCTCACTGCGCTCAGTAGGCGACCTGGATGTGGAGCGTATGGCCAAGCAGTTTGGCGGCGGCGGGCACAGACATGCTGCGGGATTAGATGTTGAGGAGAGTTCGCTTGATGCTCTCTGTCAAAAGTTATTAACAGTAATTAAAGAGGAATTTTAGATGAGAAAAAAATCAAATTTTGGTTCGATGATGTTTACGGTCGCTTTTTTGGCGATCATCGGTGGTGTGGTCTACCTGTACAACTCTGCGATGTTCGAACGGACGCAACCGGCTATTACGATCGAGAACAGCGGTTATTGGAACCTTCGTGCCCCTCTTAACGTCAAGATCGACGATGCCAGTGGGCTTATGTCATACAAGGTCACGCTTCAGAGCGGCAGTGAAACCTTTGTTTTGGCAGAAGAGCAGTTTGAAGTGCCGCAAGGTTCTCAAGAGCTGGAGCTAAAAACACCTAAACGCGCTTATGCTATGAAGAACAAAGAGGTAAGCATCACCATAGAGGCAAGAGATGCCAGCAAATGGAACTTCCTGTCCGGTAATACATCAACACAGACAGTGACACTGAAGATCGATAAAAAACGTCCTTATCTTTCAACTATCGCCTCGTCATACCGCATCATCAAAGGCGGTTCTGCCGTAGTGATCTTTAAAGCAGAAGATGACAACATGGAAGAGTTCTATGTTGAGACGAACTTCGGTAAACGTTTTAAAGTGCAGCCTTTTTATAAAGAGGGTTATTATGTGACGCTGATCGCCTGGCCGGTGACAGAAGATACTTTCCGTGCTACCGTTATCGCAAAAGACAGTGCCGGCAATATTGCTAAAACATCAGTGCCTGTCATCCCTTACAACAAAAAATACAAGGTCTCGAAGATCAAGCTGAGTGACCGCTTTTTGAACGGCAAGGTCTCAGAACTTGCCTATGCCTACGGTGTTGAAGACGGTGCCGGTCTGATCGAGCGTTTTAAGTACATAAATGAAAATATGCGTAAAAGCAATGAAGTCATTATTCATGATCTCACCTCAAAAGTGAGTGACAAAATGGTCAGCAACTTCCCGATAAAAAAGATGTACCCGCTTAAGAACGGTCAGGTTGTTGCACATTTCGGTGATCACCGCATCTATTCGTACCAGGGAGAGCAGGTCTCTGAAGCGTATCATTTGGGACTTGACCTGGCGAGCAATGCCATGTCGCCTATTATGTCGCAAAACCCTGCTGTTGTTACTTATGCAGAGGAGAACGGTATCTATGGAAACATGCCGGTACTTTATCATGGACTTGGACTCTACACCATCTATGGACACTGCTCGAACATGATGGTCAAAGAGGGTGACTCGCTCCGCTCGAACGAGACGGTTGCCAAGACGGGCCGCAGCGGTTACGCCATGGGTGACCACTTGCACTTTGGTGTGCTCGTTCAAGGTATCGAAGTCCGTCCTCAAGAGTGGATGGACCAGGATTGGATCCGTAAAAGCATTACAGACCCGATGCGTGAAGCGAGAAAGCTGATCAGTCAGCGTTGATTTCTTAAGGTATTGGAATACGTTTACCTTAGGCATACTTTTTTGCTATAATGGACAATGCTATATTCAAAGAGAGTTATGAAAACTTTTTTTTGATGTATAAGGATTTAAGTGACACAAACGACTATCAAAAAAGCAGTAGAACTTGTCGGGATCGGCCTTCATAAAGGCAACCCCGTTCGTCTGCGTCTTGAACCTCTTGAGGCCAACAGCGGCATTGTCTTTTACCGCAAAGATGTTGAGGTCTCGATTCCCCTGAAACCTGAAAATGTGGTAGACACCAAGATGGCAACGGTCATTGGCCGTGAGGGGCACTTTATCTCAACGATCGAGCACCTTCTCTCTGCTGTCTATGCTTATGGCATCGACAACCTTCGTGTCATCGTAGATGCAGATGAGATCCCGGTGATGGACGGCTCAAGTGCCAGCTTCTGTATCTTGCTTGACGAAGCGGGTGTTCAAAACCTGAATGTGGCTAAAAAGATCATTCGTATTAAAAAAGAGGTCTCCATTAAAGAGGGCGACAAATATGTCAAACTTTTTCCGTCAGATGATCTGAAATACGACTTCACCATTAAGTTCGCACACCCGGTTATTGCAGAGCAGAGTTTTGTGCTTAATTTTAACAAGATCAACTACAAAAATGAGATCTCTCGTGCGAGGACTTTCGGGTTCTTGCATGAGATGCAGTATCTTCAGTCCAAAGGTCTGGCCCTTGGTGCGAGTCTAGACAATGCGGTCGGCCTTGATGACAAAAAAGTGATGAACCCCGAAGGGCTGCGCTATACCGATGAGTTTGTACGCCATAAGATACTGGACGCTATCGGTGACATGTCACTGCTTGGATTGAACTTTATCGGTTCATACGAAGCTTTTGCCGGCAGTCATGACCTTAACCATAAACTGACCCTTGCTCTTTTAAAAGACCCTGAAAACTATGAAGTGGTCGAACTCTCCGGTGCCGAAGAGAAGGAGATGGCAAAAGCCTATGCATGATATTGTTGTCATCGCACTGACCTCTCCAATAATTATCGGCGTCTATAAAGACAGTGAACTTATAGAGACCATCAAAAGTGATGAGAGAAGCTCGGAGGTCTTGCCGGAGCTGTTTAGAACGTTGTTAGACAAATATGAGATCGAACATATAGTATATGCCAAAGGTCCCGGCAGTTTTATGGCGATAAAAGTGAGCTTTATTTTTCTTCGTACACTCTGTATTGTGAAAAATATATCCCTTTTGGCTACAGATGCTTTTTACTTTAACAACAATGCCCCCATAAAAGCAGTTGGAAAGCTCTATTTTGTTAAAAATAGGGACGCAATCGAGACAGAGACGCTGAAAGATGCCCCCATAATGGAATTTACTCTGCCTCAACAATTACAACTAGAAGATTTTAGTGAAGAGACCGCGCCTTTTTATGGCATCGGCGCCGTCGGATAAGGACAAACAGTGATAATAAGTGTACCGGCGACCAGCGCAAACTTAGGACCAGGCTTTGACTCATTGGGTCTGGCCGTAAATCTGCGCAACCGTATTGAGTTCAAACCTTCGCGTTTTTTCAGTGTCAGCATCAAAGGCGAGGGCGAAGGCAACCCGCGTCTTAAAGGCAACAACCTTTTTGTGAGCATCTTTAATGAACACTATAAACGCCTCACCAACAAACGTCAAAACTACAAATTTACATTTTATAACAACATTCCTCTCTCTCGCGGTCTTGGAAGTTCTTCAGCTGTAATTGTTGCTGCGATCGCAACGGCACATGAGGCAGCAGGAGTGCGTGTCTCCAAACGCCGTATCTTGAACCATGCGCTGGTCTATGAAGCGCATCCTGACAACATCACACCTGCCGTTATGGGCGGGTTTAATGCGGCAACCGTTGAAAAGCAGAAGGTCTTTTCACAAAAAAAACATCTGCCTGATTATATTAAAGCGGTTGTCGTGATCCCGAACAAACCTATCTCAACAGCAAAGTCAAGAACGACACTGCCGCGTTCATACTCTAAAGAGAATGCGGTTTTCAACCTCTCTCATACGGCATTGACGGTGGCGGCATTCTTCAATGAAGATTGGGAGATGCTGCGTCTAGCTACTCAAGACCGTTTCCACCAGAAAGTGCGTATGAAGATGCTGCCTGAACTTTTTGCTATCCAAAAAGCGGCTTACGAGCAGGGTGCACTGATGAGTACGCTGTCGGGTTCAGGTTCGACGTTCTTCTCTATGGTCTATGATGAAGATGCCCGAAAACTGCACGAACTTTTCGCCAAGCAATATCCTGATTATCAGGTCAAGACCTTGGATTTTGATAACCATGGGATCATTACAGAACGTTAGTTCCTGACGTTTTTGTAAAAAGCACCTGTTTTCAAGAAAGAATTAGATATAATGGCGCCCAAAGTAAACTATCCCCGAAGAATGTGTGTTGCTTGTCGTGAACGCTTTGAGCAGAAGAGTCTCTTGCGTTTGCAGTGCAAGGAGCAGCGGCTTAGCTCTTACAGCGGCTCAGGACGGAGTTTTTATCTCTGTACCGAGTGTGTTGAAAATGAAAAAAAAGTGACGCGGGCCTTGGCTCGGGCATGCAAGAGCGGGGATATGAAGTACCTCTCGACCCAATTAAAGGAGATCATCGTTGATGTCAGAAAAAGTTAGAGTACACGAGATTGCTAAAGAACTCGGTATCGATTCAAAAGAAGTTGTAGTTAAAGCCTCAGAAATGGGACTTGTTGTTAAATCAGCTTCGTCTTCAGTCTCTATGGAAGATGCCGAAAAGATAGCGAACTTTATTATCAATGGTGCGCCTGCTCCAAAACCTGCAACACCTAAAGTAACTGTGAAAAAAGCAGCGAAAAAAGAAGATGAAGCTCCTGAGAGTGAAGAGAAAGCAGTTGAAGAAAAGCCGACTGAGAAAGCTAAAGAGGCAAAAACACCGACTGAGACAAAAGCTCCGGCAGCTAAAACAGCTGAAGTGAAAGCTGAACCGGCTGCGGAAGAGACAGTTGCACCGGCTAAAGAAGCACCAAAGGCTGAAGAGAAGCCGGCTGAGAAAAAAGCTGAAGATGCGCCAAAAGTGGTTGCACCGATCAAACGTTCAGGTCTTAAGATCGTCAAAAAGAAAAAGCCGAAGATCGATACTAACGCTAATGCAGCAACGGCATCTGCGGCTGCACTGAAGGTCTCTTCATACGGTAAAGTCAGCGAAGATGTTCTAAAAGAGCTTCAAGAACGCAAAGCGAAGAAGAAGAGCAAAGGCGGCGCAGCGAAGAAGTCCGGCGGTCAGTCTATGGACATCTTCGGTGGAAGCATGTCTGATGTCTCTATGGACTACGAAGAGGATCAAGTCGTTCTTCTGGACCTTAAAGAGATCGATAAAGAGGTTCCTAAAGAGGAGCCGCGCAAGCCACGTCAACCGCGCCCGGCCGGTCGTAACTCAAAAGCGGGTCAGAACCGTGGTCAAAACCGCGGACGTCAAGTCTCTCGCGGTAAACGTAAAAAGTATACTAAGATCGTTGAAGACGAAGTCATCACACACGTAGAGATCCCTGAAGATATCCGTGTTTATGAGTTTGCTGAAGCACTTAACAAGAGTATGTCAGACGTTATCAAGGTCCTATTCGAACTGGGTATGATGGTCACGAAAAATGACTTCTTGAAAAAAGACGAGATCGAGATCCTTGCGGAAGAGTTTGAAGTCGAAGTGACAACGATCGATCCTCGTGATGCCTTTAACTATGAAGAGGAGTATGACGATACTGAGGTTGTTGAAGATGAAAACCTTACTGAACGTCCTCCGGTTATTACGATCATGGGTCATGTTGACCATGGTAAGACATCACTTCTTGATGCTATCCGCAGTGCACGTGTTGCAACCGGTGAGGCGGGTGGTATTACACAGCACATCGGTGCATACTCTATTGAGAAAAACGGCAAGCAGATCACCTTCTTGGATACTCCGGGTCACGCGGCATTCTCTGCTATGCGTAAACGCGGTGCTGACGTAACAGACGTTATTATTATCGTTGTTGCGGCTGATGATGGTGTAAAACCACAGACAGAAGAGGCGATCAAACACGCTAAAGAGTCTGGTGTTCCGGTTATTGTTGCAGTCAACAAGATGGATAAAGAGTCTGCTAACCCTGAACTTGTAAAAGGTCAGATGGCTGAGCGTGAGATGACACCGGTAGACTGGGGTGGAGATATTGAGTTTATCCCGGTTTCTGCGAAGACAGGCGACGGTATCGACGATCTTCTTGAAAATATTCTTCTTACGGCTGAAGTACTTGAGCTTAAAGCCAACCCTAATGCAAAAGCAAAAGCAGTCGTTGTGGAGAGTACGATCGAAAAAGGTCGTGGTCCTGTTGCAACAGTTATCGTTCAAAACGGTACACTTAAAGTGGGCGACAACGTTGTTTGTGGTTCTGCATACGGTCGTGTCAAAGCGATGGTTAACGATCAAAAGAAAAACGTTAAGTCACTTGGCCTTTCTGATACTGCAGTTGTTATCGGACTTAACTCTGTACCACCGTCTGGAGAGGTTATGATCGCGATGGACTCTGATAAAGAGACGCGTGAACTGGCAACAAAACGTGCTGAATATGACCGTATGAAAGAGCTCTCTGCAAGTACTAAGACATCTCTTGATGAGCTTACTGCACTGATCGCCGAAGGTAATCTTAAGCAGCTTAAAGTGGTCCTTAAGACAGACGTTCACGGTTCACTTGAGGCGATCAAGTCTAGCTTGATGGAACTTCGTAATGAGGAAGTCAAGGTCGAGGTCATCTCATCTGGTGTAGGCGGTGTTACCGAGAATGATGTTGAGCTGGTCAACAACTCTGAGAACTGTGTTCTTCTTGCATTCAACGTTCGTCCTACCGGTTCGGTTAAAGCGTCAGCGAAGCAAAAAGGTGTTGAGATCCGTACCTATACGATCATCTACCAGCTTCTTGATGATATTACCGGAATGCTTACGGGTATGATGGCACCGAAATACACGGAAGAACACTCTGGCCAGGCAGACGTACGCGACACCTTCAAAATCCCTAAGGGAATGGTTGCAGGTTGTATGGTCGTTGACGGCAAGATGGTACGCGGCGAGCTTGTCCGTGTTATCCGTGACGGTGTTGTTATCCATGAAGGTCAGCTTGACTCTCTTAAACGTTTCAAAGACGATGTCAAAGAGGTCGGTAAAGGCCTTGAGTGTGGTGTTGTCCTTAACGGTTACGAAGATGTCAAAGTCGGCGATGTTATCGAGACCTTCGTTAAAGTTGAGCAAAAAGTAGAACTTTGACCCCCGCTGAGATAAAACTCAAACGCTTCGACTCCATACTCGGGGAGCTTATCCCCGAAGCCCTTTCACAACTTAACGATGCACGCCTTCGCGAACTTGATGTCATAGAGGTCAGGTGTGCCAAAGGGCGCAGTGACTGTAAGGTCTTTCTTGACCCTCAGGACTACAGCGAAAAAGAGCGTAACGAGTTTTTAA
This sequence comes from Campylobacterota bacterium, assembly GCA_039714575.1. GTDB lineage: Bacteria > Campylobacterota > Campylobacteria > Campylobacterales > Sulfurimonadaceae > Sulfonitrofixus. The sequence goes on along the minus strand of JBDLJE010000006.1, from coordinate 24,635 downwards.
AGCAGTTGAGAAAAGCACGTCCTATTATAGAGACACACTGTATGAAAGATCAAGGTTGGTTTCGTTCACCGACCTTGACATTCGAGTTTGACGATCAACTAAAGAAGAGCCAGAAGATAGAAGATCTTTTCAAACAGATCGCCAAGGAGAGAAAAGATGAGTCTTGAATCAGATATCAAAAGCATGGTTGAATCCTTAGATCTGAAAATTTGGGATATTTTGACTGTCTCTGAACATGATGAGACGATCTACCGTGTTAACATTATCTCTCCTTCTGCGAAGAGTGTTTCAATGGATCAGGTCGTTCAGGTAACAAAGATGATCTCTCCACTTCTTGATGTCACAGCACCGGTTCGCGGTGACTATCGTTTAGAGGTCAGTTCACCTGGAATTGAGCGTACATTAAAATCCTTGATGCACTTTGAGTGTTCTATAGGTGAAAAGCTGCGCATTCAGACACTTGAGAACAAGAAACTTCGCGGAACACTTAAAAGTGTTGAAGGTGACAAGATCACACTTGAAACCGATGAAGGTGAAGAGACTTTCGCTTACGGTGACGTTATAAAAGCATCTACCTATTTTGAGTGGTAAGCCCCGTGCTTTTCACTCCTCTCTCAAAAACTATCCCATTTTTTAAAGTATCACGGTAATGTTATTACATGGCCCATCACCTATGCAAATTGCCATAGACTCAGCTTGGGAATTTCAAGGCCTTACCTTTCCTAATCCGGCTGTAGGCTGCTCTGTTGTCGATGCATACGGAAAGATCATCTCAGTCGGTGTCCACGAAAAAGCAGGTGAACCGCATGCTGAGGTTAATGCACTTCAGATGGCTTATGCTCTTCTAAAAGATGACAGCTCTGTTTTACTTCTCTCAGACTCTGCAGCTATTCACGATTACTTAGTAAATAACCATGACAACATCTTCACGGACTGTACACTCTATGTGACGCTAGAGCCGTGTGCCCATCACGGAAAGACCCCTTCATGTGCTTTACTCATTAAATCACTGGGCATTAAAAAAGTGGTGGTCGGGCATAAAGACCCTAACGCAGAAGCTGCAGGCGGTATCTCTATATTAAAAGAGAGCGGTTGTGCAGTAGAGATCGCTGAAGAGTGTTTACAAAGAGCGAACGACCTTTTAAAGCCTTTTATCACCTGGCAGCAAAAACCCTACGTGACATTTAAATGGGCGCAGCGTCTTGACGGAACGGTAGACGGCGGTACGATCTCGAGTCAGCAGTCACGGATCAATGTGCATGCTATGCGTGATGTCAGTGACCTGATCGTTATCGGTGGTGAGACAGTACGGGCAGATAGACCGACACTGGACGCTCGTTTAGTGGATGGAAAAGTGTGTGACGTGCTTATCTACTCCCGCCAGACAGCGTTTGACAAAAGCATTCCTCTTTTCACGGTAGAAGGGCGAAATGTCTATGTTGAGTCATCATTAGACCGTATTAAGAACTATAAAAACATCTTGATCGAAGGCGGTCCGGCCATGTTTGAAGCGACTAAAAACATGGTAGACAGCTACTTATGTTTTGTTGCACCGAAAAGCGGTGGTACAATACGTTTTACAAATACAAAAGATGATTTCAGGATCTTGCATTCACAGACAAGCGGCGGTGACGTAATGATGTGGATGGAATTAAATAAACAGTAAGAGTAATAATGGAAAAGCAAGAAAAAATTGTAAGTATGTTTGACGACATCGCTCCGACATACGACAAAGCAAACCGTGTGATGAGTATGGGTGTTGACCGCAGCTGGCGCCGTAAAGGGTGTGACAAGTCATTTGGTTTCTACGGACAAAATGAGATCGATCTTATCGTCGATGTTGCCTGCGGTACGGGTGACATGATGGACTACTGGCGTAAGCAGGCAGAAAAGGGAGGCCTCAAGGTTGAAAAGCTTTTGGGTGTTGATCCTTCAGAAGGTATGGTCGGTGTCGGTAAGGAGAAGTTCCCTGAGTTTGACTTTGTCATTGCTCCGGCAACAGAGATCCCTTTAGAAGATGCCAAAGCGGACATGCTCTCTATTTCGTACGGTATCCGTAATGTCGTCGAGCGCCAAAAAGGTCTTGAAGAGTTCAACCGCGTTCTTAAACCGGGCGGTATGGTTGTTATCCTGGAGTTTATGAAAAATGAGAACCCGTCGCTCTTGGGCAGGATCCGCGATTTTTATATGAATAAGATCCTGCCAAAAGTGGGTGGTTTTATCTCTAAAAACCTTGAAGCATATGAGTATCTTCCCAACTCTATCGAAGGCTTCTTGACGGTTGCCAACATGCAGAGTGAGCTTGAAGAGGCCGGTTTTGAGATCATGTACACCGAGAGCTTCTCTATGGATATCTCAACACTGATCATCGCGCGTAAAAAATAGCCAAAACCATGCAGCAAGCTATCACCGTTTCGACACTAAACGAACAGATCAAAGGTCTGTTAGAGACAACTTTCGTCCGTGTTTTTGTCGAAGGTGAACTCTCCCGAATCACACACCACAACAGCGGTCATATCTATTTTACACTCAAAGACTCCGGTTCGGCTGTCAGCGGCGTCATGTTTAGAGGCAATGCCTCCAAGTTGAAGTTTCGTCTCGAAGAGGGGCTTAAAGTCGTTGTTGAAGGTGCCATCACTCTTTATAAACCCCGCGGCTCGTACCAGATCAACGCCTTTAACATAGAACCGGCAGGTCATGGCGCTTTGGCACTTGCTTTTGAGCAGTTAAAAGCGAGGCTGAGTGAGCAGGGGTATTTTAATCCTGAGATCAAAAAGCCCATGCCGAAGTTTCCCAAGCGTATTGCCCTGGTCACCTCTGCAACCGGTGCGGCGCTGCAAGATATGCAGCGTGTAGCAGCACATCGTTACCCATTAGCAGAGCTTTATGTCTATGACACCATTGTTCAAGGTGAAAGTGCAGCCCCTTCTCTTGTCAATGCCATTCAAGCAGCCGATGTTCAGGGTTTTGATGTCATCGTTGTCAGCCGCGGCGGCGGCAGCATGGAAGACCTCTGGGGTTTCAATGAAGAGATCGTAGCCAATGCCATCTATCAGGCTCAAACACCTATCGTCTCGGCGGTAGGCCATGAGATAGACTGGCTCATAAGTGACTTCGTAGCAGACCTGCGTGCGCCGACACCAAGTGCCGCGATGCAGATGATACTGCCTGACCAAAATGAGCTGTTGCAGACCATTGACATGCTCTCTCAGCAGATGAACCAGACAATGCAGCAAAAACTCTACAGTGCCAATGAAACGTTAGGGCACCTGAAAAGTTCGTATGAACGCAACTCTATCGAGCAGCGTATTAAAAACAGGCTCGAAGAGATCACTCAGCTAAAGACCCGGTTTGAGCAAAGTATGAACTACGCGCTAGAGAACAGAACACGTCAGCTTACACCTCTTGCTGAAAACCTGACGCGACAAGCCAACAGCAACCTTATCCAAAAACAGAATAGTGTTACGACATTGCTGCAGGCTCTCCAAGCCCAGGACCCTAAACAAAAAAGTAAAAAAGGGTTTGCCCAGATCGCCAAAGACGGCAAGGTTCTGGGTCTTTCAGAGTTAGAGGTCGGTGACAGTTTCGAGGCGATGGATGCTTCTCGAAGTATCAGTGCCGTAGTAGAAAGAGTAGATAAGTTTTAATCCAACGATCAGTTCGTTAAGATATACCCTCTGCCGAAGTTTGTTTTCAGGTTGAACTGAGGCAGTTTTCTTCGGAGTCTGCTGATAGAGTCTCTGAGTGTTGTATTGGAGATCTTTTTGTTTTGCCAGACACTCTCTTTGATCTCCTCTAGGGAGATGTTGATGTTGACATTAGCCATAAACAGGTCGACCAGCTTTTTTTCGATGGATGATAGTGGCGGCGGGATACCGTCTAAAAAGAGCTCCTGCAGCATAAAATCGTAATAAAATGTCGGTGCGAGGTAAAGTTTCTTGGGTACTGTCGCTACGACATGACGGCTACGGTTTTTTGCCAGTTTCAGCGCAATAACGACATCTTCTTCTTTTATAGGCTTAATAAGGTAGTTGGCAGGATGGGTAGAGAGTGCCTCTTCAAGGATATCACTTTCTGTATAGGCGCTGACATAGACGATGGCAGTGTCAGGCGCAATGTTACTTTTTTTAATGACACTGATGCCGTCAAGCGGCCCTTTGATGTTGATGTCCATAAAGATAAGATCGGGCTTGGTAGATTGTATCTGCTCTATCGCAGAGGTACTGTCATAACAGATGCCCAGAAGATTTTCACCCATCTCCAGAACAATACGTTTAATAAAGATGGTGATAAGCGGCTCGTCATCGACGATCAGGACATTGAGTTTTTTGATATCAGACATAATAGTTCTCACAGGTAAAGGTAATAGTGATCTCGACCCCGTTGGCAGTGTTGAGCACCATAGTTGAATTTTCCAGCTTATGGATAAACTCGCGGATGAGCTCATATCCCAGCCCGGCACTGGTGCGTAGGATCTTTTCATCAAAACCGACCCCGTTGTCTCTGTAGACAAAGAGATGTTGGCCGTCTTTAATGTTAAAGTCTATATAGATGCGCGGATCAGCGATGCCTTCGAAGGCATATTTCGTACTGTTGGTGATAAGTTCGTTCAAGATCAGCCCGAAGGTGACGGCAGTGTCGAAGGTGAGGTCGGTCTCTACGATGTTGCTCTCTATAGTTATGTCGGGATTGTTCTCCTGGAAGGGTTGCAAGAACTCTTTGACATACATTCTCATGTTGACACGGGGGTTGTCAGTTTTATAGAGCAGTTCGTGCAACTGTGACATGGCGAAGATGCGGTTGGTCGTGACATCAAAGGCTTCGACCGCTTTTTTGTCATGGATCGATTTTTTCTGGATCCATAAAAAGGTCAAGATAAACTGGAAGTTGTTTTTGACACGGTGGTGGAGCTCTTGAAAGAGCAGCTTTAGCTCTTTGGTCTGCTCCTGCACTTTGGTCTGCAACAGTTCATTCTGTTTTGTCTTTAAGGTTACTATCTCTTCATTGATGTGCAGTTTCTCCTGTTTGAGCACTTTGATACGGTTGGCAAGAAGAATGGAGAAGAGGATCATCTCTATGGTGGAACCCAGTGCGTTACCGTTTCGGGTTATAAAGTTGTAAGGCAGCAGTTCATGGTACATCAGCGGCGGCAGACTCAGCGAGACCAAAAAGATCATGAGAGCGTAAGAGTATAAATGAAGGTGCTTTGCACCATACCGGATGATCGTAACGCCTAAAAAGAAGAGCGAAAAGATAACCAAGGTCGAGTAGAGAATGTAAAGAGGAAAGTCAATAATCAGAATGATAACCCCCAGTATAAATAAAAAGGTATAGGTGTTTAAGACGGTGTTGAAGAGCGGAAATTTTATCTCTTTGCGCATTAGCTCCCGTGTAAAGGACATAAAGAAGATAAAGGCGATGGGAACAGCCGCAAAACCGAGCTGGAAAAAAGGGAACTCGACAAAACCGCTCTGCAGCAGTACCCAGACATTATAGACAGCCAGATAGAGAGAGTAGTAGACATAGATAGGCTCTCGGTTGTAGATGAAGAGCAGCAGACTAAAAGAGATCGAAGAGAAGAGGATGCCGAAGTAAAAGATAAAAAAGTAGTTTTGGTAGGTGTTTGTTCTGAAATAGTGGGTTGGTTTATGAATAGTCATTCGGTTGAGGATACCAAAGCCTGAACGGACTTTTAGATAGACTATCTTGGTCTCATGTGGGGCCAATACTATTTTGTAAGCCGGGTAGGGGTCTTCCAGGACCCGCTCATCAGCATTGGGGTCATTGCGGCTGGAGAAGCTCTTTAAGAACCGGTTGTCACTGCTGTACTCGTAAAAATCGTATCCCGATGCATAGGTCTCTGAACAGGCCAGGATACGGGTCTGTATGTTGTTTTTCATATTTGAAAATGTCACTTTGAACCAAAATATGTCAAATTTTGGCCCGGTGTTGATGGTGTTGTTAATCGGAGTGAAAACAGCTTTACCGACGACATCTTCGATGTGCATGGTATTACTTTCATCATAAAAATAGGCAAGTTCAAAGTTGTCGATGACCGCTTGGTCGCCTATCTCCACGGCAGAAGCCGTAGTGTGCAACAGAAGCAGTAAAAAGAACAACACCGTTAAAAAATAGTTCGCTTTAGATAGATATAGCATACTGCTTATGACTGCCTTTATAGATTAAACTATTATATCAAGTTTTTTTATAACACAATCCGACAATTTTCCGATAAGTTTGTGTAAATAGTATGATAGTCTTAAAAATGCAATGCATATATACACATTTAATGTGGCTGGAAACAGGAGAAAACAAGAACATTAAATGGTCAACAAGTTTAAAAATGAGGCCGGATGGCATGGAAGATTGGTGACGGTGAGATGGAGAGGTTGGCAAAGGTCAAAGAGAAGATAGCCTATGTTAAGCCGTTAAGTGGTGCCGGAAACATTCAAAAAGGGGTATCTGTTTTTGTGCAAGAGTAGCGTAAAGCTACTTTTTCGTAATCAGTGTATGGGTCTTTTCCAGGTTTGCAAGTTGGGTCTTCATGTACACTTTCATATCTATAAGGACACGCTTCGCCTCTACTTGAGTCAGAGTAAAGGTGTCGTAAGTTCCTTGGTCATTTTTTACAAGCATCTTCTTGAGCTGTTTGCAGTCGGCATTTTCGATCTTGTAGATGTCTTCGACATCAACCATAATATAACCGCTTTCGCTACTGCAATTCGTAGTCTCAAAAACAACTCGGAATTCACTCGCCAAGCCTTGTCCGCTTGTTAAAAAGAGCAAGACAACTGTTGTTATTAAGTATCGCATATTTTCCTCCAATTTTCGAATGAAAGAGTTGTGTCAGAATAAATTACAATATTTTCCGATATTTTTCCGACAAGCTAGTGCAATAATGTTGTACAGCAATTGATTAGGTGGTTTTTTTGATCTGCTTTTTCCAGTGTGAAAACAGGACGGGTCTTTGGCCCACATGAATTTCTTACTCAAACTCCTAATAGAATAGGTACTTCACCTGTTTTCACACCTGAAAGAGCAAAGCAGCTGATCGTATGCTTTCTCCTCTAATGTTTTTATATTCTGTTTTATTAGAATATTTTAGAACAAAATCCGACAATTTTCCGACAACCTTATGCAATGATTACAGGTGAAAGTTGACAAAAAAGGATAAAAAATGAAAACAGTAAAACTGCTTCAAACAACGGTAATAGGTGTCGCTGCTGCGATGATGCTAAGTGCGTGCGGCGATGACTCTACGGATGGCGTGATAACGCTGCCGACGCCACCGGTAACGGCTGAAGTCTATACAGCTGATGAGACAATAGACAGAGCACTGCACGGGGTTGAGTACCTCTCGACATTTGACCATACACCATTTCTCGATGGAACAAAAGCAGGTACGGCTGTTGACACAACGTTTGCGTGTGATTCAGGCAGTTCCGATGTCAGAATTGCTTACTTGGATGCCGAGAACAGTACGCTGATACTTTCCAATTTTAATAACTGCCAGCTCAACGGTGTACTGATCACCGATGATACGGAGACACTAGGTATAATAATCAACATAGAAGCAACCGCAGATTCAACCCGCAGCCTGGTGTATAGTATTAATCCTGCAACAGGTGTACAACATCTTATCGGTGCTGGTTTCAACCATTACGATGAGAGTTACAGGGCTACTGTCGGCAGTACAAAAATAGTTGGAGAACCTTTCTCTACGACAAGTGCTTTTGCAGATCTTTTTGGTTCTTTAGATGTCGGCAGCGGTACGCATGCTGTTTTATCGGGTGGTCTGGGACGTACAGAGTCAGATTCTACGGGGACCACACTGATATACGACTATACGTTTGATTACCAAAATGCAAACACCTTGTACTTTGTCAGCGATATTATCGGTGAACCCGGTTATGAGTATGTGATACAATAGCTCTAATAGCACAAAAGAGGGATAAATGAAAAAATACAGATTAATGGTTGCGGCAATGGCATGTTTATCGTTAGGAATAACTTCTCTGTCAGCGGCATCGTATGACAACATCATTACGTCAGAGTACCTGCAAGAGACGTTCATATTCCAACCGGGTGAGAAGATGAAACATGCCGAATGCGGTAAGCGGAGTTACCCGACCTGTACCTACGTATGGGGAAAACCATCGTCTGAAAAACGTAAGGCAATAGAAAAAAAGTATGGACTGAAACCAGAGGGAAAAAAGCTGATGGTCATCTATGCCCAGGCAAAAAGTCAAAAAGATTTTGAGAGAGTGCTCAAGGTCTACAAGGATGCTGTTGAGGTAAAAGGGCTTGGTGCAAGAGCAGTCTGGTCTGCACAGCGAAAACAGCTCTCTTTGATCACCAAAAAGAATCTGATCATCCATGTCAATGTCGATGGCACTATGTGTAAAGAGCCTATGCAAAAAGCTGAAACAACGGCAAAACTAGTTTTGAAAAAGCTGTAAGCCTTTACGTTGAGTATATGGATCGTGTTTTGACAATACACGAAAAATCCATTTTCCGACAACTTTCCGATAACTTTATGTAACAATAGAACTGTTAAAATATGAAATTTGAACTATGCAGTAGAGGTCACCAGTCAGTGCATATGTCTATAACTCAAGGGTATATCCATCAGCAGCTTGGCTGAAGTAGCAGCTGGTGTCTTCTCCTGTACTTTAGAGAAAAAGATAAACAGTGTCTGGTGATCTCTACTGCATAGTTCGAATTAACTAAGGAAAAAAATGAAAAAGATAGTTATGGCCGCATTGATGGCTTCGACATTGGGTGTGACGGCTGCTTCGGCAGAGATGAGAGTTGGTTTGGGTTACAGTATTCAACAGTCGAGCAATCCGTTGGCAGATGATTTTAGCCTGATCCGTGTGCCGATAGACTTAGTCGGTATCGGTCTGCGCATCGAACCGGAGATCGGTCTTATGTCTGCTGAGTATGCCGGTATGGACGTTTCGGGCCAGTCTCTCGGTGTAGGCGGGTACTACACACTGTTTAACTTTGAAAAAGTCAACATGTATGCCGGCGGTAAACTTGGGTATGGACGTGTAAAAACGACGACCATTCTAGGCAGCAACACAGACACGTTCACAAATGTTCAAGGCCTTTTCGGTGCGGACTACTTCTTTGTTGATCAGATGTCTTTAGGTGCGGAGGTCGGCTTGCAAGCTACTTTTGGCGATGCAGATTCTTTTAGCACGACCAGCAACCTGATCATTCGCTACTACTTTTTGACTAAATAGCTAAACGCTGTTTAGTTCTCGCATCTAAATGTAGTGGTAGCAAAGATTGTTAAATAAAAGGAAAAGCAGTGAAGATAAGACAAATAGTACAGATAACGTTGCTGAGTTTAGTTACGGTGGTGTTGATAAGCGGGTGTATCCGCCGTCCATCGGTACACTCTTTTCGACCGCATGTTGAGGTGACACCGACCGACATTCACAGTGTTGAGAAGACAACTGTTGCGCTTAATGCATCAACGCGATAATAAACAAGGAGAGACAATGAAAGTACGCACACTACTGCAGGCAACGCTGATGGCGGCAGCTTTGGCGCTGATGACAAGCGGCTGCGGCGGTGCATCCGCCAACCCTGACCATATGAAAGAGATCGAAGGGCATGCGCAGATGTATACCCAGCGCACCATGTGGGGACAGGCTAATCGTATTACGACGCTTAACTTCTCTACAGGAGTGCGTATTCCGGTCAACAGTGTCATCTTTTACGAAGAGATCAACTCCAAGCAGATCTCTTTTCAGTATAACGACATGCGCTACTACCTGCGTAACAGTCCGCGGCACTCAAAAACGACGATGGATCAGATGTTAGAGCAGTATTTTTCAAAAAAGAAGGTTGACCTCTCTAAGTTCACCAAAAAAGAGAGAGCGGCTATTAAAGCAGGAAAGGTTGAAGTGGGGATGAGCAAAGAGGCGGTTCTTGTTGCCAGAGGGATACCACCGAAACACACGACACCGGACTTAAAAGAGAACACGTGGAAGTACTGGAAGTTCCAGCATGGCTTTGCGCAAGATGTTATCTTGTACCACTTTAAAAAGAACAAAGTCGCTTCAATAGAAGATTAAAAAAAGCAGATGAACTCTCTAGTGATGAGTATATCTATGTGTTGCAATAGTCAGGTTATATAAACATCTAAGTATGTTTTGCAAAAACCATAAGCCCTTCTAAATCATAATACCGCTTCCAAGCGGTATCCTCACAGACAACTTGTTCTACATCAACACTCCTATTATCTCTATTTGTTATACTCAGTCAAAAATCAGGACTATTACTATGAATTACCCAACTTTTTTTGACGAAGTAGAGACTATTGAGATGCAAGACCCTCTTTCTAACGTACTCGGTGCATTTGAGGGCGGTGAACTGACATTTAACTACCTTGATGTTGTAAAGTCGGCGGGGCACAGCTGCCCGACGGTCGCCGGTGCCTACTTGATGACGCTCAAAGCACTTAAAGCGCTTTACCCGCATGGTGTGGCTGTTCGCGGTAACATCAAAGTCGCCTTCAAAGAGCCGATGGAAGAGGGTGTCGCCGGTGTGATCGGTAATGTTATCTCCCAGATCACCGGGGCAACCGACAAGAGCGGGTTTAAAGGACTCAACGGTAAGTTTGCCCGTCACTCTTTGATGGACTTCAGTGCAGATATCAGCTCAAGCGCACGATTTACGCGTGTTGACACCGGTGAAAGTGTCGAGGTTTATTACAACCCAAATATTGTTCCGCCGCTGCCTGACATGCAGCCGTTGATGCAAAAAGTGATGGGCGGCACGGCGGAACCGGAGGACATCAAAGCCTTTGGTGTATTTTGGCAGGAGCGTGTTGAACGCATTCTTATTGAGAACAGTGACAACGCCGAGATGGTTCGGGTAGAAAAGGTATAGCCTACTCTGAGGAGACCTTTTTTCCTACATCATCGTCACTGTAGATACTGTGTGTTCCGTCACAAAACGGAAGGTTGTTAGAACTTTTACAGCGGCAGAGGTGATAGGCCTTTGTCTTCTCTACAGTGAACTCTTTAGGTTCGCACGATGTCCCTTCATGACTTCCGTCGCAAAAGAGACCGTTTGCACTACGGCCGCACATACAGAAATAGTAGGTTTTTCCCGCTTCGAGTTGGGCACCTTCGGGTTTATTGAAAAAGACGATCGCATCTTTACACATGACAACTCCTTTTAGCTGTGTTCTTTAGGTTGTCTATTTAGTATACTCCAATTTTATTCACCGATATTGATAGTATAATGTCACATCTAAATCCTAAGCTTTCTGATATTTAGGATAAACAAAGAAGTATTTATGAGCACTAAACTGTTTTCCAACCTCCCGTTAGAAAAAGCGATGATCGACAACCTGGACTCTATGGGGTATGCCGAGATGACAGCTATTCAAGCGCAGAGCCTTCCGCTTACCTTAGCCGGTGAAGATGTCATTGCCAAGGCAAAGACGGGCAGCGGCAAGACAGCGGCCTTTGGTCTGGGGATGCTGCACAAGCTTGACGTTAAAAAGTGGAAGATCCAAGGTCTTATTATGTGCCCGACACGCGAGCTGGCCGACCAGGTGGCCAATGAGCTTAGAAAGCTTGCCCGTTTCAAACATAACATCAAGATCTTGACACTCTGCGGCGGTATGCCGTTGACCCCTCAGCGTATCTCTCTTGAACATGGTGCGCATATCATCGTCGGTACACCGGGGCGTATTCAAGACCATATCGGTAAAGAGACGCTTGATCTTTCTCATGTCAACACCCTTATTTTGGATGAAGCCGACCGTATGTTGGACATGGGCTTTCTCGATGACATCAAACAGATCATCTCCAACATGCCGCGTGACCGCCAGACCATGCTCTTTTCGGCGACCTATCCTGATGAGATCGGTTTTTTAAGTAAAACGATTATGCGCAACCCTAAAACAGTGAGTGTTGAGCACCATGAAGAGAAGCCAAATATTACACAGACCTTCTACAAGACAAGCGAGTCGGAAAAAGATGCTGACCTTCTAAAACTTCTGCTCCACCATCAGGCCAATGCGACAATCATCTTCTGTAACATGAAGGTGACCTGTGATGAGGTGAGTGGCTACCTTAATGATATGGGGCTCTATGCGTTGGCTCTGCATGGTGACCTTGAACAGCGTGAGCGTACCGAAGTTCTATCGCTGTTCAGTAATGGAAGTGCTTCTATTCTGGTTGCAACAGATGTTGCCGCGCGCGGCCTTGATATTAAAGACCTTGACCTGGTTCTTAACTATGAGATCCCTAATCAGAGTGAGGTCTATGTCCACCGTGTCGGTCGTACCGGACGTGCGGGAAAAAGCGGTATAGCGGACACGCTTTATACACCTAGAGAGGCATCCAAGATCGATGGTATTGAAGAAGAGATGGGTGAGGGCGTCAGTTACGGTTATATTGACAAGCTCAAGCATAATGATCTGTATGCGCCGAAATATACGACGCTGCGTATTGACGGCGGTAAAAAAGATAAACTTCGTCCGGGTGATATTGTCGGGGCGATCACTTCTGCCAAGACTATTAAGGGTGATGAGATCGGCAACATCAATGTTACGGCGATTCGCTCTTATGTTGCGGTAGAGAGGGAGAAAGCCAATATGGCTTTTAAACTTATTCGTGATGGAAAGATGAAGAATCGTAAGTTTCGGGTTCATCTCTTAGACTAATAAATTGGTCTGACTTTTTGACTTTTATTGAGAATTGAGTTTTAATCGACTACTCTTTTTCCTTTTTTCTCCGCAAAAAACGAAACCAAAAAGCGCTCGTGACGGCTTCGCGGTCGGTAGCTACCGACTACTTTCCTTTCAGTCGTTCAATCGCTAAAAACGACAAAACTCCCTATGGTCAAACAATGCCGTTTTTTTAACGCTCCTTCTCTCCTTACAGTCAACGCTGTAGATGCCACGAAAAGAGCAAGCGGTAACGCATTGATTTGAATGTAAAAGCTAACGCTTTTGACTTAGGTTGAGTATAGTCGACAAATTACTATGTCTTGGTACAGTGTCTGAAGCCGGAGGGGTTTCGTGACTCCATATATATGATACTTCTGATTGTAACTGTAGCCGCCATAGCTCTTCTTCTTTTTCGTTAGGTTTTCTTCTTGAGCTAGCAAGAAGAAAAAGTGACATACTATTGATATGAAGTAATCAAAAAAGTTTTGGCAATCAATAAGTAGAGTTGGTACAAGACAACATGTCGTAAAGTAAGTTATAATCTCAAGATGAAAATCTATCAACTATTTCTATTTTGTACCATATTTATAGCTACAACACTCTCCGCCTCACCAACCACCCAAGCCGCCATGCTGGCAGATGATGTCTATCTCCCGCAGCAGCAGTTTATGGCCAAGTATAAAAACCCCGCTTATGAACTTATTCCTGCCAAAGCGGTAAGCATAAACTACTATACTTTTTCACAAAAAGAGCAACTCGTCATTGTCTTTGAGGGGACGAAGGACATATCGAGTCTGCAAACGGACCTTACGATCGATGAGGTAGAGTTTTTAGGTGAAAAAGAGAGCAGGGTGCATAACGGGTATTATGCTGAAGCGCTGAGTGCTCGTCAAGCACTTTCACCGCATTTGAATAGAGAAAAAAAGATCATTATTACCGGACACAGCCTGGGTGGTGCTGTTGCACATCTTTTGTCTGCGATTTTGTACAGAGAGGGCTATGCGGTAAACCTCTACACTTTTGGTTCGCCGCCGGTGGGAAATGAGCGTTTTGCAGAGTCTATTGAGGGGCTGTCACACGAACGTTACACCCATGTGTTGGATCTTATCCCGATGTTGAAAAAAGAGTACGTCGTTAAGATGAAAGAGGCCCTGAACTACGTCAACAGACAGCTGCCGGAAAATGCGATGTTCTATGAACTTGTTGCTTCTATAGAGGGTATCTCTTATGAGTATGTGCATCAGGGAAATCATCATTACATCTATAATCTTGGGAGTCTGCCTGAGGAGTATGATGAGAGTCCATGGTATGAGCAGATGGTGATGAGGGTACAACTATACCACTCATCGAAGAACTATTTTGAAGGGGTTCAATAAAGAAATTGTTACCAGAGAGTGCTGTTTACAGAAGTCCCATGTCGGCGAACTGCTGTGAGTTCATCTTTTTCCTGTCGCCTTCAAACGTGTAGATGTACCCCTTAACCGCTCTGCCGTTCTCAACGTTGATCTTATATTTCAGGTTTCCGTTGCTGTAGTACTCTTTGAGCGTACCATCGAGTATGCCGTCATCATTAAAGTATAGCTTTGCTTTGAGGTTGCCGTCGGGATAGGTCACCTTTTTGACACCGACATTGTGATCATCGACATAGTTAGCGACAGATTTTATCTCACCCGTCTCATAATACTCTTTTTGCTTGCCGTGGATCTTTCCGTTTTGCATCGGGATCTCAGCTTTGAGTCTGCCGTTCTCGTAAAAGCCCAGGGTTCGTCCATGGACTTTTCCGTTACGGAAGTTGGTCTTTGTCTTTAGCTTGCCGCTTGGGTAGTAGGCCTTTGCCACACCATTGAGTTTACCGTCTCTATAGGTACGCTCGAACTTTATTTTACCGTCGGGGTAGAGAGTCTCTTTGACCTCTGCACTTAATGTGACTGTTGCTAACATTGCTACTAGAGCAAGACTGAGTTGTTTTTTCATTTTATTTCCTTGTGTTGAATTGGAGGGAGGTCATTAGAGACCTAACTTGTCGGGATTGATGTGACCTTTGATGCCTTCACCGGGGTGGGCATGAGGCAGGTTGTCTTCGCCTACCGGACAGATAGCCTCAATGTTGTCGATGAGGACGGGGACCAGAAAGAGTGAGACCACTGTTGCGGCAATAGAACCGAAGATCAAGGCGATACCGAGACCACCGAAAATAGGGTCAGTTGCAAGTAAAAGACTCCCCAGGATGATGGCAACAGCTGTCATCAAGATAGGTTTGGCCCGCGTTGAGGTCGAGATAGCGATAGCGCGTCTTTTTTCGACCCCTTTGGCGATCAATGCCTTTGAAAAGTCGATCAGAAGCAGTGAGCTTCGTGCACTGATTCCCATTAACGAAATAAACCCGATGAGTGAGGTTGCCGTCAGGAAGAAGTTTGTTCCCGTCGCTACAAGCGAGATGATGTCAGTGATAAAGTGACCGACGATGACACCGATGATAGAGAGGAAACTTGCTAATAAAATAACCCCGCTCAATGCAAATGATTTGTAGTAGACGACCATAAGCAGAAACATCAAGATCAGTGCGGCGATAAAAGCACCGCCAAGGTCACGGAAGGTGTCGAGAGAGACTTTCATCTCCCCATCCCAGCGCAGCAGCATCTTTTCGCCTGTCTCTTTGTGTACCAGGTTAAGGTCGAACATATAGGTCGATGCAGCAGGTGCGTTTGTGATGTTAAAATCATTTCCGAGAGTTTCTATAAGTGCAGCCCTTGCATCTAAGAGAGGATAGAGCTGTGAGACCAGGTCGCATTCTGAGGTGATGGTGACCAGATTTTTCAAGTCTTTTCTAAAGATAGTAGGGTTCGAGTCGACCTCTTTGACCTCGATGACCTCTTTGATAGGAATCATCATGCCTTTAGGGTTCATAAGTTTCAGACGGGACAGTTTCCAGTCCAGACCCCCTCGTGAGTTGTTGCAGACCTTTCGGCTCTCAGCGTCAAGACGGATAAAAATAGGGATCTGGTCTTGCTGCTCTTTCGAGTTTTTGACGGCAACGACCATTCCTTCAAAGGCAAGGTAGAGAATGTTGTTGACCTGTTCGACACTAAGCCCGCTGCGGATGATCTTCTCTTTGTCCGGTATGATCTCGTAGTGAGGATAGATCTCATCTTGCATGATATCGACATCGACCAGACCTTCTGTGTTTTCAAGAACATCAGCGACCTTAATAGCTGTCTTTCGCATTAATGTAGCATCTTTACCAAAGAGGTTGACAACAATAGTTGCCATGGTCGGCGGACCGGAAGGCATCTCGACAAACTTGATCTTTGCGCCTTCGGCCAGTGGCTCACATGCCCCCTGGATCTCAGGGCGAATACGGTGAACCATCATGTATGAAGGCTCTTCACGATGGTGCTTGTCGGTAAGGTTAACCACGATCTCGGCTTGGTTCTTCATCCGTTTAAAGTCACTTCCTTTAACAAGACCGGCATAATCCAGCGGCGCGCCTTGTGCTAAAAAGACCTCCATATCATGAACGTTTGGCTCTTTTTTGAAGTAGCTTAAGATACAGCTGGTGACCTTTTGGGTCTCTTCCAGTGAGCTGTTGGTCGCCGTATCGACATAGACGCTGAAGGTGTTGGCACTTTTACCCGGCAGCATTTTTGCCAGGACGATCCCGGTTGGGATCATCATCACGGCAAGAAAAAAGGCGGCGGTTATGTAGAGCTTTACGTTTCTCTTTTTCTTAGGGTCATTTAAAATCCCGTAGATCAGCTCTTCCATTAATGATGCCCTTTCGCACGTTTGATCATCTTCTTGGCAAGATATGGGGTAAAGACATAGGCAACAAACAGAGAGACGGCCAGTGCTACCGGTACATTGAGTGGAATAGGGGTCATGAACTGTCCCATCATGCCACCGACAAAGGCCATCGGCACCATCGTCAAGATAATAGCGATGGTCGCAATGTTGGTTGAAGGCCCGATCTCATCTGTCGCTTCGATAATGATCTCGTCGAAGGTCTGATCCTCTGTCTCTTTAAGGTGCATCCGCCTGTGGATGTTCTCGATAACAATGATAGCGTCATCAACGATCAGACCCAGGCTTAACAAAAAGGCGAAGAGGGTGATCCGGTTGATGGTCTGGTCCGTCATGTAGGCGATAAAGAGTGTCGTTGCCAAGATCATCGGTACGGCGATCGAGACGACAAGAGACTCTCTCCATCCTAAAAATGGAATAAGAATAAGACCGATAATACCGATGGTAATGACAAGGTGATGGATCAGTTCACTAACCGCTTCATTGGCACGGATACCGTAGTTACGGGTCACGATATAGGAGATGTTCAGTGCTTCAAGACGTTCACGGTTCTCTTCAAGCATCTTGGTGACATCATTAGCGATATGCACGGCATTGGTCCCTTTAAGCTTGGAGACAGTGAGGGTTACCTGATTAATAGGGTCATCAAAGGTAGCATTATCATCACGCATGGCAAGCTGTGATCGCTGAAAATGCTGTATATCCCAACCGAACTCCACGTCAGCAACATTTTTAAGATAGATAGGTGAGCCCATATACTGTGCCACGATCAGGTTTTTAATATCATTTATATCACTAATACCGTTTTTGACACCAAAGACGATAAGTGAGCTTTGAGATGATGGCGCTTGGATATTTGGCGCATTGTTGGCGATGGCTTTGACAGCTTGTGCGATCTGCCCTAAAGAGAGATGGTAACCCGAGAGCTTGTCGAGATCGACCTCGATGTTGAACTGAGGACGGTGAATACCTTTGAGGGTACTTTTTGAGACATTATCGATAGCATTGAGGTCTTGTTGAATATCACGGACAAGGCGATACTGCTCCGTTGAGGTCTCTTCACTGCCATCATTTTGGTAGAAGGCAACGGTAACGACCGGAATATCGATATCGATGTCAAAAGGTTTGACAAGCGGCATCTGCATCCCCTCCGGCATGGTGTCCATGTTCTGCATGACCTTGTCATAAAGTTTGAGGTTAGATGACTCTCTGTCCTCTCCAATAAAGTACTGGACATTGATCATCCCGACATTGTCCATGGCGGTACCATAGACATGTTCGACCCCTTTGATCTCACGGATTCGCCGCTCAAGCGGTTTAATGGCAACATTAGTGATCGCTTCGGGTGAGGCGCCGGGTATGACAAGAACAATTGAACCACCGCTCACCGCGATTTGCGGATCTTCCTCGCGTGGTGCGATGTTCAGTGTAATATAACCCAGCATCAGGATTGAGATAGCCATGATCATGGTCAGCGGGTTGTTCAGAAACATCTTAGCCATATGGCCGGCGATGTTGTTGATCTTATACTCTGAAGCCATCTGTACCTATTTCCATGCTAACTGGTTTTTGTCAACATGAACAAGTATCTTGGCGTACATGCCCGGAAAGATCTTGTCGCTTGTCTTTTTAAAATCAACGATGATCTTAAAAGTGTGTGACATCGGGTTTGCACTTGGGACGATCGATTTGATAACGCCGACGGTTTTATACTTCAGTGAGGGGATCGTGATCTTGACCTTCTGGTACTTTTCAACATAACGGAGGTCTGACTCTGCTACCTCACCTTCGATCTGCAGGTGGTCGAGGTCGACAAGGATCATACTGAGCATTCCCGGAGCGATCAGGTCACCGACGCGGATGCGTTTCTCAACGATGATCCCGTCATTAGGTGCCTTGACCTCAAGGTAACCGGTGATGGTCGAGACCTGCTTGACCTTTTCAGAGGCATTTTTTACCAACACCTGTGCAGAGGCAAGACCGGCTTCGACATTCTCTGCTGTTATATCAAGGTTCTCAAACTCTGCACTGCTGACCAAGCCTCTTTTCTTCATCTGGCGCTGTTGTCTTTCGATGGAGCGTTTTCGCGTACGATAGACATCGACAATGGCAACGGCCTGTTCCAGTGCCAGGTCGGCCTGGTTTTTCAGGATATCGAACTCTGCCGACTCCAGCTCAAAAAGGGTGTCTTCACGCTCCACTTTGTCACCAATGTCGAAATAGACATGTTTGACGTAACCCATATAACGGGCGCCGATCATCTTTTGGTTGTAAGAGACAACAGTACCCGTCAATTTTAGATCGATTGCGGAAAGTTCTGCTGTTAAGAAAAATATGAGAATTAAATATATCTTTTTCAATTCATTTACACCTTTGATTAAACGCATTTATATTGAAGCCTATAATGTATAGCACTTCTGCATTTACTATAAACAGGGTTTTAAAGATCCCCTGGGTCGACCTTACCAAGTACGAAGCTTAGAATGGCACTCCATACACTGTTTCATGATCTTAGTGTAGGCTTGAACAGCTTGCGGGGTATCACCCTCTTTAAACCGCTGAAGGATCAGTTTTGCTTTTTGATCGATCTTCTTTGTTATCTTGTGCGAGAACTTTACTTTCTGATTCATATAACGTGTCATCGGGTCTTTCTCTTCTTCCTCTTCAAGAGGCGGCTCGACTCTTCTGATGGCATCAGAGAGTTTAATGGCACCTTCTTGCACGATCTGATTATTGTTATAGAAGAACCCTGTCTGTATCTGTGACATCGCCTCAGACATGATCTGCATATCTTTGATACGATCCTCTTTTGTGTACGGTCCTGCAAAAAGTGCTGTGCCCAATAATAAGATAATTGCGGTTTTTTTCATTTCATTCCTTTGCAATACAATTGCATGTTTGAATTATTATAACCAAAGAAATTTTGATGCGTGTAACATCTACAGAATTAAAGAAATTTTATTTTCAGTGTGATAGAAATGTGATTTTTAGTCTATAGATAGGGCTCAAAGCCCATGAAACAGGGAGTATAATAAATTCCTATAGAACTATAGAATATCTATCTCTTCTCATCGACAGTAAATCTTCTATAAGTAAACAATATAGGGAGCTATAAGGGATTTTTATCTCTGTGAAGGGTGAAAATATAAACAATTCTAATATGGGAAATTAAGACACACTTTAGGTTTCGAGGGCTATAGTTTTCCCAGACACAACACAGAGGTACCACTGGAAACCCTGGCTTCTCTCTATGGATGAGAGCAACCGGAGTTTCCAGTGGTACCCAATAAAAAGGATAAAAATGAAAAAAGTAATAGTAGCAAGTGCGATCGCACTAAGTGCGTTGACAACAACGGTAACAGCGGGTGATTTCAGTTTTGGTGATATGTTCAAAGACATGAAAGATGCAACAACAACAATGAGTCATGATGCGCGTGATACTGCGGATTCAATGAAAGACGGTGCCGTTGAGACAAGTAAAAGCGGTGAGCGTACGATTACAAGCGTAAGCCATGATGCACGTGATACGGCAGTTAAAGCGTCTGATGACCTTAAGACAAGTGAGATCGCAACAGTTAAAAGCGGCGAGATCACAACAACAAGCGTAAGCCGTGATGTTCGTGACAGTACTGTTGAACTTGCAGAAGACACTAAAGACACTGCAACAAACGCAACACGTGACTTGAAAGACAGTTCGACGATGGCGACTAAAGATTTCAAAGACTCTACAGTACAGGTCTCTCATGACTTCAGTGACTCGACTAAGACTATCTCAGGTGATGCCAGAACATCAACGACGACTGTCTCTAATGATCTTCGTGATTCAACTGAGACAACATCAAACAATTTGAATGACTCGACTAAGACAACATCAAACAATTTGAATGACTCAACCAAGACGACATCAAACAACCTGAATGACTCAACAAGAACGATCTCAAATGATGCAAGAACATCATCAACGACAGCGTCCAACGACCTGAGAGACTCTTCAAACAACATCTCTGATAATGCAAATGATTCGACTAAGACTGTATCTAATGATGCAAGAAAATCGAGTGTAGAAGTTTCTAACGATGCAAGAAAGTCAACAGACTCTGTGTCTGACAATGCAAGTGACGCAACACGTACGCTATCAGAAAGTGACTATGCTGATTACAAACGTTGGAAAGAGACTCAAAAATAATTTGAGACAGGCTTTCAGCGTTACTAACTAGACGGGAAGAGTTAATTCTCTTCTCCTTCCATACAATCTCTACATTACCAAAGAGAATTTATATATAAAATATAGCCACTATCTTTTATCTGTGAATTTACTTAGGATTTAATGATGAAAAAATACCAAAACCTACTACTGCTAACTGCCCTGGTCTCTCTGAATACTACTGCTTTCAGTGCTGACACCAAAGAAAGTGTTATCAACATCACTGTGCCGCAAGCTCCTAAGGTCGAGGCGGTTGTACCGACTGTAGACCTTATTGTTGACGGTCAAAGTGTCTCTCAAAAAAGTGTGGAGCCGACAGAAGAGAGTGCTTCTGTGAAAGAGGAAAACAGCACTGCTTTTGAGTTTATCGGAGGCAAAAGGTTTCCACCGAACTACTATAAAAAAGAGGCAGCTAAAACCTCTGAAAAAATAGAGGTCGGTGAGGTGAGCAACGCTAAGATAGCGGCTTACCTGCAAGGACCGTTGATCTCTAAAGATGAAGTGAAATCAAAACTTGAAGCAGCCGGTTTTAGTGTGTTGGCAACTTATAAGATCGACAAAAAAGGTACCGTTACCTCAATGATCTTTACAGACGGGAACATCAGTGCCGCAGCGGCAAAAGAGGGTAGAGGGTTTGCCGGTTCTCTGCGCCTTTTGGTAGATGAAAAAAACAAGCAGATCAGCATTACCAACCCGGTCTATGTAATGAAGGCGTTTATGCAGGACGACTACAATGACGCGCTTGCTTTAGCGACGCTAAAACGCCTGCGGGACAACTTTGAGGGCCTTCAAAACTCAAAAGATGTTGTGAAGTTCATTAGACTCCCGCGTTATAAGTTTATGAACAGTATGCCGGTCTATGAGGATATGAAAGAGGTCGCTTCGGGTAAAAATGAGGTACTGCTTGCAAAAGCCAGAAAGTCCAAGAAGGTTGTTTTTGAGCAGAAACTCAGCAACGGTTCAACTGTTTTGGGTGTCAAACTCTCAAAAAGAACAAGCAAGTTCGTCAAAAAGACGGGTTACCACAACAGTGAGCTGCTTCCGTACCCTGTTCTGATCGAAAACGGAAAAGCGAAGATCCTCGCACCGAAATATTATATCGCGGTGATGTACCCGCTTCTTTCGATGTCAGAGTTTATGACGATTGCCACGGTGCCTGGTGCGATCTCAAAAGATTGTGATAAGATCTTCCGTTAAAAAGGATTTAACGATTAAAAGTGCACAAAACAAGACCAATGTCGCTCAAAACGTTAAACAAGCAGAGAGCAAAGAGTCCAAAGACAGCTGTCAAGGCGGCTACGGCTACATGAAACGAAGACTCGGCCTCTTGAGCTTTGAAGCCGATCAAGTCACAGACAAAGAGACAAAGTCATCAAAAGAGTGACCTTTTTAAAGTCGGTCTGCCCCCTGCAAAAGATGAAGGGGGCCATCTTGACATCGAAGAGATCCGAAAATTGGCAACATTAAGTAAAGATGCCGCAAAGAAAAACAATTCATAGCACTTAGCACCCTCACCTTAACGCAGTGAGATCGCCGGAAAGTAGGTGTGGATCATTAACGAGGTCTCTGTAGCAAGCTTTTTCATCAGCTTGTCGAACTTGTCCTCTCTGTTCCAGTGCGGTTTTTTGACTTCACTTAACTCTTCAACACGCTTTTTGGCATCGTACATCACACCGAGACTGTCTATAAGACCAACCTCTTTTGCCTGTTCTGCCGTAAAGATGTGTGCATCTGCGTAAAGGTGTGCCTTTTTCTCATCAAGACCGCGAGCCGTAGCAACATCATGAACAAACATCTTGTAAGTACCCTGAATGACCTTGTTAAGCTCTTGTTTCTCAGCCTTGCTCCACTCTCTGTCAGCCGTGCCGACCTGTTTGTATTTACCTGCTTGAACGATCTGGGATTTTATGCCTATCTTCTCCATAAGCCCGCTGACATCGGCACCGTGCATGATGACACCGATAGAACCGACCATCGAGCCGGGGTTGGCGATGATCTCATCGGCATAGACAGAGGCGTAGTACGAACCGCTTGCCAGTGTACCTGCCGCGTAGACCACAACAGGCTTGACCTCTTTGAGGCGTTTGACGGCGTACATCACCTCTATGGATGGAGGGACGGTGCCGCCCGGAGAGTTGACGGTCAAAAGAACGCCTTTTACCTTGTCGTTCTCACGGGCAGCATCGATCTGCTCGACAACCTCGGTCGTGTCAAAGATAGGGCCTATGAGTTTGATCTCCTGGAGATTGTTGGGTATCAGGTCCTGCTCGTTAGCCGGGGCAAAAAGTACAAAGACCAGCAGTAAAAAGAGCATCGATTTAAAGTATTTTTGGATGAATCCAAGTGTTGCCGTAATAGGGAGAAAGAGTTTTTTAAGACCTTCCATTATGAAACCTCATTTCCATTGATATATATTTTTTCTATATTATAGCCATGCAGAAGTAAATGCAGTGGTAACTGCTCGTTTGGTGTCGCTTCAAGGTCGATGACAAGGAGGTCAGCCTCTCTGCCGACAGCGATCTCTCCAGTGTTAAGCCCAAGTGCTGCAGCACTCTTTGACGTAGCGCTTGCCAGCAGCTCTTTTGCCAATGTAAGCAGGTCGGTCTCACTGTGCATAAACAGCGCGATCTTCATCTCTTCAAAGAGATCAAGAGCGTAGTTTGAACTTAGTCCGTCAGTCCCCATGACCCAAGGTACACTGTTTTTATCGAGCTGTTCAAGGTCGATGGCGCCGTTACCGAGCAGGCGGTTGGAGATAGGACAGTGAATGACGGTGTGACCATCTTCTGAGAGCTGTTGAAGTTCCTCATCATTGGCCTGAACAACATGGGTCATCAGTGTCGGCTTCTCTTTAAAAAGTGCTAAAAACTCCTCTGAAGTGTTAACGGCGTACTCCTGTTTGAGAAACTCTTTAAAAAATGGTACAAAGTCACCGCTGTTGCTCTCAAGCCACTCTCTCTCTGCCGGAGACTCCATATAGTGGGCGGAGGTGACGATGTCGTGCTCTTTGGCATAGGCAATCGCACGTTTGATCAGAGCAGGGTGAACGGAGTAGGGCGAGTGGATGGCAATCCCCGCCTGAAACCCCTCTCTCTCAACCTGACGTGAGGCCTCAAGACGCGACAAAAAGTCATCATAAAGTGTGTCTGCCATCACAGCCTGCGAACCGATCACCTCATTAAAAAAGACCACTTTCTGTTTAGCGTTAGCTGCCGCTTCCAAGTCCATAGCGTATGAGCTGACTGCCCCAAAAGTGGTGATACCGTTTTTCAGCATATCGTCACACGACTTCGCCATGCACGCTGCATTACACCCTTCTATGAGCTCTTCACGGTGCTCGATCACCGAGTAGAGCCACTCTAGAAACGAGCCGTACTTCAGGGTGCTTTTGTTACCGGAGAACTCAAGATGCACGTGCGGATTAATCAGCCCCGGCATCACTACAGAGTGCAGCGGTGTCTCGACGAACTCCGCCCCGGGAAACTGCTCCAAGAGCTCATGGAGCTGGCCTATGGCACGTATGTGGGTGTCAAAAGCGATGCTCATGCCGCTAAACTGTTCGGTAGGAGAGAGGATGGTTTCGGGGGTGATGATCTTCATAGCTGCTCGTTTTTAACATGGATTATTAGTGTGATTATATCGCTTTTGAAGTTGTCTATTGTTTATAAATTAGATAATCAGCTGTTCTTAAAGTAAAACAATTAAAATACCGGTAAATAATATTAAAAAACATAAAAGTGGGTCTAAATGGCACTAGAACTTTCAAAAAATAGAACAGTCAACATCTTGGTCTTCTCCTCGATCATCGGTATGCTTTTGACGGCAGTGTCGCTTTGGTATGCGAGTGATACAAAAGCGCATATCAATGGTGGTAGCCTTTTAGCAAGTTCTGAGAAGCACGGGGTTGTCTTTAGTATGGACAAGAGTTTT
>JBDLJE010000005.1:0-61936 GCA_039714575.1 Campylobacterota bacterium | reverse complement strand
TGAATCTCCACTTTTTTGCTAAACAACTAGGCGGCTTAGTTACATGAGGACATAGCTTTACTTTGTATCGTCCCATGATAAAACTAGCATATGTGATTTCACAAAGTGAAAAGTTTCTTTAGAAAAACTCAAAATGCCCTCATATTAAACTTTTCAGATTGAACTTGGCCAAAGAAAATTTCTGTAAATGCGTTTGATAACTCTGTATTGTCTGTGTACGTATGCATTGCCTTGTAAAACAAGTGCTGCACTTCGTTAGTTTGCTCTTGCGTATTGCTTAATGGGGTGTTTTCAATAATGCATAGTGCAATGTCATTGGCTGTTTGACTTGGCATCTCATCTCTAATGCTAAACCATGTTGTACGCAAGTCTGAAGTGAGTTCTTTGTTGTCTAAGGTCTCACCAGCAAAGATTTCTTGTGCGTCCAAAAGCCTGGAAATAGCAAAACTCAACTCATTTTTTGAAACAAACATCTGTGTTGGTGAGTATTGTGTCTTTGGGTCTTTGTGTGCCTTTATCATGTTATTAATAATATTGTCAAAATGTTTCATAAGTTTTATCCTTTAACTGCAGCACTATTCTGTTCTTAATTAGTTTTCTTTAATAGTGGAAGTATAACTTGTTGGCGTTTGTTTTTCTCATTAATTAACGCGTTGCAGAAAGTACTATGTAATAATCAAAGTTCAGATGAATATAATGAGTACTTGGAGAGAAATATTACCGCTCTTTCGCCTTTTTAACAATAATCAAAAACTCCCGCTCCACCTCTTCGAGCGACGCCGTTGTCTCTTTGATGGCTTTGTCGTACTCCGGCACATAGTACTTCTGCAGAGCATTGACCCTGACCACCGTCTTTTTAAGCTCGTCTGCAAGCCGCCACGCTTTAAACTTTATTTAGCCAGGGCAAGCGGTTATGTCGATAAAAAACCTTTCAATCTCTATAGAGACTTACTCCAATATAAAAGCCGCAATAATGATCTGTATCAACGTGCTAAAGGAAGTCTGAAACGTATCAAAACAGCAGCATAATTAATTATTATTGCTTTATCTATCATGTAATAATTTTAGACTATAATTATATTGACCTCATATAAAAAGGATTGTTCATGAAGCTGCATCGGCGATATAGCACAATGACCACCTTCTTTATCTTGTTCACTCTCTTTGTGGCTATAGCGACTACTGTGCTGATCTTTTCAACATGGAGCGAGGTGAGGCAAAAAGCGATACTCGAACTGCAGTACATCAACAGCATGGTGTCCAGCTCCTTTGCCTCCGACCTGCAGCAAGATGAGACACTGCTTGGACTGCTAGGTGCTCGCCTTTTAGAGGTCGATGTCCTCAACCATCCCCAACGAGCACAAAAACTCATACGACACCCGTTGAAGACGAACCCTTCTCTTGCAGGCTTCGGGATCGCCCGGGCGGACGGCCAGGTCATCTCGATCTCCAACATTCCCAAACACTACAAACTTCCAAATCTTCTGGATGACGAGATGAGCCGCCAGACCTTTGAAAAAGTACTTAAATATAAAAAAATGGTCATTGGGCACACGACCCATGTGAAGGCTCTCGGCAAATGGGTCATCCCCCTGCGCCAGCCGATCCTGGACGACAACGGAAATGTCATTTTTGTCTTAAACACGGGTATCGACCTCTCCCTGCAGAAAAGTTCATGGAACACCAAAGGCTTTGCACAGCACATCGGTGTTGCCCTTATTCGTGATGACAACTATTTTACCTACGCCTCTGATGCACCAAAAGAGCAGATGGAGTCCTGGTACTACCAGCCTATTCCAGAAGCCACTCTTACCCAGTTAAACGCGCGAAATGTCCGTTCTTCCGGCGTACAGATCTTTGACCTGCTCAACAGGGACAAAGAGGAGCTGCTGGTCCTGACAACATACAACCAGAAGTTTAATTTTATCAACATGACATCCGTCTCTTATCAAAAGCTCTATGCGGACCTGTACAACCGGCTCTACTCTTTTCTGCTTGGTATCATCCTCTTCTACCTCTTCACACTACTCTTTTATATAATCAACCATAAACGCGACAAACTACAGACAACAGAACTTGTCTGGTCCGCCAACCATGACACCCTGACACAACTGCCTAACCGATACTTTTTACAACACAAGACCAGAGACTGGGACAAACTCCATCGCCAATACAGTGCACTGTTTATGGACCTCAATAACTTTAAGTCCATCAACGACAACTACGGCCACCCCTTTGGCGATAAACTTCTTGTTATCATCGCACAGCGCCTTTCATCTATTGTTGAAGAGCATGAGTATGTCATTCGACAAGGCGGTGACGAGTTTATCGCCCTTACCACAAAACCGTACGACAAGATCGCCCAATTTGCACAACACATCATTCATGTCCTCAGTGAAGTCGTCATTATTGACAACATCACCCTCTACCCTAAGGTCACCATAGGTATCGCTCACTACCCGCGTGATGCCGGCTCGACCGACCTGCTGCTGAGTAAGGCAGACATGGCCCTCTACAAAGCTAAAGAGAGCAAACTTGGTTTTTTAGAATACTCTGTCGCTTTAGATGAGTATTCCAAAAAACGTCTCGACATAGAGCTGCAGCTGCGCGATGCGCTCAACAATGACGAGTTCTATATGCTGCTGCACCCTCAGATGAATGCACAGACCCTGCATATCGAAGGTGTCGAAGCACTGATCCGTTGGCAGAACCCAAAACTCGGTTCCGTCTCACCAGACCAGTTTATTTCGATCGCCGAAGAGATAGGCGAGATCTCTGAGCTGGGCCGGTTCGCACTGAAACGCTCTTGTGAGATGGTGTTAGAGGTCTGGAAAGAGACCGACAGTAAATTTACACTCTCCGTCAACACCTCAGCTTATGAGCTGCTCCACGAAGAGTACCTGAGTCAAATATTGATGATCCTCGATGAGACCGGTTTCCCAAAAGAGCAGCTTATCATCGAAGTGACAGAGAGTCTTCTTATCGATGATGTGCGCAAGGCAAAAGAGGTGTTAAGCAGCCTCAGAAACGAAGGGATAGGCGTCTCATTAGATGACTTTGGAACAGGATACTCTTCACTGAGCATGCTCAAGGGTCTTCCGGTAACGGAGCTGAAGATCGACAAAAGTTTTATTGCCGACATGCTTCATGAAAAACAGAACCTGCTCTTGACACGCTCCATCGTGACCTTGGGCAGTCTGCTGGAGTTGAAGACCGTCGCTGAAGGTGTCGAAACCGAAGCGCAGGTCTTTGAACTGCAAAACACAGGCTGTACGATCCTGCAAGGATTCTATTTTGCCGAACCGTTAACACAGCAAAAACTGATAAGTTTTGTAAAGGAGTCGGGTTAAAGTTTATTCTTTGAGTCGTTAACGGTTGTAATGAAGATGATTACATTTTTGGGAACAGATGTTTGAGGGGTTGAAAGTGGTGGGTCCTGCGAGACTCGAACTCGCGACCACTCCGTTATGAGCGGAGGGCTCTAACCAACTGAGCTAAAGACCCACTTGTTGTTGGAAGGCCGAGATTATAGACAAATTTTCTTTAGACAAAACTTTTTTTACCGCGTCCTGTGTACATTTCCTGAAATCTAAAGGTAAGCAGGTTCTGCAAGATGGCAAAAAGTATCATGAAGTTGACAAAACTGCTGCCCCCGTAGCTGAACATGGGCAGAGGCACCCCAACAACCGGGGCAAGCCCCATCGTCATGGCGATGTTGACCGACATATAGATAAATATCATCAAGGATATCCCGGCGGCGACCACTTTGATATACATGTCGCTGCTATAGGTGCTCAGGCTCAGCAGATGCAAGATGATGGCAGCATAAAGCGCGATCAGTAAAAACGCCCCGATAAAACCGAAACGTTCCGTCACATAGGCAAAGATAAAGTCACTCGAGGCGATCGGCAGAAACTTCATCTGGGTCTGCGTCGCCTCATCTTTGACCTTGCCGATCACCCCGCCGGAGCCAATAGCGATGATGGACTGCTGAACATGGTATGACGGCTTTTCTGCCAAAAAATCGGCGATACGCTGTTTCTGGTAGGCATGAAGCTGAGAGTAAAGAAGCGGCGCCGAGATCAAAATACCGATGATCAATGTTGCCCAGATCTTCCAGTTCACCCCGACTAAAAAGAGCGTTCCCGCCCCGATAAGAAGCAGAACGGTCGCGGTACCGAGGTCAGGCTCTTTGGCAATAAGAATAAAGGGGAGCAAAATATAAAAACTGATCTTTAAAAAGTCCATCAGCTCATAACCGTCTTTAGGGGGCGGGTTACGACTGATAATATAAGCCAGCATCAGAATAAATGCCGGCTTCATAAGTTCTGAAGGCTGAAGGGTAAAGTCTATAAAGGGGATCTCAAGCCACCGTTTCGCACCCAGTCTGGAGTGCCCGAAGAACTCCACCGAGATCAACAGGGCGATGTTAAACCAGTAGAAGAACGGGATCAGCCAATTAAAGCGCCGCAGGGGGAGAAAAAAGAAAAAAACAAAGGCGATGATCCCGACACTGACATAGATAAAATGCTTTTGTGCAAGGACTGGATGCACCTCGTTTATGAGCCAATGAGAGATAAAGATCAGAGGGAGCAGCAATATAATGGAGAGATAATCAAAATGTGCTAAAATACGGCGATCAATTTTAAACACAGTCGGCACCCTTTTTAATAATTAACTTTTATATGAAGCGGATTGTAACATAACGGACAATAATGACACCAAAATCGACCACATTTCTTGTTACAGATGCCGCACGATTAGATGCATTTTTGAGCACTCAACTCGACGTAACGCGCAACCAGGTTGTACAGCTTATCAAGCAGGATGCCGTTACGGTAGACGGCAGAAGCACCTCCAAACCCGGTCTTAAACTAAAGATCGGCCAGGAGGTCATCATCACCTTCCCCGAGGCAAAGGTCACGCCTGCCCAAGAGATCGACTTTGATGTTGAGATACTTTATGAAGACGACGATCTGCTTGTCATCAACAAACCGTCAGGACTTACCGTTCATCCTGCCCCCAGTGTCAAAGAGGCGACCCTGGTCGATTGGCTCAAACACAAGGGGATCCGCCTCTCTACCATCAGCGGTGAAGAGCGCCACGGCATCGTTCACCGCCTCGACAAAGGGACATCGGGTGTCATGGTCGTGGCTAAGAACAACGAAGCCCACGAAGCGCTCTCTGCACAGCTGCAGGACAAGTCAATGGGACGTTTTTATCTTGCCGTGATCAACCCGCCTCTGAAAGACGAGATGGTCATGGTTGACAAACCTATAGGCCGCAGCAGCCAGAACCGTCTAAAGATGGCAGAGGTCGAAGGGGCTAAAGAGGCAAAAACACTTTTCAGACATCTGGCCCTCTCTAAAGATGAGAAGAACGAGCTGATCGCCTGTAAACTTTTTACAGGGCGTACACACCAGATCCGTGTCCACCTCGAGACCTTTTCACGCCACATATTGGGCGACCATCTTTACGGCATTAAAAATGACAAGTTAGAGCAGATACTGCTGCATGCTTACGTCCTCTACTTTATCCACCCGACGACCAAAGAGCGTTGCCAGTTCTCAGCACCACTGAGTCAGCCAATGCAAGAGTACCTAGAAAAATATTTTGAACAGGAGATCATCAATGAACAGTTACCTCATGAAAATTTTGAGCGCCACTTCACTATTAGTGCTTCTTAGCGCTTGTACAGGGGGCACGCCTAAACCGACACCCGTTGACAAATCACTGCCGACAGTAGAACTAAACGGCTATTTAAGCGATATGACGGCTGCGGCATTTGAGTGGAAACCTATCACTGATACCCGTGTTGACGGGGTAGTTGTCTACCGTAATGATCCATCGTCTAAAACACCGACAAAGCTCAAGCAGATCGATACCGTAAAGAGTGCCCTTGTGACCCACTACCTTGATGAGAAACTAAAACCGGAAACGGTCTATAACTACCGTTTTGCTACCTATAATGCAAAGGGGCACACCTCTCTTGCCAGTAAAAAGATCGCGGTAAAGACAAAACCTCTTTTAGCCTCTGTCAGCTTTTTCAGTACGTCCGGCTCCCTGCCTCGTGCTGCAAAACTGGTTTGGCGTCCGCACACAGACAGCAGTGTTGTCGCCTACCGTTTAGAGCGCCGTCAAGGCGGTGCTGATAAATGGCGCAAGGTAGCGACCATTAAAGGCCGCCTCAATGCCGAGTACATCGACACTGACCTAAAAGACAATACCCGCTATGAGTATCGCCTCAAAGCAGTAACCTTCAACAATATTATCTCAAAACCGAGTCAGAGTGCTACGGTAATAACCAAAGCAGTACCGGCTCCTGTTACTTCCATCAATGCCTCTCAAGGCAGAGCGGGTGTCATCAAAGTAAGCTGGAAAGACGGAAACAGAGCCAATATCGTCTATTATCAGCTCTACCGTGCCTCAAGTGAGAGCGGGCGATACAGACTTGTCGCAGACAAGATCAACACGATGCAATACAGCGACAAGATCTCTAAAGCCTCTCAACAGTACTTTTACAAGGTCGTAGGTGTTAGTAAAGACGGTCTAAGCGGTGAACTGAAAGCTGTTAAAGCAGCGGCAGGCACAACGATCGATGCGCCAAGAGGTCCAAGCAACCTGGTCGCTATGGTCGAAAATGCCACGGTGCAGCTGACATGGAAGTCAACAGACAAGCGCACGGTCTCATACATTGTGACCAAAGAGATCTCAAAAGGTTTTTTGTCCAGTGAGACCAAAGTGTTCAAAAACATCAAAAAGGCCTTGATGATAGACAGTTCGCTCAAGCATGGTGAAGAGTACACCTTCAGTGTTGTCAGTGTCGATAAAAACGGCCTAAGATCAGCACCGTCAAACAGTGTTGTCGTCAAACTGAAAGACAAAAAATAGCCTATGCCGCATATCCATATCAAGTCTTTTAACCCTGTCGCCCTGCCTGCAAAAAGAGAGAACGTCGACTTTCACTTTATGGCAAACAACGTTGTCCACAATGATGAACATCTTGTTGCTGCCAGCATCGGCGATAAAGAGTTTTTTCTTCTTATCAAAGACACCCCTGATAACGTACTGCTAAAAAGCGAAAAGATCTCCCGCCCCTCACCAACCTATCTTGTCAAAAAAGCACTTAACCAATATGCCGCACTGACGAACAGTGAGATACTCGCTTCGAATGTAGACGACAGATCTAAGAACATGCACTTGCAGAGAGATGACTCGCTATGGACGATCCACGATTTTGTTAAAGGGTTCCCAAAAGCTGATGATGTCCGCATCGAGGTTGGATTCGGTTCGGGCCGTCACCTTCTGCATCAGGCCAAAGAGAACCCTGAGATCCTTTTTATCGGTATCGAGATCCACAAACCTTCAGTGGAGCAGGCACTTAAACAGATCAATATCCTGGGGCTTAAAAACCTCATCCTGCTCGATTATGATGCAAGACTGTTTTTAGAGCTTGTCCCCTCGAACATCGTCAGCCGTGTCTATGTCCACTTCCCTGTACCTTGGGACAAAAAGCCGCACCGACGCGTCATCTCGCCGGCCTTTATCAACGAATCCACACGTGTCCTGGCACCGGGAGGACGACTTGAACTTCGAACCGACAGCGAAAACTACTTTGCCTACTCATGGGAGACCTTTATCGCACTCAACAGAGCTAAACTGGAGGTCAACAAAAACCAGGACATCGCGATCAGTTCCAAGTACGAAGACCGCTGGAAAAAGATGGAGAAGAATATCTATGATATTATACTCACCAACGAAGAGACAAGTCCTGAGATCAAGATCGGGGGCAGCTTTACATTCAAAAGCGGTCTCGACGAAGAGCGTCTCAACAAGCTCAACGGCACCACAGAAAAGATCGAGGGAGGATTTATCCATTTTGAGCGTCTTTATAAAACAAGCGACGAGCGAATGATGACAAGGATATCTTTGGGAAGTTTCGAGAGACCGGAACATCTCTACGTCATTATCGGCAAAGAGAAAAGTTACTATTTTCCGACCCAGCCCGTTCCCTCGCAGGTCAACTTTGCTGTGCATAAACATCTGGACGAGCTGCTTCATGGATAAGGTCATCTTAGCTCAGGATCTCTCTCTGGCCTACAACACCGAAGAGACCATCATCTCAAAAGCGAACTTCTCTGTCAGCTCCGGCGACTTTGTCTTTATCACCGGTGCCAGCGGCAGCGGAAAGTCCACCCTGCTTCGCTCTTTTTACGGTGCGCTTAGACCGGAGAACGGCTCATTGGTTGTCGGCGGTGTCGAGGTCAACCATATATCAAGCTCCAAACTAAACTTCCTGCGCCGCCACATCGGGATCGTCTTTCAAGACTACAAACTGGTTAAAGAGTGGACCATAGAAAAAAACGTGGCCCTTCCGCTCATCATTAACGGCTACGCCAAAGATGTCAGCGATATTCAAGTCGACAAACTGCTCAACCACGTCAAACTGTCACATAAGATCAACAAGTACCCGCAAGAGCTGAGCGGTGGGGAACAGCAGCGTGTCGCCATGGCAAGGGCCTTGGCACACAACCCTATTTTGATACTGGCCGATGAGCCTACGGGTAACCTTGACGACTATTCGTCACGACTGATCTGGAACCTTCTCGAAGGTGCCAATGCACAACTTAAAGCGACTGTTGTCATTGTCACGCACCATATACCGCAAGACCTCAGCGTTGAGTATAAACACTTTAATATTGAGGGGGGAACAGTCTATGAGATCAGTTAAGAACCATCTCTCCCTCATCATCGCCCTTTTTACCATCGTCTTCACGATGCAGGTCTATATCGTCGTCGATCGAACAGTTATCGCCTACGAAAGCGACCTCAATGAGAACTACAGCATTGTCGTTGTGACAGAGAAGAAGGTCGATACAAACTCTCTTGTCGCTATGAGTTCCAAGATAAAAAGTGCCGATGAGATCTCGACAAAAAAGGTGATAGACCGCCTGCAGTCACAGATGAAGCAGCGTCACATCGACCTCTTGAAACTCTCGCTTCCGCACTTCTATTCACTTCACCTCAACCACTATCCGACACCTTCTGAGATACAAGAGCTGCGTAAGACGCTGGAGAAGAACAGTGACATCACGCGTATCGAAGATTTTGCCCAAAGTCATGACACGCTGTATAAACTGCTGCTGCTTTTTAAATCGGTCGTTGTCATCTTTGCCATCGCAATATTTACGGTCACTTCGCTGCTTGTGCTTAAAGAGATGCGTATCTGGCAGTTCCAGCATAATGAGCGTATGAGCATCATGGCGATGTTCGGTGCACCGGTATGGATGCGTTCAGCCATACTTTTCAGACTCTCTATCGTTGATGCCGTCATCGCTTCTGTCCTGGCGATAGGCACCTTTACCTATGCCGACTTTTTGAACGTCGGCAGCGAGCAGCTGCAGTCTATCGGTATCGATATACTTCTGTTCGACCCGCTCAATGACAGCCTCATCATCATAGGCGTCGCTCTCAGCCTCTCTGTCATCCTTGCTACTCTCATCGTCATCGGTCATAAAGAAGAGGTCTGATGCGCACACTTTTTCTCTCTCTTGTTTTTATTGTCTCAACGGTATCAGCAAAGCAGGATGTGACGCAGCAGATAACAAAGACCAATAAAGAGATCAAAAGTTTTGACAAAAAATACTCCACTCTTCATAAGAAGATGTCCAAAACAGCCAAAGCCATCAAAAAGTCTGAAAAAGACCTGGCAAAACAAGAAAGAGATATTACACAACTAAGTAAAAAGCTGGACCTTTCACGAGAAAAATACGAAGCCAACCATAAAGAGCTGCTTGAACTTAAAGACAAGCAGCAGCTTCTTCAGGGCAAACAGGGGCTCATCGAAAAAGAGCTTGTCAAGTCGATCGCTCGAAACATCTCTATAAACTCTTTGGACAAAGACAAACATGCCGTCACCACCGACTCCATCATCACTGAAGAGATCTTGAACGAACTAAACCTCCAGACACAGCGTAAGATCGAGCGCTTAGAACAAGAACACAACTCAAACGCCAAGACCATAAAGAGTTATCAAACGCGTACCGACAGGCTGCAGACAAATATCAACAGTATCGACAAACAGAAAGCCGAGCTGCTCGAAGTGACCAAAAAGAACAAAAGTTCTATCACCAAGATGCAAAAAAACAGAAAAAAGTATAAAAAGTCCATCGATAAACTGTTAGCGCAGAAAAAAGCTCTCAGCAGTACCCTTGCACGCCTCAACATCATCAAGTCTGAAGAGGTGAAAAAAAGAAAAGAGGTCAAGATCAGCAGAACGAAAAAAGGTGCTGCTGCCAAAGTGACCAAAAGAGGATCAAGCTACCAGAATGTCAAATCTAAAAGGTACCGCGGCAAAAAGACGATAGCACCACTTTCCGGATATAGACTGGTTAAAAAATTCGGCCCCTACACCGATCCTATCTACAAGATCAAGATCTATAACGAGTCGGTCTCTCTACAGCCGAACCAGCGCAACGCCAAGGTCAAAACAGTACTCAACGGCAAGGTCATTCTGGCCAAAAAGACACAGCTTCTGGACAATGTCGTCATCATCAAACACTCAAATGGACTGCACACCATCTATGCTCACCTTGACCAGATCGCACCGACTGTAAAAAAGGGCAAAAGAGTTAAAAAAGGGGCTGTTATCGGTCGTGTTGATCATGAGCTCATCTTCGAAGTGACCCAGAACAGCTACCATATCGATCCGATGACGCTGATAAAATAGCCTTTTTCAGCACCTACTGCAAAGAAACAGGTTCTCTGCTTACTTCTTTAAACCCTGACCTTCTGCCAATTTCGTTTTTGATAAATATACCAGAAGACACCGCCTTTTATAAACGTCTCAACCGTCATGGCAATAAAGATCCAGATCAATTCAAACCCGAAATAGTATAAAAGCAATGAAGGTATCACCCGCAGCAGCCAAAGCGAAACGACATTGACTTTAAGCGTCGTCTTTGTCGCCCCTGCCCCGCGCAAGGCACCGTTAATTACAAAGGTCATTGCCAGCGGGACTTGGGAGATCCCGACTAACTGCAGGTAGATCGATGCAGCTTCGATCGTCGCCACATCTTGTGTAAAGAAACTTATAAAAAACGCCGGGAAGAGTGCCAGAACAATACCCAGCAGACCCATAAATACAGCGGCTATTTTAATAGCATACAGTCCTGTTTGGTAGGAGGCCTCATAATTTTTAGCCCCTAAGTTCTGTCCGACCAGTGCCGTTGCAGCGATAGCAAAACCAAAACCCGGCATAAAGGCGAGCCCTTCGATACGCAGTCCGACCTGGTACCCTGCGATAGCGGCTGTTCCATACGCTGTTATGACCCATACAAACAAGATAAAAGAGGTAACGCTCATCATGCGCTCAAGCGACGCATGTTTTCCGATATGCAGGGCACGGACCAGGTCAGTTTTACTGAAACGGTACAGAAGGTGCAGCTTGGCATCTTTGCGGGCTAAAATAATAAAATAGACGATGATATTAAACCCGTAAGCGATGACCGTGGCATATGCCGCACCGGCGATACCCATCGCTTCAAACCCGCCATGACCAAAGATCAACAGGTAGTTAAACACCAGGTTTATCACGGCTGAGAATATCTTGATATACAACGATGACTTTGTATCCCCCGCAGCTGAAAGGGCATTGTACATAAGCGCATCCAGAAAGATCAGCGGCATACCGAGCATGATGATCTCAAAATAGTCCCGGCCGAATGCCGCCAGCTCAGCCTCGGCACCCATCCAGAGATAGAGGTTCTCCGCATTGTAATAGCCAAAAACAGTAATAGGAAGTGAGATAAGCAGTGCGAAAAGCCCTAAAGAGTAGAGAAGTGCCGAAGCACGGTGACGCCGCCGTTGACCGATCAGCCGCGCGACGATGGCATTTCCCCCGACGATATAGAGTGTCATCACCACATTGATGACCATCATAAACTGCATACTCATACCGACTGCAGCCAATGCCGCAACACTAAGCATGCCTACCATGATCATATCGATCAGCAGTTGTAAGATGTCAAGAAGGTGTTTAAATGCGGCAGGAAGAGCGAGTCCTAAGACATCGCGAAGGTGAGACGGTCTACTCAAAGTATTTTGCGACCTCTTTCATCCCTTCGATCAGCAGCTCTTCGCTCTCATAAACAAGTTCTATACGGTTATTCGGTACTTCGCCAAGCGGGTCAATGTCGAAGATAAGAACATATGAGGAGATAGGGACCTCCTGTTTTTTCTCCATCTTTGCCCACTCCAGAGAGACCTGAGCCTGTTCCCCTTGAACATCGACTGTCGCTGCAGGGTAGAGGCGTGTCAGCTGCGTCAGGTCAATTTTCTTGCCTTGTGCTTCATAGATCATGTTTTTACTCATAAGTTACAACTCCAGTTCCGGCGACATTTTACCATTATTGTCTTCCATGTCGTTGATTGAAAAGCGTTCTCTTATCCAGACAAAGTAGAGAGCCCCGACAATAAACGCACCGCCTAAAAGTATGGTGATCACAGTAAGGGTAAGTCCCACTTCAACAAGGAAACCGATAGCCACTGAGATCAGGGCAACGGTTAATAAAAAAGCCATGTCATTATAGGCGACAATGCGCCCATAGTACTCTTTAGCCGTATGATGCTGCAGAAGTGTATAGGTATATGACCAGAGTGTTGTGGTTGAAAAGCCGACAAAGATAGAGACAAACAGCGAAAGATAGAAGTTTTCTATGACAAATGCCCAGACAATAATACTCACTGCCTGATAGAGAAACAGATATGGCAGTGTCCTGGTATTAACCCATTTTCCGATAATGACCGGCCCAAAGACCAGACCGACTGCTCTAAGTGCGTGCATCAACCCGAGACCAAGTGCTACCGCTACCACCTGTGTGTAGTACGCTTCAACTATCAAGGCCACCAAGGCGTCAAAGGCGGTAAATCCGACAAAGGCATGAAGCAAGATCAGATGTTTAATGTGCGGCTCTTTTTTGAAGTAGACAAAACTGTCTTTGAACATTGCTATAAAACCCGAAACTGCTTTTGACTCATGTTCCGGGAAAATCAGACTTTTTAACATCATCAAAGCAACACTGAAAAGCAGTGCATCGAGTAAAAATGCTATTTTCACGCCGACAAGGTAGACAACAAAACCACTGATCGCCATGCCGAAGGTGTATGAAAACGACCAGATAACAGAGTGGATCTCATTGGCCAGTTTCAACTTTTCACCTTCCAAGATGCGCGGAAGGAATGACATCTCCAAGGTAAAGTAGAAGCTCGAGGCTCCCATACGGATAAAGACCAAGATAAAAAGCAGCCACAGCAGGGAACTGTTGTCGATCAACATAAGCGGCAAAGTGGCAAAGATCTCGATCACCATCAAAGCGGTCATCAGTTTTTTAGGTGCAACCTTGTCTATCAGCACACCGCTGAACGGTGCCTGCAGCACACCCGGCAAAAAGTGCAAGGCCGCTGTCATCGCAATAATAAAGGGCGCGACCTCCATATGGATAAGCAGCGTATAGATGGCGACATTAGAGAACCAGGCACCAAAATAGGCAATAAGTTGGATTAAAGAGAGTCGTCTAAGAAGGGGCTCGGCTTTTAAAAGTGTTAAATATTGATTCATAACTGCAAGCATAGCCAAGATGCTTTAATACCACGTTAGATTAACCTTTTTATAACCTTTTTTAAGGTAAAATTCCATCATTATTTTAAATATTTTATAGAAGGTCTTTCGATGAAAAGAGAAGTTAAAAAAGTAGTACTGGCCTACTCTGGCGGACTAGATACAAGTGTTATTCTAAAATGGCTGCAAGATGAGTATAACTGTGAAGTTGTAACCTTTACTGCTGACCTCGGTCAAGGCGAAGAGCTTGAACCGGCTCGCATCAAAGCCTTGGAACTTGGTATCAAACCTGAAAACATCTTCATCGATGACTTAAGAGAAGAGTTTGTCAAAGATTTTGTCTACCCGATGTTTCGTGCCAATGCGATCTATGAAGGTGAATACCTGCTGGGTACATCGATAGCACGTCCGCTTATCGCAAAACGCCAAGCTGAGATCGCCAAGATCACCGGAGCCGACGGTGTAAGCCATGGTGCTACCGGTAAGGGTAATGACCAGGTCCGTTTTGAGATGGGTTACCTTGGACAGGACTCAACACTTACTATTATCGCACCGTGGAGAGAGTGGGACCTGAACTCACGTGAGAAACTGCTCTCTTATGCCAAAGACCATGGTATTGAGATCGATCAGAAACATCTTGACAAAGATGGGAATCCGACGGTAAGCCCTTACTCTATGGATGCCAACCTGCTTCACATCTCTTATGAGGGTCTTCACCTTGAAGACCCGAATGCTGAACCTGAAGATGCGATGTGGTTGTGGACCAATTCTCCTGAGAACGCACCGGATGAAGCAGAGTACATCGAGATCGGTTATGCTCATGGCGACCCTGTAACACTTAATGGTCAAGTGCTAAGCCCGGCAACGATGCTTAAAACGCTTAATGAACTTGGAAACACACATGGAATCGGCCGTATCGACATTGTTGAGAACCGCTTTGTCGGGATGAAAGCACGCGGCTGTTACGAAACACCGGGCGGAACCATCATGTTAAAAGCACACCGCGCTATCGAGTCGATCACGTTAGACCGTGAAGCTGCCCACTTAAAAGATGAGATGATGCCGCGCTACGCCAAACTGATCTATAACGGCTTCTGGTTTGCCCCTGAGCGTGAAATGATGCAGGCTGCCATCGATAACTCTCAAGAGTTTGTCAATGGAGTCGTTCGTCTTAAACTCTATAAAGGCAATGTCATTGTAGTCGGCCGTCAATCGGCTGACTCTCTGTTCAATGAAGAGTACTCAACATTTGAAGAAGATGAAGTCTACAATCAAAAAGATGCAGAGGGCTTTATCAAGCTGAATGCACTTCGTTTTATTATTGCAGGAAAAGCACGTAACAGATAGTAACTCAGGTCCAGCCTCTGCTGGATTCAGATGTTTAGATCACAACTGTTTTGTCATTCAATTTATTAGTTTTTTAATGCACTATTTACAATTAAAAAGATATTATTTTTCACTAAAACTTCCAAAGGCTTAGCATGAGCACCGTTAAAATCGACCCTGAATCACAAGAGTTTAAAGAGACCCTCGAAAAGACGATCCGCTTTACGGACAAGGTTGTTGCACAATTTGGCTGGGCCTATAACCCTGATGTTGAGATCAACCAGGGTATCCAGTTTGGTCTGACCCGCAACAAGATGATGCACGGTAAACGCTACTGCCCCTGTTTCTTTGTAACGGGTGAGCCTGACGATCGTGTCTGTCCATGTCCACCGGCTATCGAAAAAGAGATCCCCGAAGATGGTGTCTGTCACTGTCAGATCTTCTGTACGCCGGAGTTTGCCGCTGCTCAGGCACAAGAGGAGATCATTGAAGAGGTAGTCCATGAACACTCGCGCGGACTGACTAAAGAGGAGTGTGCCATTCTCGTCAACAAAGATGAACTTGACGGTGATGAGATCATTGCCCTGCTTGAAGCGCGTGACCTTGGTATGGTCGACTTTAAACTTGTTGACGTACGTGAGCCGATGGAGTGGCAGATGGGTCACATCAAAGGGGCGGACATTCTCATACCGACCAGCAACTTTTTTGGTGCCTTGGACGATGCTAGACTTTCACAAGATGAGAACATCATCGTCTACTGCCATGTCGGCAGCCGCAGCGCGCACTGTGCACGTATCTTAGGTGATATGGGGTATAAAAAGATCAGTAATCTGACGTACGGTATCGTCTCTTATCCAGGTGAGAAAGAGAGATAACACCTCTTTTCACGCACTAAAGGATATAACTCCTTTGGTTATGTAAACACGTACACTTGCTAAAATCCCATATACTTTACAACTCCTCTCGACACATATATATAACAATTATCTACTTTTTCACCAACTCTTGTTACAATGTCGACAATTATAAACCTAGGAATATTTATGAAAGTACTATTGATCAAAGATGTAAAAGGCTTGGGCAAAGCCGGTGAAATCAAAGAGGTTAAAGACGGTTACGGCCAGAACTTTTTAGTAGGCAAAGGTCTTGCAAAAGCTGCAACAAACGAGGTCCTTAAAAAACATGCTTCGGCTGAACGAAAAAAAGCTGAAAATGAAGCACAGGAGATCGAAGATCTTAAAGAGTTGGCTGAAACACTCGATAAGCTGAAAGTAAATATCAGCAAGAAGCTTGGTAACACCGGTCACCTGTTTGGTTCAGTGACAAAAGATGAGATCGCACACGCGCTTAAAGACCAACACGGTATTGAGATCGACAAAAAACATATCAATCATAAAAAAGCGATCAA
The DNA here is from genome assembly GCA_039714575.1 of Campylobacterota bacterium. Classification (GTDB taxonomy): domain Bacteria; phylum Campylobacterota; class Campylobacteria; order Campylobacterales; family Sulfurimonadaceae; genus Sulfonitrofixus. The sequence goes on along the minus strand of JBDLJE010000005.1, from coordinate 45,584 downwards.
GATAACAGGTACACATGACCTTGATTTTAAACTTGGACACGGAATGCACGCCACCATCCACTTAGAGGTCATCGGTGAGTAGTACTACTGATCACAAGGCCGGTTTTGTCGCTCTGGTCGGTCGTCCAAATGCGGGTAAGAGTACAATGCTTAACTGGATCTTGGGCGAGAAGATCGCAATGACTTCTCAAAAAGCCAACGCAACGCGCCGAAGACTCAACGCCATTGTGATGCATAACGATGATCAGATCATCTTTATCGACACCCCGGGCCTGCATGAAAAAGAGAAGATACTCAACCAGTTTATGCTCGAAGAGGCACTTAAAGCGATCGGTGACTGTGATATTGTCGTCTACCTTGCACCTGCCAGCGACTCGGTAAAACACTACAAACGTTTTTTAGAAGTAAACGGAAAAAACCGCAAACATATCATCGCCCTCTCCAAGATCGACCAAGTCTCTCAAAACGAGTTGTTGGCGCGCATTGGCGAGTACAATCAATTCGCCTCTGAATTCGAAGCTTTGATACCGATGTCCGTAACAAAGAGTGTCGGCAAAAATGACCTGCTGGATGTTATTGTCAAACACCTGGATGTCTCTCCGTACCTCTATGACCCAGATGATCTGACTACCGAGATGCTGCGCGACATCTATAAAGAGTTCATCCGTGAAGCGATCTTTGAAAATATCAGTGATGAGATCCCCTATGAGTCGGATGTTGTCATCGATAAAATAGAAGAGAACAAAAAAGTAGAACATATCCGTGCCACTATCATCATTGAAAAAGAGAGTCAAAAAGGGATCATCATCGGTAAAAACGGTGCCGCTATCAAACGTATCGGACAAGATGCCCGGGCAAAGATAGAGAAGCTCACTGACAAACCTGTTTACCTCGATCTATTCGTCTCAGTCAAAAAAGGGTGGACAAACGATAAGAAGTTTCTTGAAGAGTTAGGCTATAACATTTAAACTAAGAGTGTTGCTCGTTGTCCAACCTTGTTGCTATTGCCATCGTAAGATTATTAAGCTCTTTTTTTAGAGTTTGATAACAATATTTTATTTAAATGTCAAAAATAAATTTCACTAATACCTTTTTATTCCTCACATACAGTGTCATTTAGGCACTTTGCGAAAAAACAGACAAAATGCTATCTTTTTATCTTTTTCCTTCAAACATAAGAATACATTTAAGTTTAATATGGCTAAAATGGAATCAGTAATAGGAAATTGATAAGTTTTCGTTATCAATTTTCTGTAATTCAATTGGTCTGTTTATACTTACTATAAACGTGTTAAAGAGTGAAGTTCAATTAAGTTTGAACAAAAATTACATTATAGGATTTACTGCGATGAGTAAAACGCAACAACCGATATTTACTAGTGTCCTTTCTATAAACCCCTACAAAGAGACTTTTTATTCAGGTTCATCTGGCAAATTAGAGCAAGTGAAGTCTATCGGCTTCTCAAAAACGCAATACACAATGGCTTATCTGAACACTAATGATTTCCTAACGGCTCTCATTGGTGTAAGTAAGAATATCCCTGACGAAGACCTGACTTTCGCTATTGAGAACAAGGTCTATGAAGAACTCGCCCTTGATATGGCAATTGAATACAGTATTCAATTTATCGAATCAGATCATCAAGTCGATGAAAAAGAGCGTTACTTTCATGTTTTCATTGTTGATCCGCTTACTATGGATGAGACCTTTGAGGCAACTGTTGAGAAGGTAAAGTATATCGATCAGATCGTACCTGTCCCTCTTCTGCTCAAAGGGCTTTATCAACGCGAGATCGTTACTGAGGTAGGTGTGCACTGTTTCATCTATTTCCAAGACAATGATGCCTTTTTCACTATCTATAATGATCAGGAGTTTGTTTACACCAAGTCACTGAAATACTCTATCAAGATGATGCATGAGCGTTTTTGTGAACTTTACGGTGAACAAGTCGGCTATTCACTCTTTATAAAACTGCTTTCGAGTGAAGGCCTCAGTTCAGAAAACAAAGAGTATCAGCGTGACCTTATCAAACTGTTCGGCGAACTCTTTTTACATATTAATGATGTTCTTACTTATGCCAAACGTGCATTTGAGCTTGAGACGGTCGATCAGATCTATATCGGTTCACAGATCGGCTCTATTGCAGGTTTGGACGAGTATTCGCAAACATACCTCGGCTTGATCTCCAAATCATTTGATTTTGACTACGGGTTTGATACAAACGGACAATACGTAGACCAAGTCCACCAGATGATGCACCTCTACACAATGACAGAGAGTGAAGAGCGTTATGAGTGTAACTTTTCGATCTACCCCAGACCGCCTAAGTTCTTACAACGCGCAAGCGGTAAACTTATTGCGATCAGCGGTATCGCCTTAGTCGTTGCATTCTCGTATCCAGTTGCATTTTGGAGTCTTACCTTTGCAGAAGAGTTGAACAAATCAATGCTTGATACCGAGTATAACGAGGTGCATAGTATTAAAACGACCCGTGAAGCAACTATTAATCTTAAAACAGTTGAGAAAAAAGCAGTGACCAAACTGGTCGATGCAGAACAAGCTGAGCTTGACCGTCAGATGAGTACCTTGACAAAGATCCATGATGTCAAGGTCAACTACCCAATGAAGGCTAAACTGACTACTGAGTTTTCTGCTGATCTTAACAAGTTTAAAGTCAAACTGCAAAGACTCTCTTATCATGAAACAGAGGACTTTAAAGGCTACATATTCAATATGGTCTCTGACAAAGATAAAGACATTACGCGTTTACTAGAGTATCTTACGGCTAAAAAAACATCACGTTTTTACTTTATGCTTGAAGAGATTGCCTATGATGAAGAGAAAAAACGCTATCTAAGTGAGATGAAGGCGGTGCTGAAATGAGTGCGATGTTAGAAAAATATCTTTATGATATAGACCAGAGTTTTGCGCAAAAAAGTGAAAAAGACGTAAAGATGATCTACGTCATGGTTTTTGTAGTGCTTGTCATGTTCTCTTATCTCGTTTTTTGGGAAAGTTCTGAAAAGGGTTATAATGAGATAAAGGCAGCTTCATTAAAGGTTCAAGAGAAAATAACCAAAGACAAGCAATACCTTTTGATGCATCCTGAAAGTGAAATAGTACGTTTAAATCAGGACATTGCTGCTCTCAATAAAAAGCTTGTGATCCTGAAAGATGAAAACGTCTATATTAAAACCGAGATAGAGAAGATCCCTGAACTCTTTTATGATCAAGTGACTTGGGGTGCATTCATCGACTCTATTGCTGAAAATGCTAAAAAGAACAAAGTCAAACTTAACTATTTTGCGAATAGACTTGCTGATGATAAAACAAAGTTCGGTCATGTACTGAATCTTGAGATCAAAGCTGAAGCACCATACAAAAACATGGTCAGGTTTATCAATGCAATTGAAAAAAGTAAACTTGTGGTTGACCTTCATGACCTAGACCTTGAAGCAACAACGAAGTTAAATCTAGACCTTAATTTATCTGTATGGGGGATCACATATTAATGAAAAAGTTACTAATATCAACCATCGTCTCCTTGGCACCAATGGTAATGGCCGCAAACAGTGAGGCCGTTAATGCGGTTGCAGCTGAAAGCGGTGAGGCACATAGTGAGGTGGCAGCTGCAAGCAGTGCAATACCGAACCATGAACTGATCAATCAACAGATCCAAGAGATAAAACCGCCTCGTGTTGGGGTAAAGGCTGCTGATGTACTTAAGACAAAAAGTCCATTTATCTTATTTGAAGTTGTCAAAGATGGTAAGAAAAAGACAACATATGTTGTTAAAAAGAAGGTCAAATTCAAGCCTCTAAGAATGGAAACATCCATTAATAAGAGTGTTAAGATCAACGGAAAATGGTATAAAGAGGGTGATAGAGTGCGACACTACACTATTGTTAAAGTCTCAGCTGGCGAGGCGCTTCTTAAGAGTAAAAAGAAAGAGTTAAGACTCTTTCAAAACCAGAAAAACGACAAAATCAACTTTGCCGTCAACTAAATTATCACTAAAAAAGGAAAATGAAAATGAAAAACCTCAATAAAAAGCTTATCTCACTTGCTGCATCAGTTGTCTTGGCAGCGTCTATGCAGGCTGATTGTACCTACGAACTTTTCAGTATCTCATCTGCAAAAGGGACAACTATCGGTGAATATGTTGACCAGCTGACCTCTGCATGTGAGTACAGTTTGGTTGTTGCCGACAGTGAAACTGAAAAGCTGATGGATAAAAAGCTGAACAAAACACATATCAAGAACCTTACGATCGATGAAGTCTTTGACATTTTATTGACAGAGAACAATCTAAACTTTACGATCGATAACGATATTTTGCGTATCTCTTATCTTAAGACGATCACCTATAATATTGATTATATACTATCATCACGCAAGAGTAGTGGCTCGACTAATGTAATGCTAAGTTCAACTTCGTCACAAATCGGTCAAGGCGGCGCGAGTGGAGCTGGTGGTGGAGCTGCTGATGGAGCTGCCGGTGAAGATACTGGCCAAGATGGTACCGGCTCAAACAGATCAGGTATCTCTATCGAGCATACTGACGAAGTCAAGTTTTGGGAAGAGTTAGACCTTGAGCTGCAACGTGTACTTAACCGCCCTGAAGATGCATACCAGGCAGAAGCACCGATCATTAACAAAAATGCCGGTCTGATCACTATTTCTGCAACCGGTCGCCAACAAGCGCGTATAGACTCCTATCTGAAACTGCTTCAAGACAAGGTTCAAAAACAGGTGCTTATCGATGTCCATATGATGGCTGTTATCTTTGATGACAAATCTTCGACAGGTGTCGACTGGGCACAGCTTTATGCTCTTCAAAACTTCAGTCTACAACTTGACACCTTTAGCGTAGGTAGTTCTAGCACCGACTGGGGTGGCCAGTTTAATCCTGCTAGTAATTTCGAAGAAATCACTTATATGGCAGGAAACACTGCTAATATGATACAAATTTCTGGTGGGGGTTCTATTAATGAAGTTATCAAGTTTCTTAAAGAACAAGGTGAAGTACGTTCACTTTCAAATCCTAAGATTCTCACACTAAACAATCAGCCTGCTCTTATTACTGTTGGTACAGAATATTTTTATAAAATACAGCAATCGGCTAATCAACAAGGTGCCGGTGGCGGTGTTGTTTCAACCACACAGAATGATGTTGTCAACTCCGTCTTTGCCGGTGTACTTTTAGACATTACGCCGGAGATAGGTGACGATGATAGAATTACTATTAAAGTCAATCCATCACTCAGTCAGACCCGTGTTCAGATCCAGAGTGACACTACGGCTCAGGAAAACCGTACTATGCCGCCTGACCTTGACCGTCGTCAACTCTCATCGGTTGTTACCGTTAAAGACGGAAACCGTATTATTTTAGGCGGTCTTATCGGTTCACGTGAGAACTTTAAAACCAACAAAGTCCCTCTTCTAGGTGACATTCCGGGTCTAGGTTACTTCTTTAAATATGAAGAGAAGATCCGCCAGGTCGAAGAGATCGTTATCGTTATTGAGCCGCACATCATCAAACCTGAAGGCAACACTCTTACCATCGCAGAGCTTGGTTACACGTCGATAACCAAAGAAGAAGCAGGTCTAAAATCAACGTTTGCAGAAGATGACACAGTTACGACAGATGCAGAAATTGCACCTGAAAGCAAAGAGGCTGATGAAGAACTCTAAGATCTATCGTAATTCTCAAGAGGTTTTTCAGGACATAGTCGATTCAAAAGACTATGTCCAGCTAGACCGCAGTATGGCTATATACCATGCTCTTAAAGAGGCTATTCAGAAGCCTCTTAAAATGATTCTAGTTTTCGGAAAACCGGGAACAGGAAAAAGTATGATGCTTAACAAGCTCTATAAAGAACTCTCACCACAACAGAAAATCGTATACATTCAGACACCTGTTATAGATGAAATCGAGTTTTTTAAGGTCTTGGCTTATGAGATCTTTCGCTTTAATACGCCTAATCCGCTTAACTTTACACAGTTTATCGAGATCGCAAATCACTACGTCAATGACATCACACCTATTGTCATTCTTGATGAAGCACAACTCTACTCTGAATCATTGATGGAGAAGATCCGTCTTATTTCTGACTCTAGAAAGGTCAAGTTTATTTTTGCACTTCATAAAACTGAAAAAGAGGACCTCATTGCCAAAGAGCACTTTCAAACACGCATCTGGGAGAGTCAAGAGCTGCAAAATGCTACCGCTACAGAATTAACGATCTATATACAAAAAAAGCTCTTACATGCTAACTTTTTTGATCTTGCCAATATGTTCAGCGATGGCAGTGTTAAACAGATCCATAAGTTTACCGACGGGAACTATCGTGACACCAATAAACTTCTTTATGGACTTTTTGAGATATGCAGCTGGTATGAGACAAACGATCCTTCCAAGATCAAACACAGCACTATGCCGAAAAAACTGATAGAGATGGCAGCCATCCATACAGGTTTTATTGATGCTTAATGTCTTGGAGCTGGAAGTCAAGTGGTCTAAATACCACTTTAAAAAGATGTTGCCTGTTTACATCATATCCTCTCTCCTTGTGCTTGTTGCAGGGGCATCTTCGTATTTCTACTTAATGCAGCCTAAAACAGTCTCAACTCTTGTAAAAAAAGAGCTCCCTCCCGTCAAAGCCCAGACTGTTGTCAAAGTCGACACAACTGTTGTCGAAGTCAATAAGAGTGTTAAACCCGTACAGACAGTTGAGATCCAAGAAGTATATGAACAAAATGTGTTGGTCCCGTCATTCAGCTTCATCAGTCTGCTTGATGAGCAGGTCATTGAGTATCAGAATGCACAAAGGCTTGCATCGATTGCCCGCCAAAAAGCTGCTAAGAAAAAAAGAGCCAAAAAGAAAAAAGCCAAGCCTAAACCAAAAAAGCGGACAAAGCAGGCTGCTACGTCTAAAAAAGCGAAAAAAGTACCTGCTAAGACACAAAAAGCCATTACACCTGAAGTTAAACAGGTTGTTAAAGATGTGCCTGTTCAAACAATTATTATCGGAGGCAACAGCAATGCCACTGCTAATGAAGAGCCTCCACAAGCTCTATTTCAATTAGGTAAAAAGAACACTTCTGAAGATGAGTTGAAAAGCGTGATCAAACGCTTTAATAAAAGCGAGAAACCGGCACTCGGTCTTTTTATTGCCAAAAAGTATTATGATCAGGGTAAATATGAAGAGGCTTATAAATATGCCAAACAGACGTATAGACTCAACCCAAATATTGAAGATGGTGTTGTTCTGTACTCTCAATGTCTAGCCAAACTTGGTAAAAGTGATATAGCCGTAAGCAGACTCAAGGCGTATATTAAAAAATCCGGCTCCATCAAGGCCAGAGCTCTGCTCAATGAAATTCAAAAAGGAAACTTCAAATGAATAGATTAATATTATTTCTCTTTTTATCTCCACTGTTTTTACAAGCTGATGCGAAGTTAGAGACGTATAAGCTCTATCAAGATGCAAAATATGAAGAGGCTTGTCAATCCGGTGACACACTGCTGGAACAATATAAAAACGATGAAGAGTTTGTCTCTCTTTATGCCTTCTCCTGTCTAAACGCCGATCAACTTGACAAGCTGTCAGCAGCTATCACCTCTTTGAAGAAGACACCTGATTCTCGTGCAAATGCTGCTTATTTTTCTGTGATCTTAATGCAAAAACAGCTTCTTATGCATGCGCTAACAGATCAATATGAACTAAAGCCTATTAAATTGCCGACGACAGAGTATGTACTCTCAACCGTTTTTGATCTCTATTCAAAAGACACGAGAACCAAAGACAGACGTCGCTACAACTATACAGACCCAACAGACGCAAACAAAAGTTATCGTCTATTTGTAACAAAAAGCGGTTCTTCTCCTAAAATGGTTATCGAAGAATATTATGATAAGATAATGACTAAACGTCATATCTACTGGTAGGATTGAAAATGGATAGAGTTACCCATGATTTGTTGGCACAAGGCCATATCTCTGAAGAGCAGATAGATCGGCTTCAACGTGTTGGAGTTGAAAGCGACACCCTTTTAGAGACACTGACAAAGGTTGGTGCCGTATCTGTCAACTTTGTGAAGCGATTTATCGTTGAACAGATCCGTTCCGGACATTATGAGATCGCCGTAATCAAGCAGTATCATTTTTTAGATGAAGCATCTGTCATGCAGCATCTTGCCGAAGTGATGGAGATACAATATCTTGACCTTGATTCTATTGATATGGACTATAGGTTGGCAGACAGAATACCGCTGTCACAGCTAAAACGCTTTAAAGCTATTCCGATCAAAGAGAACGATCTCAGTGTGACAGTGGCCTTCACCGACCCCTTGGATATTGAAGCACAAGAGGCTCTTCAGCGCTTATATCCGCGTAAACCACTTGATATAGCGGCGGCCACAGAGAAACAGATCCAGGCCTATCTTTTTAAAGTCGAGCTTAAAGACAGTGTCAAAGAGCTTGTTGTCAGTATTCGTAATGAGTTAAACTCTATGGGTACGGAGCAAAATAAAGATCAAGCACAAGCTTCATCTATTTTAAAACTTATTGATGTTATCTTAAAAGCCTGTATAAAAAACCGTGCGAGTGATATTCATATTGAGCCAACAGAGAACAACTGTACGGTACGTGCCCGTGTTGACGGTAAACTCTCTGAGGTCTTTATCTTTGATAAAGACATCTACCCACCTCTCGCCTCTCGACTTAAAATTTCTGCAAATCTTGACATTGCGGAAAGAAGAAAACCGCAAGACGGGCGTTTTTCAACTGATGTCGGCGGTCGGGAGTATGATTTCCGTTTTTCTACCCTGCCTATTATGTATGGCGAGTCTATTGTAATGCGTGTTCTCGATAAAGAGAAGGCCCTTATTCGTCTTGAAGATGCCGGTATGGATGAAGCAGGTTATAAAAAACTGCATACGGCCCTTAAAGTACCTTACGGCATTATCCTTGTTACCGGGCCGACAGGTAGTGGTAAGACTACAACACTCTATGGTGCACTTAATGAGCTGCGTAGTGTTGAAGAGAAGGTCATTACGGTTGAAGACCCTGTTGAGTACAGGATGAACCTTATCCAGCAGGTCCAGGTTCGTGCAAGTGTGGGACTGAGTTTTGCCGACGCACTGCGTTCTATCCTGCGTCAGGATCCCGATAAGATCATGATCGGGGAGATCCGTGACCAGGAGACACTGGAGATCGCTATCAAAGCGGCTTTGACCGGTCACCTGGTCATCTCGACCCTGCACACCAATGATGCCGTCAGTTCGATCCCTCGTATGGTCGATATGGGTATTGAACCCTATCTTATCAGCGGTGCCTTAGTCGCGATTCAGGCACAGCGTCTAATTCGTAAGATCTGTCCGTATTGCAAAAAAGAAGAAGAGCTTCCTGCATCCGTCGTCGAACCTTATAAAGAATATCTTCCAGATGACACGGTCTTTTATAAAGGTGAAGGCTGCCGTGAATGTAATGGGGTTGGCTATATGGGTCGTGAGATGATCTCCGAAGTTTTACCGATTTCTGAAGAACTCTCAAGTATGATTGCACAAAGTGCTTCAAAAGATGATATGATTGAACAAGCACTAAAAGAAGGTTTTGAGCCGATGTTTGCAAACGGTATGAAAAAAGTCGTCAGCGGTGTCTCAACTATTGAAGAAATTTTAAGGGTGGTAAAAGGATGAAACATTTTACAGCAACCGTACTTGCTCGCGGTAAAAAAACTGAGCACAGACTCTATGCTGAAAGTAAAAAAGAAGCGCACTATATGGCCAAGGTTAAATTCCCTGGTATTATGGTCAAGCTTGAAGAGACTTCAGCACCTCTAGAGGAGCAGTTTGCCCAGATCAAAGCCAATATCTTTAAAAACTCTAAAAAGAAAAAGCTTAAACCGGATGCGCATATCGCTGCCATTCGTCAGTTAGCCGTTATGACTAATGCCGGTATCTCGGTTCATGACGCCCTTTCAGACCTTGCTGAGGCGACTGACGATCCGCCTTTGAAAGAGATCCTCGCTAAATGTGGCGAGGACATCAATGCCGGATCCAGCCTCTATAAAGCAATGGATAACTTCCGTACTCAACTCGGCGGGCTTACTCTTGCTATGGTCGATTTAGGTGAGAAGACAGGTAACATGGCAGAAGCTCTGTACAATCTTGCAAATATGCTTGAAGAGATCCGTGCCAATATGATCAAGTTCAAAAAAGCGATGGCCTATCCGCGTAATGTAATGATCGCGATGGCCGTTGCCTTTAGTATTCTTCTTACATTTGTTGTTCCAAAGTTTGAGATGATCTTCGCAAAATTCGATGCTGGCCTACCGCTGCCTACTATAATCTTGCAGTTTCTATCGAAGGCTCTGGTCAATTACGGTCTCTATATTTTAGCAGGTATCGCCATTGCTTACATTGTCATCAAATATATGATCGAGAACAATAGAGAGTTTCGATATAAGGTCCATCAACTCCTTTTGCGTACCTACCTTATCAAGGGGATCATTCTCTATTCAACACTGAGCCGTTTTACACTGGTCTTCTCTGAACTGGTTCGTTCCGGTATTCCTATTGCCGAAGCACTTGACACAGCGATCAACATGACTGAAAACCTCCCGATGAAAGATAAATTGGCCGGCATACGTGGAGCTGTAGAAAAAGGAAGTACCCTGCATGAAGGGCTTGAAGAGACGGGATTATTTGAAAATATGATCATCCAGATGATCAAAGCCGGTGAATCATCCGGTGCACTTGATGATATGCTTCAAAAAGTGACCGAGTATTACAAAATGCGTTTTGATGCTATTATTGACGGTCTTCAAGAGGCTATTGAGCCGATCATGCTCTTTGTCATCGGTGCCATGGTTCTACTGCTCGCTCTTGGTATCTTCTTACCTATGTGGAGTCTTGGAGAGGCCGCTCTCGGTTAAGAGGAGAAAGAAGTTCTCTTCTTCAAGTGATATAAGCGCCATAAATCAATATAGAAAATTAGTCTAAAAGCGCTTGTTCCGCTTTTAAAGCTTCCTCTTTCTCTTTACGCTTCTCTTCACGGAGAAGCATCTTTTTATACGCTTCATCTTCTTGCATCATTCCAGCCTCATAGAGAAACTGTGAAGCGACAAAGTCCACTTTTTTGATCTTGTCATATTTGGCAAAGCTCAAGTATAAAATATCTTTTGCACGTGTTACCGAGACATAAAAGAGGCGTCTCTCTTCATCCAGGCTGCCGCCGCGTGTCATCAATTTACGATTGGGAAAACGTCCATCCATCAAGTCTATCACATAGACCTCTTTATACTCAAGACCTTTAGAAGCATGAATACTCAGCAGATAAACACCCTCGCCTTGCGTCAAGTCTTGTGAACCGAGGATCATTGCATTTAGAAATCGCTCATGGTCACTATACGGCCGTGTCAATTCAACCAGTATCTGAGACTTGTTATGAATACGTTCTGTAGACTCTTTTTTAATCCGTTCATCTACAGTTCCATCTGCTTGAACAGCACGTTTGGAGCTAAGAACATCAACAATACCGTGATAGAATTCTGAAGTTCTTATCTTGCTGACTATCGTCTTTGGCTGTTTCAGTCCATGAATAGAACGCAGCAGCTGTGTAAAGTTGTAAAGAAACTTTGCACCGTCTTTAGTCAGTTTAGGATGTTTAAGTACCGGGTTTTTTAAAAACTTTGCATCAAAACCCAAAGCACCAAAACGTCCGGCAGAACCCAGTTCCAAAAAGTCGTCAAAAAGACCTAACTGCTGGTTTAGTTTACGTTTTTCAAAAGGATTGCTGATACTTGTATCAGGCGCAAAGACACCATGAAGCAGTGAACCTGAACCAACATATTGCAGTGCGATAAAGAGCTCTTTTGCAATAGCACTCCCTACACCCTTTGCAAACTCAAACAAGTGAATGAACGCCATCATGTCGTTTTCATTGACCATCAAGGTATAGATGTCAAGTATGGCTTTGATCTCTTTGGCATCAAAGAAACTGGTCCCGCCACGTCTTCGGCAGGCAACCCCCTGCTCTCTCATTGCCGCTTCTATACCGTCAGCTGTAGAGTTATTTCGAAAGATAACGGCTATATCTTCTCTGTCCGTAGATGAGGCTTTGATCATCTCGGTGATAGCATGGTATTGATCAAAAAGCTCATCGTAAACCAATAACTTAGGTGACTGCGCCTCTTCTTGGCGCGTCACTTCCAACTCTTTGGGATAGATACGTTCATTATGCGAGATAACTCTGTTGGCAAGAGAGAGAATGGGCACGGTTGAGCGGTAATTTTTACGGAGTGTATGCACTTCGGCATTTTCAAACTTTTTAGTAAACGAGCCGATGATCCCTATGTCTGCCCCGTTAAAAGCGTAGATACTCTGGTCATAATCACCCACACAAAAGAGCGAAGGCGGTTTCATCGCCTCGACCAGCGAACCTTGCAGAGCATTGGTGTCCTGATACTCATCGATAAGCACCTCTTTATAACCCAGCTCTTTCTTTTCACAGATATTTCGCATCTGGATCAGCAGGTCGTTAAAGTTCAAAAAGCCGTACTGCAGTTTCAACTGCTCGAACTCATCGACCACATCCGCATAGATCATGGCGTAGATACGGTGGTCAGGCTGTTTTTTAGTGATCCAGGTCTCAAAGTCCTCACTCATCTCAGTATTTTGAAAAAAGGAGTAGAGATCATAGAGATAGTTCGCCCCGTAAGGTTCACTTTCTGTACTGAGATGCGAAAAAGAGCGTTTCTCGAAAACACTGCGAAAAAGTGTCTTCAGTTCACGCTGCTGCTTCAGCACCACCTTGCCGTTAAAACGTTTTAGCCAGCGATAGCTGATAGCATGGAAGGTACCTGCATCGATCTTGCCTGCCGTCTGCGCACCAAAATACTGTGCAACACGTGCCACCATCTCAGCCGCTGCTTTATTGGTAAAGGTTAGCAATAGTATCTCTTCTGGTTTGACACCACTGCCTAAAAGATGCCCTATCCGGCCAACGATCGTCGACGTCTTTCCTGTTCCCGCGGATGCGATAATAAGATTTTCACCATAAGGTGCCGTTGCCGCTTTGAACTGGTCATCATTTAAACGAGAAAGTGGCAAATTTTTCCTTTATGATCGATGTACTGTAACTCTGAAAAGCATCACTTTTTTTCAAGCGAATCTTACCTCTTCTTGGCTATAATCCGCATAAATTTTCAAGAGTACTTTAGGGCACCTCTAATGACTCGTTTTTATTTACCAAATACTATTTCAACAAAGGTTTTTCCTCATGGCAGAAGAGACAAAAAAAGCAGCAGCAACCTACGATCCGGATGTTATTGAAGACAACTATTACAAGATCTGGGAAGAGCGCGGTTATTTTGAAGTAGACGGCAACAAGGCTATTCAGCAAAAAGATAAAAACTTTTCGATCATGATGCCGCCGCCGAACGTGACAGGACGCCTGCATATCGGTCACGCACTGACATTTACACTCCAAGATATCATCACACGTTATAAACGTATGGACGGCTATAAAACACTTTGGCAGCCGGGTACGGACCACGCAGGTATAGCAACACAAAACGTTGTTGAGAAGCAGCTGCTGGCTGAAGGAACAACGAAAGAGGAGCTTGGACGCGAGAAGTTCCTTGAGCGTGTCTGGGAGTGGAAAGAGGAGTCTGGCGGCATTATGGTCGGTCAGCTTCGTAAGATGGGGGTCTCTCCTGCTTGGAGCCGTGAACGTTTTACTATGGATACAGGACTAAAAAACTCGGTTAAAGAGTCATTTGTCCACCTGTACAACGAAGGTCTCATTGTACGCGGAAACTACATGGTCAACTGGTGTACCCACGATGGTGCCCTCTCTGACATCGAAGTGGAACATGAAGACCATATGGGTAAGTTTTACCATGTCAACTACCCTCTGGCAGACGGTTCAGGTAACATTACCGTAGCAACGACACGTCCTGAGACCTACTTCGGTGACAGTGCTGTTATGGTCCACCCTGATGATGAGCGTTACCAACACCTTATCGGACAGATGGTTAGACTGCCGCTGATCAATAGAGAGATCAAGATCATTGCTGACACCCATGTTGATATGGAGTTTGGAACAGGACTTGTAAAAGTAACCCCTGCCCACGATCAAAACGACTATGAAGTCGGCAAACGTCATGACCTGGAATTTATTACAGTGTTTGATGAAAAAGGTATCTTAAATGATCATGCCGGTGAGTTCCAAGGGATGGAACGTCTTGAGGCACGTGACTACATCGTTCAACGCCTAAAAGAGGAAGGCTTTGTTGTCAAGATCGAAGACCATCAACACCAGGTCGGTCACTGTTACCGCTGTAAGAACATTGTTGAACCGTATATCTCTAAACAGTGGTTTGTCAGAAGTGAAGTCGCTAAAAAATCTATTGAAAAAACAAATGACGGTGAAGCACAGTTCTACCCGCCGCACTGGATCAACTCATACAACGCCTGGATGGGCGACCTTCGTGACTGGTGTATCTCCCGTCAGCTCTGGTGGGGGCACCGTATTCCGGTCTTCTACTGTGACGACTGTGACCATGAGTTTGCCTCACAAGACGATGCACCGACTGCCTGTCCTAAATGTGCCGGCAAAAACCTGACGCAAGATCCTGATGTTCTTGATACATGGTTCTCGTCTGCACTCTGGCCATTCTCAACTCTAGGCTGGGGCAATGGCGACACAGAGATGGACAGAACTTTTGAGGGTCAGGACCTAAAAGACTTCTACCCTAACTCTCTGCTGATCACAGGTTTTGACATCCTCTTCTTCTGGGTTGCGCGTATGATGATGATGGGCGAGAACTTTATGAAAGAGCTTCCGTTTAACGACATCTATCTGCATGCACTTGTTCGTGATGAACATGGACAGAAGATGTCGAAGTCCAAGGGCAATGTTATTGATCCACTTGACATGGTTGAGAAGTACAGCGCGGATGCACTGCGTTTCACATTGGCTATCTCAGCGGCGCAGGGTCGTGATATCCGTATGAGTAACGAAAAGCTTGAGCAGTCTCGTAACTTTACCAATAAACTTTATAACGCGTCAAAGTTCCTGCAGATGAACGTTGAGACCTTTGATAACCTCACAGACATCAAAGTTGAGACCCCACTGGGTCGCTACATGCTGAGCCGTTACAACGTCGCTGTCACTGAGACACGTGACTTCATTGACGAGTACCGCTTCAATGACGCTGCAACAACACTCTACCGTTTCTTATGGAACGAGTTCTGTGACTGGGGAATCGAGCTCTCTAAAGTCTCTAAAGAGAGTGTTCCTGAGTTGGGCGCGATCTTTAAAGAGTCGATGAAACTGCTTCACCCGTTTATGCCGTTTATGACAGAGTATCTTTACCACTCTCTTTCGGGAACATCACTTGAAGGGGGCTCTTCTATCATGATCCAGAGCTACCCGGTAAGCGGTGAGCGTGATCTTGAGATCGAGAAGCAGTTTGAGATCATCATGGACTCTATTGTTGCCGTACGCCGTGCTAAAACTCTAGTCGACATGGGTAACCAGAAGATCGCTGAAGCGTATGTCAAAACAGATCTGGACGCTAAAGGTCTTATGGGACCGTTTATCGCCCGCCTTGCCAAAGTCGAAGCGCTGAAGTTTACAGAGACTAAGATCGAGAATTCGGTCAGTGATGTCAGTGAATATGTCGAAGTCTACATCCCGACAGGTTCTATCGACCTTGCACCGATCATCGCCCGTCTTACCAAACAGAGTGAGAAACTGGATAAAGAGATCGGTAAGCTAAACGGTATGTTAAACAATGAGCGTTTTGTTGCCAATGCCCCTGCAGAAGTGATCGAAACCAATAAAGCAGCCCTTGCGGATGCCACAGATAAACAAGTTAAGATCAAAGATCAGCTTGATTCACTACAAGGTTAATATAGTTGTTTGATTTAAAAAAATACTCTACAGCGAATATCAAAAACGATATTCTCTCCGGTCTAGTCGTTGCCGTCGCTTTGGTTCCCGAAGCGATCGCCTTTAGTTTTATCGCTGGTGTCAGCCCGATTGTCGGTCTTTACACTGCCTTTATACTAGGTCTTATTACGGCTCTTATCGGTGGTAAACCGGGTATGATCTCCGGTGCTACCGGCGCCGTTGCTATTGTCCTGGTCGGTCTCAGCCTTGAAGCACATACGCTCTTATCGGCACAAGGGCTTGATGCTGACGCTATTGCTATGGGTGTGCTGCACTACATACTATTGGCTACTGTTGTAGCAGGCCTGCTCCAGATCGGTATCGGTCTTCTGAAACTCGGTAAGTTTATCCGCCTTGTTCCGACACCTGCTATTCACGGTTTTGTAAATGGTCTGGCTATCGTTATCGGTACGGCACAGTTTAAGTTCTTTGAGGGCCAAGGCTACATGATGTATGTCTTAGTCGCTCTTACCATGCTGATTATGTACCTGCTTCCTAAGTTTACAAAAGCGATTCCTGCCGGACTTGTTGCCATTATCGTCATCACGCTAGGTGTCTACTTCACCAATGCCAATACGCTTCTACTGAGTGGTCTCTCTGACATGAGTCAGTTTGCAGGACAACTGCCAAGCTTTGGTATCCCGGAGCATCTCTTCAGTTTAGATGCTCTCATCATGGTACTGCCTTATGCTGTTATCGTTGCGCTCGTAGGGATCATCGAGTCACTGCTGACACTTTCAGTCTTGGATGAGCTGAGCAACACACGCGGTTCTGCCAACAAAGAGTGTATCGCGCAGGGAACAGGAAATGTGACGTGTGGCTTCTTTGGCGGTATGGCGGGCTGTGCGATGATCGGTCAGAGTATCATCAACTACACCTCCGGCGGTATCGGAAGACTCTCCTCTTTTGTTGCGGCTGTCGGCCTTATTATCCTCGTCGTCTCGATGAGCGGTGTTCTGAATGCTATCCCTGTTGCCGTTTTGGTCGGGATCATGTTTATGGTAAGTATCGGTACCTTTGAGTGGTCAAGCTTCTCTCGTATCAGTCGTATGCCTCGTACAGATGCCGTTGTCATGGTTGCTGTAACGATCATTACCGTTGTCGAAGACCTTGCCATCGCTGTTATCGCAGGTGTTATTATCTCTGCGCTTGCCTTTGCCTGGAAACATGCCCGTATCTCTGCAAAGATACATACAGAAAACGATGGTACAAAGGTCTATGAACTTGAAGGCCCTCTCTTTTTCGGTTCAGCTACAACCTTTGGAGACAACTTTGACATCCCGAACGATCCTCCAAAAGTCGTTATTGACTTTAAAGAGGCTAGAGTCATGGATGCTTCCGGTGTTGAAGCTATCGACGCTATCACTAAAAAGTATGAAGAAGCGGGTAAGAACCTGCTGCTTCGTCACCTGAGTGCTGACTGTAAAGCGATCCTCAAAAAAGCGGGGCCTCACTGCAGTTACGAGGAAGATGATCCGACCTATAAAGTCGCTATCAATTACTAATCAATAAAAGGAATACCATGTCACTTAAAGAACAGATCAAAAACGAAGTCAAAGAGGCGATGAAGGCCAAAGACGTTGCACGTCGTGATGCACTAAGACTGCTTACATCTGCATTTAAACAGGTCGAGGTCGATGAGCGTATTGAACTTGATGATGAAGGTGTTATCAAGATCATTCAAAAGCAGGTCAAACAACGTATCGATGCTGCAACTCAGTTTAAAGATGCCGGTCGCGATGACCTTTATGATAAAGAGATGGCAGAGATCGCTATTTTTGAGGTTTATCTTCCAAAACAGCTTGATGATGCAGAACTGGAGGGTCGCCTCAAAGAGATCATTGCTAAAGTCGGTGCAGAGTCGATGAAAGATATCGGTAAAGTGATGGGAATGGCTTCTAAAGAGCTAAACGGCATCGCTGACGGTAAACGCATCAACGCCTGTGCGAAAGCCCTTCTTTCGTAACTTTTAAACCTGTTTCGGATGCACTGCTCTCTGGTGCATCGCCTCAATCCCACTTATCTTGCAAGACGGCATAGTCAACTCTATACCGGTCAACCTTCATATTCTCTCAAATCAAACTGCACTTATTCGTTGAATTCGTGTATCAATTAATGTTTTAACAAGGATTAAATGCTATAAGTACACATACTATTTGTAATAAAATGACATCATCTATGAATAAAAATGAAATATATGGCGTTATTTAATTACTATAAAAAGGTTTTTTTTGAAATCATCAAATGATTTAAGCAGTATAGACTGGACAAAAGTATGGTGGTGGGATGAGTTAAAAAACAACATAAATTCAATCGATAAAATGAAAGAGTATGTGGACCTCAAACAAGAGGAAGAGGTGAAACTACGCGATGTTGTGGATAAGCACCCTATGAATATTCCAAGATACTACTTCAGTCTAATAGATCAAAGTAATCCAAACGATCCTATTAAAAAACTTGCTTATCCGAGTGAAGATGAGCTGGTAATATCCGGTTCCATGGGTGAAACGACCCAAGACCCTTACGGTGACGACAAGCATAATAAAGGCAATGGTATTTTACATAAATACCCGTATTCGGCACTTATCGTTGCTACGGACTACTGCTCAATGTATTGTCGTCACTGTTTTAGAAAAGCTATTGTTGGTCTGCCAAATGACAAAACGGTTGAAAACTTTCAAAATGCCTTGAAGTATATCAGGGAACATAAAGAGATTACCAATATCATTATTTCGGGTGGTGATCCAATGTTGATTGATACACCAAAACTAAAAAAGATGCTTGATGAGCTTAAGGAGATTGAGCATATCAACTATGTCCGTATAGGTACCAGGACTCCAGTCGTTTATCCTATGCGTTTCTTTGATGATGAACTGATGGAGTATCTTAAAGAATTCAATAAAGTAAAAACACTTTATATGCCAACACATTTTAATCATGTTAACGAAATAACGCCAACAGCCACCGATGCTATCTTGCGAATCAGGGAAGCCGGTATTACTGTTAATAACCAGGCGGTATTGCTAAAAGGTGTTAATGACTCAGTAGAAGATATTGAAAACCTCATGAACGGTCTTGTTAGAATCGGTGTCAACCCCTATTATCTATATCAGTGCATGCCTGTCAGCAGGGTTAGAAACCATTTTCAACTGCCCTTAAAAGAAGGTATGGATATTGTAGATGAGGCCAAAGAAAGACTTGATGGCTACGCTAAACGATTTAAATTCATTATGGGGCATGATATCGGAAAAATAGAGATTGTAGGACGAACAGACGAAATACTTATTTTAAAACATATCCATTCAAGACCGGAAAAGCCTCATGATGCAAGTAAAATGCTATTTATGAAACTTGATGATAAAGCAGGATGGCTGGATGATATGGAAAAAGTAGCAATAAAACCAGCTTAATTACTTAAAAAATATCCTATAATTACATAGAATTGATTTAAGGTTGAAAAATGGCATTATTGAACAATGAAAAAGACATACTGCCTTTAAGCAGTATTGCAGAACTGTTAAGTGCTAAAGCACGTACTCTGAAAATGTATGAAGAAAAAGGATTATTCCCGCCGAAAGAGTCCTCAAAAAAAATGTATTCTATTAACGATATAAAGCTTATTGCATTTGTACATTATCTAGCCAGTGTTAAAAAAATCAATGCAAATGGAATCAAATATATTCTTGAAATGCTTGAGAAAAATATGGATGAAAAAAACAGAGAAGAGTTTTTGAATGTTGTTGAAGATAAACTTGAAACAATTTCCGGTAAAGACATCAAGGATGTAGAAGAGTTATAACTCTGATTTATGACCCACCTTAAAGGTGGAAAAACAATTTCATGTTTTTTATAAATCAAGAGCTTTCGCGAGTGTTCCTTCAAAGAATATTGATAACTGAGAAGTCCTCAACGACCAGTTTTACATCGGTATTATCCATTTTTTCGATGCATGCTGAGTACCCATATAGAGAAATTTTACAAACGCCAAGTGATATAAAACCTTTGTTTCATCATGCCATGACGGAACAGTACTCTACATCCAAAGGTAAAAGAAGGCGGTTGCTGCAATACGGGCCGCCCTCATGTTGGAGCTATCTGCCAGGCTGTTAGATCGTAATACAACCACAAAAAAACTTTATTGTTTGCAGTTTTTGCCCTCTTTTTGCATTGCACCGCCTCTTGGATAGTTGTCGTACATCCACTCTGAGATAAGCTTCAGCTCAGCCTCGCTCACATTTCCTTTTTGAGACGGCATCAGTCCGAAACGTTCAATACTTTGAGCCCTGCACACCGCTTTAGCCTTTTGAGGATCCATAACATACGATGTCATAAAAGCGACAGCACTCTCTTTTGTCGAGTACTGCATCTTGACATGACGCATCACACCCATAGCAGGAGGTGCGACCAGTGTTGACTTGTCATCCGGACGGACTTTAATATGACACGAAGCACATTTTGAATCAAAAAGTGTCTCTGCAGAAGGAGCCGCCTGAAGAGTATAAGAAGAGAGGGCTATCAGGCTTAAGGCAAGTAATTGGTTTTTAAATCGCATCGTAATTCCTTTTAATTTGCCTGTATCTTATCACGTCAATATAAACTCAACGTTAGCATCTATAAATGGTTGACAGGGTCTAATTAAAAGGAGGGTATCTGCCGGCAGACAGATACTCTGGTTTTATTGGTAAAGTTTAACCTCTATACGGCGGTTGAGCTGACGGCCTTCATCCGTCTCATTTGTTTCGATCGGCTCGGCTTCACCCTTGCCTGTTGACTCTAAACGGTTAAAGTTGATCCCTTTGCGGTTAAAGAGTTTTAAGACATCTGCAGCACGATCTTTTGAAAGTTCCAGGTTATACGCATCATCCCCGATATTGTCAGTATGACCGGTGATCTTGACCTTGTATTCCGGATTTTCTTTCAAAAAGCCGACAGCCTTTTCAAGAACAGACATCGACTTCGGTGTTATCTGGTTTACACGCGGCGCATAGTAAAGGTTAAACGAGATAAAGTCTGCACAGCCGTCCACTTTGACCTTCGCGTGTGGCATAGAGTTGGGACATGCATCTTCATAATCTTTTATACCGTCTTGGTCACGATCAAACGCACAACCGCCTGCATCGACTTTAACACCTATCGGCGTCTCAGGACATCGGTCTTTGCCATCTTCAATACCGTCATGGTCTTTGTCTACCATACCATCCGCAAAATAGGTCGGAATGACCAAGCTATTGCCCTCGCCTTCTCCGCTGAACGTCATATGAGGTGATTCGCTTTTATGCCCTTGTTTTGGTTCTGCTTCTTCTTTTGGAGACGATGAACAGCCCGTTACGACAAGCAGTGCTAAAAGAGATAGAAGTAAGTGTCTCATTAACATTCTCCTGTTTTCAGACAGCGCAGGGCACTCTCAACATCATCTTGACGCATCAACGACTCACCCACCAAGAAGGCATCCACACCTGCTTTATGAAGATCTTCAAGTTGACCATGCTCGTAGATACCGCTCTCAGCCACAATGATCTTGCCGTTGGGAATAAGCGGTATCAACTCATAAGAGAGGTTCATGTTCATCTCAAAAGTCTGAAGATTACGGTGGTTGATACCGATGATGTCTGCACCGGCAAAGATCGCTTTTGTGAGGTCAGCTTTATCATGCACCTCGACAAGGGCTTCCATCCCAAGGTGACGAGTGTAGTTAAGCAGGTGTTTCAGCTCTTTACGAGAGAGTGCCGCTGCGATAAGCAGAACGAAGTCGGCACCATGAACCAGAGCTTCTAAAAGCTGATATTCAGAGACGATGAAGTCTTTACGAAGCAACGGGATACCGACATAACGTCGAAGACCTGAAAGATAATCCAGACTGCCTTGAAAATAGTGCGGCTCGGTCAGAACAGAGATAGCACTTGCCCCGCCGCGCTCATACGCCTGCCCAATCGCCAACGGGTCGAAATCTTCACGAATAACACCCTTCGACGGGCTCGCTTTTTTCACTTCGGTGATAATACGGTATTTGTCCTCTTCTGTCGACTTTAAATAAGGGATGACCTCCCGAGGCGCGCGGGCATTAAACGCGAGCGAACGTCCCAGCCACTCCATCGAAAACTCTTTTTCGCGAATGGCCAGATCCTCTTTGGTCCTGGCAATAATCTCATCTAATATCATTTTTTACTTTTCCTTTGTATACACGTGTTAATTGCTTTGATATGGTCTTGAACCTCTTTGTCATCTGCTCCCAGCAGCTCAACGACCCGCTGCATCAATTCACCCGCCTTTTGACACTTACCCTGTTTATAATAGCCCCAGGCAAGTGAGTCAAGAAAGTAACCGGAATCAGGTTCGATCGCTAAAGCTCTTTTGACATAGTCGACTCCAGCGCTGATATTACGGTCATGTTCGATCATGCAGTAACCAAGATAGTTCAGGTAGTGTCCCTCTTCTTTGAGTATAACGACCTCTGTAAGATCAGCGATCACACTGTCCACAAGTTTTTCATCTCTGTTTGCAGAACCCTCATACAGGTAGATCGCTTTTTGGCCAAGATAATCGATCTCACCGGTCTCTTCATAAAGTTTTTGCGAAAGCGAGGCCGCTTTGGTATAGACTTTGTCACTCACGTATATTTTTAAGAGCAACTCATCATTGCTGTTTGTGCGTTCTAAAAACTGCGTCAGTTCCAGTAATTTTTCAGCGTTCCAATAGAGTTGGATCAAAACATCTGCATTATACTCAGTCGGTTCAAGTTCATAAAGTTTTGGATAACTTTTTAAAAGACCTTTTTCGTCGTTCTGATCACCATAATATCCGATCAGTCGTTTTGTCAGAAGAAGTGAGTAGCCCAGGTTTTTACTGTGTTGTTCAATACGGCCTATCGCTTCATAAGGCCTGTTCATGTCGCTGTAGATGATAAAAGAGAGCTTGTCAAGAACCTTCTCTGAATAGTTAAGCTGATAGGCCTCTTCAAGTGTAGCCAGTGCTTTTATATAATCTTTTTCTGCAAGATAGACTTCCGCCAGCATAAGATAGTTCTTTTCGGTCGGGCTCTGTTCAAGCAGTCCAAGTGCCTCGTTTTTTGCAGAGGCACTGTCGTTTTTAGCTAAAAATGCAACGATCAGGTAACGGGTATTCTCTTCTGAAAGTTTTTCACCGTTTTGTCGTCTCTCACTCAAGCGCAAGACAACATCATTATAGTAACGTCCCTTCATCAAGGCACTCGTTGCATGGTCTTGATAGACCTTCTCTTGCGTTCTTTCATAGAGAAGGTCATAATAACCGACAGCTTCCGCACTGTTGTTGCGGTTTTGCGCATCAAAGGCAAAGAGGATCAATGTGTTTTCGTCTACATACATCGGCTCTTGCTTTTGTACTGCTGTCTCAGAAGCAGAGTGTGTGGAACAGCCGCTGAAAACAGTCAAGACCAACAGTGAAGAGAGCAGTACTTTATACATCGACAACTCCTGGACATTCATTTTTCAGTTCACCTAAACGGGTCTTAAAATAGTCCCAAAAAGGAAAGGTCCGACACTGTGCCGGTCGCGCTTCATACACACCGCAGCCCCCTGCTTTTCGATCAAAAAAGATGCAGTCGTGCGACATACCGACAACACGTTCTTTAAGTGAGAACTTGTACCCTTTTTTAAACAGGTAGGTCGAACGGAACATCTCCTCATCTATCTTTAGATGTGCTGTAAGTGCAGAGATCTCCTGCTGTGAGACAAAGATATTACCGCTCTCACCTGTACAGCAGCGCCCTTCACAACTATCGCAAGCCGAGGGGACAAAAGCATAATCAAAGCCGTCTTGGCGCATTAGATCTGACATCGTAATGTATGTGTCCTTGCTTTAGAATAGATCGCTGCCGCCTCTTTAGAGTATTCGTTCCCCTCAAAAGCAAAAAAGGGAGCCCAGACTTTCATCAGAGATCTTGAGTTCTTACGTGCATGGACCAACACTATAGAGGCCTTTCTGTCACGTTTAGAGTGGACGAATTGTACATCAACAACTCTTAATTTTGCGTTGTCGAGAGCCGTACACAAAAGCCCGAACTGCTGTGCATCGTAACAGAATATAAAATGTCCCTGTGATCGTAAAAGTGAAGCGGCTTTTTTCGCAAACTTTTCGATAGGAAGGTGGATGTTATAACGGGCGGTATGGATCATCTCATCCTCGCTTCGAGAGGCACCCTCGTGGTAAAAAGGCGGGTTAGAGACGATGTACTCAAACCCCCTGCTGTCTTCATACTCTAAGAAGTCTGTTTGGTGCAAGGTATAAGGTATCTTGTTGACCGCAGCATTTTTTGTCGCCAAAAAGACAAAGGCGCCCTGTTTTTCGACCGCTTCAAGATGAACCTTTGGATTATCACGCGCGACCAGCAGACCCACCACGCCGCTTCCGGCACCGACATCCAGCATGCGGCCGCGCGGTTTGAACGATGAGATAAAGTCATACAAAAAAAGAGAATCGCTGTTGTAACGGTAACCACTGTCTGGCTGGTAAAACAGCATTAATTCTCCTCATGATATAATGGTCTAATTATACCTTCCAAGAGTGAATAAAAGGCAATTTATGATCATTATCCCGGCACGTATGGCATCAACCCGTTTTCCCAACAAAGTATTAGCAGATATCGGTGGTCTGCCGATGGTCGTTCGCACCGCAAAGCAGGTGATGCACCTTGACGACGTAGTGGTCGCGGCAGATGATGATGAGATCATCGAAGTGTGTAAAAGCCACGGCATCAAGGCTATGCTCACCTCGACCACCCATAAAAGCGGAACAGACCGTATTAACGAGTGCGCCCAGCTGCTTGACATCGATGATGACGAGTTGGTTATAAACGTCCAGGCAGATGAGCCTTTTATTGAACCGGAGGTACTTGCATCATTGATAGATCGTCTTAAGAGCATTCAAAATGAAGGCCGCGACTTTATTATGGGCAGCTGTTACAATGCTATCAATGCCGAAGCAGCGCAAGATCCCAACCTTGTTAAAGTCGTTATGGATGCTGATCATAACGCTATCTACTTTTCACGTTCACAGATCCCGTATAACCGCAGCGGGGCAGCCACCTACTTCGGCCACATCGGTATCTACGGTTTTACCAAAAAAAGTCTGCACACCTTCTGTTCTCTTGACGATGCTCCGATCGAAGATATTGAAAAGCTAGAGCAGCTGCGAGCCATCTATCACGGTAGAAAGATCTCTATGATCAAAGTTGCCAGCACCGGGTTCGGTATCGATACAAAAGAGGATCTCGAGCGTGCCAAAGAGATCTTTTTAAAAGGAAAATAGATGCTGCGATTACTTACTGTCCTGCTGCCGCTTTTTATATTTAACGGCTGCGTTCACGACATTTCCACTGCCCCTGAACTATCCAAGGTCACAAAAGAGCGCCCTGTCACCATTAAACGCAGTGTTGCTTACTACATCCCGCCTGAACTTTATGAACTTAGTGTTACTACACCCGGCGGCAACAATGATGAACTGCGTTACAGTCCTTATAAAGAGACCGAGCCGGCACTTAACAAAGTGCTCGAAAATGTTTTTACCGAAGTACACCGTATCGATTCACTCAATGATAAAAAGATCAAAGAACATAACATACAATTCATCTTTGTCCCCAATATCGAGACGATGTCTTATTCAAACAGTAACGTCGATTGGGAACCGACAAAGTTCAACTTTATTTTAAAAGTGATGTTCTATAGAGCCGGCAAAGAGCCTTTTTATGAATCTTATGCCCAGGGACAAGGGATTGCCAACTTCGGTCATTACCAGGACAATCCGGCTTATGCCCTAGAGATCGCTTCGCGTTCAGCCTTTTTGCAGTTCCAAGACGAGATCATCACAAAGAGAATGTTATTTAAGTAAGGGAGTTATCTTCCTTATTACACTCTTTATCAAATTCATATCACTCGTTATTCACCATTACACGTTAGCTCATAAACTTAAGAGCCCTATAAATAATCTAGTGTTATTATATAGATAATTATGAATAATAAAAGGATATCTAATGAAAAAGAGATGGTTGATTATGTTGCTTTTAAGTTCGGCAGCACTGCTTGCTGCTTCGGATGATGCAGGGGCAAAATTAACTGATGAAAAATGTACGTCGTGTCATATGACTTCATCTAGTTCAGCAAAACTCAAAGACGGCAAAATGCATGCACCGCCGATGTGGGGTGTGATGAAAAAAGTCAAAGCGCATTTTAAGACCAAAGAAGAGGGTATTGCCTTTATCACCGATTATACAATGAACCCGGCTGAAGAGAAGATGATCTTTCCTAAAGCGACTAAAGAGCATTTCGGTCTCATGACCTCTATGAGAGAGACCGTAACAGATGAAGAGATGAAGCTCATCGCAGAGTATCTTTACCGCTAACAAACTCTTAGATCTGCATCCTGCGTAAAGCAGGATACCTCTCTTTCTATCTCATTTATTGCGTAAGTGAGCCTCATACTGCTTTTATTGCAGGTCCACCATATAATCTTTAGCATATCGTTTATGCCAATTACACTTTTTAGGCTGCCCCATCAGTGTTGTTTTAAAGCCGTCCTCTTGTACTGCACACTCTATTTTTTTATATTTTACCAGTAACCAGACAGTGCCGAACTTATAAGCTTTTGTCGTCCCTTTTTTCTTAACGATCTTCTTTGACGGTTGTCCATGACTTGCAATATAAGCTTGAATATCTTCACCCGACTTTGCATCGGTCGTAAGACGTTTTTTCTCTTTTACAGCAGCTTTTTTCACTCTTTTGGCAGGTTTTTTCACACTTTTGGCAGGTTTAGCTTTTACAGCTGCCTCGACGACCTTTACTCTTGTCGAAGCATAGGCACAATCGCCGTCAGTACTGCACACCTTATATTTAACAATATACTTCCCTGCTTTTTCATAACGGTGTTTAGGGTTTCGTACCGTTGATGTAGTGTTATCACCAAAGTCCCATAAATAGCTCTGTATCTCACTGCTGCTGCTTTTTGAGCGGTTATCAAAATCCACTTCCGAATTAACATTATATGACTTTTTCTTGAGAATGAAATAGGCCTTTAAGATGTTTTTCTCACGTGCTTTTCGAGTGACTTTACTTTTTGTCACTAAAACATCTTTGGTACGAACGGTACTTAAACCTGATTCATCGGTAACCTGAAGCGAGACATAATAGCGGCCTTCATCCTCATAACGGTGTGTCGTGTCTCTCTTTTCCGACTCGGTTCCTTCACCGAACCCCCATCTGTATGTCAGGTTTTTTGACTCGTCTTTGACCTCGGCCGAAAAGGAGATCTTACAGTTATAATTTTTATTTTTGTTGCAGGTTTTTACCTTGATCTTGACAGAAGGGAGCACGTTGACAGACTTCTCCAGACTTTTATAATCAACCGAGAAAAGTTCAATGTCCATAGGCGCCAGCTTTTTTGCACTTTTAAGTTTACTGTTAAACTGACGACGCTCCGCCAACATTGTTTTAATAAGAATGTCTTTATCGTTATATTCAAAGACCTTCTGATTTTTTTCTGCATATTGATTGATCTCGTCTTGCCTGCTTTGAAATGCTCTGGTGTAGCGGTCCCACCCTCTTTTTGTCACAACGGCTTCGTAGCAGCGTGTTTTGTTGACATCGACCTTATTGACTTTTACATACTGTTTAAGATCTTCTGAGATCAAAGGATATTTGCGTATCAATTTGTCCACAGCATCGCTCTTGACTCTCTCTCTGTCCTTCCCGCATGATAATTCAGAAGCATAGATCTTTGCGTTATCCGCTCTCGATACAATGTCTACTTTACAACCTGACAATAATAATAAAAAAAGAATACTTGCAAAACTAAAATATTTCAATACTGGCCTTTTACACAGATGACTTGCAGGGCACCTGTATTCTCAATTAAAACGTTTATTATACACAAAAATGCTTACTGCTGTCTGTAGGTATTTACTTACTAAACTCATAGATCGCCGATAGAGCGTGTTTTTCATACCAGTTGCAGTTTTTGGGGTTTCCCATCAGGTTTGTCCTAAAACCGCTCCCTTTTATTTGGCACTCTACTTTGTTTTGTTTGACCAAAAGCCAATCATTACCGTATTGATGTGCCTGCGTCAACACACCGCTCTTGACGATCGAGCGCTTTGGCTGTCCGAATTTTCGCACTACACGATTGTATTTACGCCCGACTGCTCCAAATAATATCGCAGGATGAACAACTTGAACAGTCTCTACTGCATGACTTTTAAGCCCGTCACTGTTTATTATCTCAAGACGCACCTTATATGTGCCCAGCTTGTCATAACTGTGTTTCGGGTTACAGAGTGTCGAACTCCGTTCATCGCCAAAGTTCCATTTGTACTCTGTCACTTTGCTCTTTTCACTGCTAGAGAGGTTGATAAACTCTATAGACTCCCCACTGACATACACTTGTTTATTTGTACTGAAACTGGCACTTGGTTTTTGTTTTGGCTTTGGTTTTTGCCCGGCTGCTACATGAAGCTCTTTACTGACTTCAGTCTGTTTTTTTCCACCGTCCGTTATACGCAATGACACTTGGTATCTTCCCGCTTGTTTATAAGAGTGTATAGGGTTGGTTCGTCTTGAGGAAGAGCCGTCACCAAAGTTCCAACGGTAGACAACACTTGAGGAGTCATCTTGAAAAGAGGAGACAAAGACAAGTCGGCACCCTGTCACGTACTTGCCCTTGCAGCCATGTACTTTGAAGGCGACTACCGGAATGGCATTGATCATCTTACTCAGTGACGCTTTTGTCTCTGTGATCTTCTCTGCTTTAAGAGGCGCGATCTTTTCTGCAGTCTCTATCTTTTGGTTATACGCACTCACATCTCTGTACAGACGCTCGACTTCAGCCTGTTTTTGGGTATAACTTATCCCGTCATTAAGGTCTTCAATATCGCCCATGATCATCTCATAAGCCTCTTCAAGTTCAGCATTATAAAGGGTAAACCCCTCTTTAGTCACCGTACCTTCAATACAGAACTCGCCTTTGCTGTTTTTAGGCCGACGTATATAGACATTTTTTGAGTGGAGATATGATGAACTGATACCGGTTGTCTCTTTAAGAAGTCTGTCCACTTTTATAATGGCCTTTTTCTCACTCACTGCACACACATCTATGCTCTCAAGAGCAACATAAGCATTATGCTCTGTTGAAAGGCTCTGTGCACTCAGGTTTAACATAAAAAAAAGTAATAAGAAGAGCTTTTTATCTATCACCATCTACCATCCGTAAAATCAAAAATACTAAAATATCAGGCTATTTATAGCATAGTAAACTTAACAAGTATAAGTAAAAACGATGAAATATTGATTATACTGGAGGTAAAGGTGTTATGAAGAGTGCAACGCAGATGCGTTGCAAGAGAAATTAGATGTTGTCGCGAATTGAAAGTGCGTCAATCGTTTTCATGTAGCTTTCTCTGTTCGTACGTTTAAGGTAACGCATCAAACGACGACGTTGACCAACTAGTTTAAGAAGACCAAGACGTGAAGCGTGATCTTTGTTGAATGACTTAAGGTGATCAGTCAACTCTGTAATACGAGCACTTATCAGTGCGATTTGAACCTCTGTAGAACCAGTGTCCGTGTCATTTTTGCCGAATTTGCTTACAATTTCTTGTTTTTTCGCCACATCTAAAGCCATAATAGCCTCCATAAGGGTATATAAATTTCAATCACCGGCACCAAAGCCTTGATTGTTGGACGCGAATTATAGCCAAACTTTTCTTTTTTAACAACAAAAATAGATGGCGAAGCTCATCTAAACAGTTTAATACCGGACAAAAGTCTCAGATTTGGTGCAGATTGTGCTGGAGTGAGCCCGAAGGCGTACATCGGTACGTCGAGAGGTGAACTCCAGTGCAAGATGTGCCGAAGCTGATACTTTTGTGATATAATCATACAAAAAGTATCTGAGATGCCATGTTAATGACCCGCGCAAGCGAATACGCTCTTTTATCACTTATTGTCCTGGCAAAAGCCGACAAGCCAATGGATGCTGAGACCCTTTCACGCGAACTCGATATCTCAAAAAGCTTTTTGGCCAAGATACTGCAGACAATGGCCCGCAAAGGCATTCTTAACTCATATAAAGGTGCCCACGGAGGATTTGCTTTGGCACAAGATAGCAACAAGATCACCGTACATGCCATTATGAGCGCGGCAGAGGGGAAATCACCGGCTGTTTTTGACTGCGCCACAAGCAGCAGCACCTGCCCCTCCGAAAAGGCATCTGCCTGTTCTATCTGGCCATTTTTAAACCGTCTGCAAGGCAAGATCGACAACTTTCTTGAACAGCTGACCTTAGCTGATATCATGGAAAAATAACAGACCCTCTCTTACGTTATAATCATCATTTTAAAGGATCTTCATGAAGCCTACTATCTATCATCTTTCACACATCGATCTTGACGGCTACTCATGCCAGCTGATCATGGAGTATACACCCTATAAGATCCACTCCTTTAATGCCAACTATGGTGCTGAAGTCATCGAACGCCTTAATGAAATACTTGAACTTCTTAAAAAGAGTGATGCACCGTCAGTTGTCTTTATTACCGACCTTAATCTGACTGCTGATGAGGCTAAGTGGCTCAACAGAGAGGTCGACAGACTTAATGAAAGAGGCAAAAAGATCGAGATCACTCTTCGCGACCATCACGGCAGCGGTCAAGAGTGTGCCAATAAGCATCACTGGTACTTTTTAGATACTGAAAAATGTGCCACAAAACTTACTTACGAATATGCCAAAGAGTTTTTTGAACTTGAGGAACCGGAGTGGATGGAAAAGTATGTTGCCGTTGTTGACGCCGTTGATCTTTGGCACCAAGACCAGGTGGAGAATTTTGAGTACGGCAAGGTCTGTATGCGACTTGTTACAGAGACACGCGAACTTAACCGCGTTGTCTTTGGTGACGAAGATCGTAAATATAAGGTCGCTCTGCTTAAAGAGGCGGCACAGATGGTGCATGCCGACAATGCCAACGTTGTGTTAGATGAAAAGATACACGCTCTCAAAAAGAACTTTTTTCGCGAAGATGCTGATGACACACTGGACAACCTGGCAACAAAGTTCATCGTTAAACTGCTCGGTACAAAGATGAAGACCATGACCATATATTACAAAGGGTACAAAGGGTTTCTCTCATACGGTGTCGGCAACACCTCTATCATCGGTAACGGCTTTTTGGTCACCTATCCTGAGTATGACTTTATTGTCGATGTCTCGACCCGGGGTACCATGAGCCTTCGAGCCAACAACAAAGTCAATGTCGCCCACATCTCAAAAGAGTGGGCAGGCGGCGGAGGACACCCTAACGCTGCGGGCGGACGTATCCAGGGCTTTAAAGAGCAGTTCCGTTATGACAAGGTCAAAATGCAGATCGAGAACCTTATCCATGCCAAAGAGGCGATTGCAGGTAAACTAGACTATAAAGAGGACTAGCTCCCGCCTATTCCTGTTTTAGCCAAGGCCTCTCCTTCAGTAACCAGACTCATAACACTTACTTTCCGTATTGCATCATCGTATAGACACTATAGAGCAGATACGTTGCACCCACTATCAGTGCTGAGACTCCCCCGTAAAAGAGCGCATCGTTTTGCAGCAGCAGCGCAAGACCTACCAGACTTACCCCGCCGACTGTAAAGTTCATCTGTGCATCTGCCTGACGTTTCGGCACCATCTCATGCAGCATCGGTACCTTCTGTTTACCGACCAGCGGTGCATACCGCTCAAACCAGACCAAAAAAGGGATGATCTTATAGAGGTGCGATGTGATCAAAAAAAAGGGGGCGCAAAGTCGCGCGATATACTGTTCGTCTTTTAATGGCAGCTGTTATCACTCAGATCAGCCGCTTCACTCGCACCGGACTTGTACGAAAAGAGAAGTTTTACCAAGCCCCTTTCCAACGCTTCTTCTTCGATATTATAGTTCTCACCGATCTTCGCTATTAGCCCGCCGGGTGATTTGTGGTTGATCATTACCAGCT
The DNA here is from genome assembly GCA_039714575.1 of Campylobacterota bacterium. Lineage (GTDB taxonomy): Bacteria > Campylobacterota > Campylobacteria > Campylobacterales > Sulfurimonadaceae > Sulfonitrofixus. Next base: position 13,630 of record JBDLJE010000005.1, on the reverse strand, counting down.
TTTTATCGGCACTGTCGATCAGCTTCAGTCCCGTCATCGCATTTACCATCGGCTCGGGCGGACCTGTCATAGAAGTGTCAAACTGGTAATAGGTCGTATTCTCTTGCATGTAGGTATAGAAGTCAACAGTACTCCCTTCTACAGGCAGCTTTGTAGCATCTTGTGGTAAATTGTTCATAAGATTCCCTTTATTGCAAAAGTGTACTGATTTAGAGAAGATAGTGCATTGACATAAGTCAATATGCACTGTTGTTTTGAGACAAGCATGGTATAATAGAGCTTTAAATTAAAGAGTACCGCTATCGCCCTGTCGATTAAATAGGGGGCTCAAAGAGAGAAGCCATGCTAAACCTCAAAGAGTGCTATTTTTTTGAAAACCTAAATAGTAAAGATCTCAAAGAACTTGAAGGCATCTCTAAAAAAGTCTCTTATACAAAAGGGAGCATCCTTTTTTATGAAAAAGAGCTTTCAGACTCACTGATCTTGTTGACAGAGGGCGTTGTCAAGATCTATAAGACCGATCTTAAAAACAATGAAGTCATCATGCACCGCTTTCGGGCGACATCCCTCATAGCCGAAATGGCCATTTTTGAGGAGATCCCTTTTCCCGCATCAGCCTCTTTTGAAACTGACGGAACAGTGATCATGATCGACTTTAAACGCTTCAAAGAACGTTTTATGGAAAAACCGGGTGTTGCCTATACCATTATCAAATCGCTCTCCAGAAAAGTCAAGAACCTCGAAGAGGTGATCGATCTCAACATCGTACTGGACACCACAGCCCGACTTGCAAAATACCTATATGAGAATGAAGCTGTTTTAGATGAACTGAAAAACTATCAGATCGCGGAAGATCTGCATATGACACCGGAGACACTCTCACGCACACTGAAAAAGTTCTCTGTCCTGGGCCTTCTTGAAAAAGGCGACAACGGGTATGAGATCAAGAACATCGAAGGCTTGCGCGTTCTCTTTGAGTAAAAAGGCTAACGCCTCTCTTTGTTCATAAAGTACTGATCGACCCCATCTGCCAGACCTTCGGCAAATACCTGCTGATAGCGTTTGTCTGCAAGCAGCTTAACCTCTTTGGAGTGTGTAACAAAACCCACTTCTATCAGAGCGGCGGCGGACGTTGCGCCGACCAGTACCCAGAAGTTACCCCCTGCGACTTTTGCATCTTTCGTCTTATATTTTTTACTTCTTAGACGGCTCACCACGTTTTGCCCCAGGTCTATCGCCAGGAAGTTGGACTCCAGCACTTTCGCACGGCTCTGTGTCGCACTGAAGAGTTTACTGATACTGCTGTCCATCGCATTATAGTCAGCGGCATTCTCTTTGCGTTCAAGTCGGCTTGAACGCTTTGAACCTTTTTTAGGGTCCAGATAATAGATCTCGACACCGCGAGCCTTATAGGCATTTTTCTTCGGGACGGCATTGGCATGGATCGAGAGGAACAGGTCAGGTTTGTTCTTACGGGTAAACTTGGTACGCCATTTCAGAGAGCGTGTTTTGTCTCTGTCACGTGTCATCTTGACCCTGTACCCCTCTTGACGCAGAAGTTTTGCTAAACGGTTCGATATCTGCAGCACTATCGTCTTTTCAAGGTACTTTTTAAAACCGACAGCGCCGCCGTCCCGTCCACCGTGTCCCGGATCGATGATGATAAGCTTGTTCTTCTTTGTCACACGCGGCATCTGCTTTGCCATTGGAGCACGGACTTTTGAGACACCCAGGGTAATAACTAAAGAGCTTCCGTCAAGTCTAAAACGCGGCTTGAGCTCTTTTTTACTCTCTATGACGATACGGATGGTGTCACGCTTGTATTGGGAGACCGTAATGCGCTTAAGCTCTTTATGTTTGATCACCGGTTTTTTATAGACGATCGCATTGACATCAAAGATATAGCGGTACCCTTTTTTGCCTTCGGGCCTAAGTTTAAAGTAGTTGACATCCCTGGATTTAAGCGTAAAGTCAAAGTCTAAGACCAGTGCATTACCTTCCCAGCTAAAGCCGCTGAATGCATGCCGGGAACGGATCTTTACCTTTTTGTTTTTGTCTGGTTTGACCGATTTGATCTTTTCAGTTTTTCGTTTAGAAGGTTTTTGGTTCGCATAGTTCAAGCTCTGCTGCGATGCTTGTTTTGACTCTAGTTTAGTACGTTTTTTCTTATAGTCACTGACATCGATACGCAGTTTTTTACCGGCGATACAGATACCGTCCAAACAGCGTTTTTGTGTTTTGACATCACCGCTGATCAAAGCTTTGATATAGTGTCTTTTATAGGTGTCGTAGGCTTTGAATTGGTTCTCTTTAGAAGAGGAGTAGAGGTTTTTTTTAGCATTGTCAAGCTCTTGTTTTACCGATGCGGCAAAAAGAAGGGTTGACATAAAAAGAAGAGCGGTAAAGAGACGCAGCATTATGCGTTATTCGCCTTCTGTCAGTTTTACCATTAGTTCATGAACGGAGATAAGTTCATTAAGTCGGTAACCGTTTGTACCCGAGAAGAAAAGCCCGAACTCGGTGTTACCTTCATAAGCATCGCTCAGGCGGTCTGCGATACAGAAACCGACCTCTTTCGCTTCAACACCGCGATTACACGGTGCAACACAGTTAGAGATACATTTGATCTCCGGACCGGTACGTGTCTCAATAAGGCCTGTCAGGTTTGTACGTACACCCTGGGCTGGGTAGCCGACCGGAGAACCCATCAGCTCGATATCCTCTTTTTTAGCATTAAGAAGAACCTCTTTAAAGTTGGCATGGGCATCACACTCATGTGTACCGATAAAACGTGTTCCCATCTGAACACCCGATGCACCGAGGCCCATCATCTGGTCAATGTCGTTTTTGTCCCAGACGCCGCCCGCAGCAATAACAGGTATCCCGCCCCACGCTTTAGCTTCGGCAACAACCGGTTCAACCAAGTTTTCAAGCTGGTTCTCTTCCAATTTACACTGCTCGTAGGTAAAGCCTTGGTGACCACCGCTTTTTGGCCCCTCAAGCACAACTGCGTCGGGAAGACGGTCATAACGTTTTTGCCAGCGTTTAGCGATGATCTTAAGCGCCTTGGGTGAAGAGACGATCGGCACAAGGGCAACGTCCGGATAACCCTCTGTGAACTCCGGCATATTGGTCGGCAGACCCGCACCCGTGATAATGATGTCAAAACCGATCTCACAAGCATCGCGTACAACACGACCGTAATCGTTGATAGCGTAAAGGATGTTCACACCAAGAGGTTTGTCACCGCAGATCTTGCGAGCGTTGTCATAGATAGCCTGCAAGCCGTCTCTGGAGTAGAAGTTCGTCTCGCTCAAAGGGCGGTCAGATACAAGCTTATGTGCAAATTCTTTGTTGTTATAATATCCTGTTCCAACACATGAGACAATACCTAGACCACCCTCTTTTGAAACATTTCCTGCCAGTTGATCCCAGCTGATACCAACACCCATACCGCCTTGAACGATAGGCTTTTCAATAGTATATTTTCCAATTTTCAATGGTGCCAATGCCATTATCTTACCTTTACTCGAGCAAATTTACGTTTACCAACTTGCAGCACGTATTCCCCACTTTCTAGTTGTAACTGTTCATCTGATACTTTTACTTGGTCAATTTTAACAGCACCTTGCTTAATATCACGTCGTGCTTGCGAAGTTGACGGTTCAATCTTGCATTCTTGTAAAGCTTTAGCGATCCAGATCGGCCCTTCAAGTTCAAATTCATCCATATCGGTCGGTATCTGGCTCTTTGCATGGACCTTGTCGAACTCAGCTTTTGCGGCCTCTGCCGCCTCTTGAGAATGAAAACGAACCGTGATCTCCTGGGCAAGAGACTCTTTGACCTTTTTAGGGTGCAGTGAACCATCGGCCACCCCCGCTTTTATCGCTTCGATCTCTTTGAGGCTTTTAGCACTTAAAAGCTCATAGTAACGCCACATCAACTCGTCAGAGATGCTGAGTATTTTTCCGAACATGTCGTTTGGCGCATCTTCGACACCGATGTAATTGCCGAGACTTTTACTCATCTTCTGAACCCCGTCAAGACCTTCAAGGATCGGCATCATCAAGACAGACTGCTCTTTTCCGATCTCATAGGCACGCTGCAGATGACGTCCCATCAGAAGGTTGAACTTCTGGTCCGTTCCGCCTATCTCGATGTCGCTTTGAAGATGTACGCTGTCGTAGCCTTGCAGAAGCGGGTAGATGAACTCACTGATAGAGATCGAAACACCGCCTTTGTAGCGTTTCTCAAAATCGTCGCGTTCAAGCATACGGGCAACATTGAAGGTCGTCGTCAGCTCTAACATACCGCTTGCACCAAGCGGGTTGATCCATTCAGAGTTAAAGACCACTTCTGTCTTCTCAGGGTCCAGGATTTTGAAGACCTGCTCTTTATATGACTCGGCATTTTTAGCGATGTCAGCCGGCAGCAGTTTTTTACGTGTTTCACTTTTGCCGGTCGGGTCGCCGATCTGCGCCGTAAAGTCACCGATAAGAAATTGAATACGGGCCCCATACTTTTGAAAGGTCGCCAGTTTGTGCAGCAAAACGGTGTGACCTAAGTGGAGGTCCGGCGCAGTAGGGTCAAAACCTGCTTTAACAGTGTATGTCTTTCCTTCATCATAATACGCTTTTAAAAGTTTCTCTATACGCTCATTATCAATGATCTCAGCGCTGCCGCGCTGGATCTCTTGTAGTGCTTCTTGAATCATCTCTGTCCTATATCGTCTCTAATTACGGTACGCATCATCTGTGCGGAAAAATTGTATGACTTTAATCTTTTGCTCTATTTTAGCGCGTAGACGGTTAAGATCGCCTTCCGGGGACTGGAATTCAAGCTCACAATAACGAATATGTTCCTCTTTCTCTTTACCCAGTTCAATACTGTTGATCTCTATATTTAATTTGGCAAGATAGGTCAGGAAACCGGCCAATGCGCCCTTGGCGTTATACATACTGACGATCATGTGGTAGTTAAAGATACGCTCTTTACGCCAGCGGACAAACAGCATCTTAGTCTCTTCGTCCATCATCTTGGCAGCATGTTTACACATCTTGTGGTGTACATGCGCCTTTGAGTCCTGTTTAAACGCAACGATCTCATCGCCTGTTTTGGGGTGACAACAGTAGTCAAAGACCACATCCGAGACGGTCTGGTTCGAGAAGATCTCAAGCGAGCCGAAATGGTACTCTTTGAGCTTAAAACGGTGCGAGGTCAAAAAGCGGGTAAACCGCCCTCTCGCCTGAATATCATGAAGGTAGAGGTTGACGATCTCTTTAAGGTAGTCAATGTCACGCGCCAAACGGATACGATTGTCGATATTACCGTTTTCATGACACCACTCTTTAAGACGTGAGACCTTAAGCTCAAGAATACCGACCAGGATCATCAGACCGCTTTGGCTGTCTATCGCGCGGATACGCTGGTTACAGTTAGTGCGTATGTTGTTCTTGGCACGGCTTGTCTTGACCGCGTCAAGCCATGAACAACGTGTGATCTTCTCTTCTGCTGTAAGGATATTGACGATGTCGCCGTTTTGCAGTTCGCTCAGCAGAGAACCACGCTCTTTGTTGATCAGACAGTACTCTGCACTATCGCCGATCTCCGAGTGTATCGCGTAGGCAAAGTCAAGAGCAACCGCGCCTCGAGGCAGTGTATACGGTTTCCCCTTCGGTGAGAAGACCGTAATATCTTCTGAATAGAGATCGTTCTTTATCATCTCGTAAAAGTCTTCGGCTGACTCATCTTGGTATTGAAGGTTGTTGAGCCAGTCGAGGTTGATGCTGTTGCCGCCGCTTTTATATTTCCAGTGTGCAGCGACCCCAAGTTCCGCTGTACGGTTCATCTCAAAGGTCCGTACCTGTACTTCCAGAATAGAGCTTTGGTGAAAAATAGTCGTGTGGATGGTCTGATACCCATTCTCTTTTGCGATCGCGATGTAGTCTTTAAAGCGCGAGGAGAGCGGTTGAAAATGTAGATGCACCAAGCCCAGTATCTTGTAACAGTCAACCGGGTTCTTTACCATAATACGGACAGCAAGAAGATCCAGGATCTCATCGATCCCGATCCCCTTTCGCTGCAGTTTCAGGTAGATCGAGTAGTGGTGTTTGACCCGGCTTTTGATCTGAAAGTCCTCTTTCATAAAGCCGTTTTGCAAGATGAGTTTGGTCACCTCCTGCTGAAAGGCGTTGAGTTTCAACTCGATGGCATGATAATTCTCACTCAGATACGTTTCGATCTCCTGTTCTTCATGAGGAAAGACATATTTGAAACTCAGATCTTCCAGGAGGTTTTTGAGAGATGAGATACCCAAGCGGTGTGCAACAGGAGCGTAAACGACCAGAGTCTCCTCCGCAATGCGCTCTTGTTTATGTGGTTTAAGTGCATCGAGGGTCAGCATGTTATGAAGACGGTCACAGAGTTTGACAACAAGAACGCGAACATCTTCGATAGACGCTAAAAGCATTTTACGAAACGAAAGTGCCGAAACGATCAGTTTTTCATCTGACGCAGATGAGACAAGGTTGGCATCGCGAAGCGAGTCGATCTTGGTCAGACCGCCGACAAGGTGCGCCACATCATCACCGTAACGCTGCTGCACCTCTTCTATAGTGACCGGGGTGTCTTCCACAACGTCATGCAGCAGAGCCGCCATGACCATGGATTCATCTCCGGTGATCTTGGCGACGATAGAGGCGACTAAGATGGGGTGGATGATGTACGGTTCACCGCTTCTTCTAAACTGACCGACATGGGCTTCAGTCGAAAAAGCCAATGCGTCATCTATTCTTTCGGTAGGGGCTATTGCCTCATGTAAAAATGCAATGGCGTCCTCAACATTTGATATACCTTGGATAGCGGCTATATCGACCTGATCCATTCTGATCCTTGAACACATAAATATTTAAATTTTGGAAAAATGTATACGAATTATAGCAGGGGTAGATTAAAAAATATGATTAAAAAGATGGAGTATGATTATCTGAAAAGTAAGAGGGAAATGAGGCGAAACCTCATCATGGTTAGTCGTTGTCTACAAAGCCCTTGATGCTTACAACACCTTCTGCGATCTCCATAAGAGCAAGGTCTGCCGCCTTCATCGTCTTAAGGTCAACGTTAAGTTTGCTTTTGGCACCGTTTAAAAGGTCCTCTGAACGTTTTGCAACTGCGATCGCAAGTTGGTATGGGTCGATGTTAGCTGTTTGAAGTGCTTTTGCTGTTAATTCTTCTGTTCTCATTTTTCTTCCTTATTTTACAATTGAACAATTAGTAAGATCACCTTGGATGATCTCTAATAGGTTGTTTTCTTTAAACATATCACAGACGATGATCGGCAAATCGTTGTCTTTTGCCAATGCGATAGAGGTGTCATCCATCACTTTGATGTGGTCTGTCATCGCCTGGTCATATGAGATGGTGTCAAGTTTGACGGCATCCTCAAATCTGTTAGGGTCTTTGTCGTATACACCATCGACCTTGGTCGCTTTGATGATCATCTCTGCACCGATCTCGACCGCGCGAAGTGTCGCTGCCGTGTCTGTTGTAAAGAACGGGTTACCTGTCCCCGCTGCAAAGATGACGACACGGTTTTTTTCAAGGTGGCGAACCGCACGGCGCTGAATATACGGCTCGGCGATCTGCTCCATCTTGATAGCGGTCTGAACACGGACTTTCATGCCTGCATGTTCACACGCTTCTTGCATTGCAACAGCATTGATGACCGTAGCAAGCATACCCATGTAATCACCGGCAGTACGACGGATGATGCCGTCTTGCGCCGCTGTCACACCGCGAATGATGTTACCGCCGCCGATAACGATACCGACTTCGATACCGCTGTCTACCAGCGTTTTGATCTCATTTGCGATATATTTTAAGATCTGAGTATCAATACCATGACCATCCTCGCCTGCTAAAGCTTCACCGGAGAACTTGACTAAAACACGTTTAGAGCTCATTCGATACCTCGTAATTTAAAATTTTTGGATTATACTTAAGAGTTGCTTTAAAAGTGCTTTGAATAACTTACCAGATATCCATTTCACAAGGGTCTATCATTGTTAATAGCAAGAGACAGAGGCTTTTTCAACTAAAGAAGTCTGTGATATACTAAACTACACGGACAAAAGTGTGGCTGTAGGGTCGGCTTGAAGCGGCTTCACCTGAATTGCCGCCTTTTGATTTAAAATGAAACAATTCAAGAGTAATTAGCTCAACTAAACAAAGGACTGAAATGAGTAAACCTGAAAATAAAAAAGAGATAAAAGATACAGATAAAAAAGCAATAAAAGATCTGAATGCTGGATTAAGCGGGGAGCTAGAGAGACACAAACTACAAATTAAAGAGAGATTTCAAACCTTATCTGGTGATGCTAAAGAGACTCCTTCAAAGTAGTATCGGATAAAAGGTCGAGGTGGACTCTATGCTTTAATAAATTGCAATAAACGCATTGAGTTCAGTAAAGACCTCTGCCCGCTTTGCTTCATCCGGATGGATCATCTTATAGATCATGTCTGAAAGGTTTTGGTCTATCGTGCTGTCAGTTTTAACAGGCTCCTCCAAATGCGACTTCAAGGTCGGTTTAAACATATCGTACGCTTGGTACGCCTCTTGTTCCAACAGTCTGTAATAGAGTTTTCTACCGAAATCAAAGATCTCAAACTGCTCAAATTTCCCGGTTGGAACATCAGCTCTGAACCCAAAATCTATCTCAATGTTGTTAAGATCCAGATAGGCTTTCAGACGCATCATAAAACCGACAGCTGCCATGGTGTAGTTGTTCAAAACACGATCATTGAACTGCTCAAAGCTCTCACCTGCTTTTTTAAGACGTCTGTACTCACGCATAAGCGGCGCGACAAGCTGTGGTGCGAAACGTACGGGAATGGTCTTTAAAACAGCATGTCCCTCTTCGCCCTCACCTGTCAGCTTACCGCCTAGCAGGATATGAACACCATACTCGCTTTGACCGTCGACCTTGGCCTTACACCCTTCAAAACCAACATCAGCCACACCATGAATACCGCAACCCTTGACACAAGCTGACCAATACATACGGATACGGGCATCTTCCAGCGGCACATGCTCACTCAGGTAGTTTGCCATATCTATGGCATCCGGTTTGTTGGGGATAACACCGAACGGGCAGTGCTCCGTACCGGCACAAGCGATCATATGGTTAAAGTACGGGGTGTTGACACTTTTATATTTTTCAAAAAGTTTATGAGTGAAAAGCCCCTCCAACTTCGTCTCTTCTACACCCATCAGGTAGAGGCTCTGCTCCACATCAAAACGGATGCGTCCATCGCCATACGTTGCAGAAGCTTCTGCCGCGTTGATAAGATCTTCACCGCCGAAGATACCTGATGGGACAACGACATGCACCGCGAACGAACCGTTACGAAGCTGGATCTTGCCCTGGTCAGGGTCTGCAAAGTCCATCTGGGTCATGGTCGTTCCGGCAGTATCAAGATCTTTGCCTGATCTTTCACGGATAGCGGCAGCAAGGTTTGCCATGCCCACCTCTTGAATAAGAAAGTAAAGACGGTTTTTGTTGCGGTTGTCACGATACCCGTAATCACGGAACAGCTCTATCAGCGCCTGATACGCCTGCATGACCTCATCTTCATCTTTTAAAAAGATGTCTGCACTTTTGGCGATCTGACCGACTTTACCACCCAGATAGAGATTATAGCCGTAACGTCCGTCTTTCTGTGCCAGAACAAAGCAGCAGTCCTGACCATAAGCGTTCGAGCGGTTGGAGAGCGCACCGGTAACGCTGGTGTTGAACTTTCTAGGCAGGACGCTGATCCACTCATAGTTATAGAGGAACTTCTCCTGCAACTTTTCAAGCAGCGGTTGTGACGGCAAGATGACATCCATGCCGTCTGCATCAAGAGGATCGTTCAAAATGTTACGGAAGTTGTCAACACCGGTCTGATAAGAGGAGAGACCCACATCTGCCATACGCTTGAAGATCGTTGGTATATCTTCAATATTGAGGTAGCGAAACTCGATCTGCATGCGGGTTGTGATGTCAATATAGTCCTGCCCATAGTCGCGTGCAAGTTCGCCTAAAACAACCGCTTGTTCATTGGTAAGCTGACCGCCTGGAATTCGGACACGGATCATGAACTGTTTAGGCGTTTGAGGACGGTCATACACACCGAAACATTTTAGAAAATAGGAGAGGTCTTCAGCAGGGATCGAATCATACCCGTCACGGGCATAGGTCTCAAGTTGTGCATACGCCTCTTCGGGCGTTTTTAGTACTTTGATCTTTTCGATCTTGTTGACCTTGGCACTGCGTTTTTCAAAAGCTTCTTCTAATATAACCATCATCTCTCTCCAGCAAGCGGTATCTGAACTTGTATTACCGCATCAGCTCTATAATTTATGCAATAGTACTCCGGATTGCCGATAAATAGTGTTATTTTATGCCTAAAAAATAGACATGATTTTGACAATCTATAGAGTTCAATACTAAATCAAGACTGTTTTTAAAGAGAGCTAAGGGAATGTCTATTGCTGAGGCTGAGTGGGTTTTTCAGGGCTGTTTTTAGAGGTACCCTTTAATAGTATATTTCAAAATCACCGCTGAAGAGTTCAGCAATGACCTGCTCATCGATCGAGGTCACATCACTTTTCGGTGAGCCCTCTTTTAATATCTTTATAAAGATCTCTAGCCGCACTTCTTCACAACTTACCGTTGCTTCCACCCGTCCATCATCCAGGTTTCTGACATAACCGCTAAAACCGGCATTCTGGGCATTTTTTGCAACATTGGCTCTATAATAAACACCTTGTACCCGTCCTGAGATAAAAAAACGATAATTAGACATCTTTACAACCTTATAACCACATAGAGGTACCATTTATATGATCTATTATACACTTTTACATGCAAAGAGACTACAAAATATTGGGCATAGACCTTGGCGGCTGTATGAGCGGTAATTCTGCCTATATCTATGCCGAAGTGACAGACGGTAAGGTAGAGATCATCGAAGCGTTTAAAGAGCCGAAACACAGAGATCATCTCGGCTGCCAAAACTATATTATTGACGTCATTGAACGTTTAGAGATAGATGCCATTGCTATCGATGCACCATTGAGCCTGCCGCGTCCCCTGCTTGACCCTCATACGGTCACTATAGCAAGAGAAGGAACGGGCGAGATCATCAACCCTTACCTCTTTCGCTATACAGACTATTACATCTATAAAACGTTTGGCCTGCGCCCTATGCCGCCGGCCGGTGATCGTATCGGCAGACTGACGGCACGTGCTGTTGCACTCCTGCATCACTTCGAATATCAGTTTCCTCACATCACTGTAAAAGGCAAAAAGACCCCTATATATGAGGTCTACCCCAAGCAGATAGCGCAAAGTCTTGATTTTGAAAATTATAAAAAAGAGCCTCGATCAATTCTAAAGCGTTTCAATCTAAAAATGGATATGGATGAGCACCTGATCGATGCCCTTCTCTGCGTCCATGCCGGAGCAAAAATACTGGACGGAGAGACTGTCGGTATTGCGGATGAAGCTAAAGGTGAGGGGTGGTGTTTTCCCATCGTTTAACAGAGACATTTTCTTTTTTTAGCTACTATTGAGGCATCATACATAAGGACAAACATGAACAAAATGTTTCTACTTTCCCTACTCTTTTCCCTCTCACTCAGCGCTGTAGAGATCGGTCAGACCCTTCAGACTGTAACGCTTGATGAAGACAAAGGGGGACGTGTTACCGGCGAGGTCTGGTCAAGTTCAGAGCTCAAAGGCAAGGTGCACCTCCTCTTTTATGTCGACCCTGACGAAAAAGATCTGAACAACGACCTCAGCGACGCGGTCAAAGCAGCTGAACTCGACCGCTCCAAATACGCCTCTGTCGCCATCATCAACATGGCGGCGACCTGGAAACCGAACTTCGCCATCAACTCGGCGCTTAAGTCGAAACAGGAGAAGTTCCCGCACACTATCTATGTCAAAGATATGGACAAACATGTTGTAAAGGCATGGAGTGTTGCCGACGACAACTCTGACATCATCGTCTTGGACAGAGAGGGCAGTGTCCTTTTTTATCACGAAGGCAAGGTCGAAGGTGAGCAGATCAACGAGGTCATCAGACTCATCAAGGAGAACATGTGAACCAGAACCTTTGGAGTATAAGTGTCCAAGACTTTTTTACCAAGAAGATGCTCACCTACGCCTTTGCCCCTTTTCTCTTTACGGTTATCGTACTGTATGCCCTCTTCTTTTCAGCTGCCGATGCGGGGCTCGACAGTATGCAAGAGAGCTTTGTTCAGATAGAGTCAATGCAGACGACCCAGGAAAACGGCATCACCCATACAGAGAGCAGCAACGTTGTCTATAGCGGTGGCAATGCCATCATGGAGTTTTTGATGGCGTACTCCCTCACCTCATGGCTGGTCAGCTTCTTCGTCTTTACTGTCGGCGGGATGTTTATGTTTGTCATCGCCATCTTTACCGCCATACTGGTGATCGGTTTTTTAACCCCGGCGATCATGAGAGAGCTGCAGGCCCGTCATTATCCTGAGGTAGAGCTCGAAGGTCACGGCAATGTCATAACAACGCTTTTTCACTCACTGAAGTATGTTGCCATTATGTTTGTTTTGCTGATCGTTTTGATACCGTTCTACTTTATACCGCTTGTCAATATCGTTGCGATCAACCTCCCGTTCTACTACCTCTTTCACAAATTCTATCTGCTTGATGTCGGTACAACGGCTCTTACAAAAGAGCAGTTCAAACAGATGATGTTTTTCCAGGGCAACAAGGTCCGAATGAACACCGTTGTGCTCTATGTCATCTCAATGATCCCCTTTGCTGCACTGATCACTCCGGTCTTTAACGTCATCGTCTTAAGCCATACCGTTTTGCGTAATAAACAGACCCGGTTAGAAGCACCGACACAAGCCTAAGCACTCTTAGCTACAATGTCAAAAATATTTTGGGGTTGTGATGTTAAGCAAGGTCGACAGAGGCGTTCTTTTTATGTTGGTGAGTGCCCTTATCTCTGCACTCAACGGCGCCATTGCCAAAGTACTCAGCGACGACATCTCTGCACTTGAGATCGTCTTTTTCAGAAACCTGACGGGTGTCCTCTTTTTACTTATAATGCTCAAACACACCCCGACCAAACTGCCCGGCGGTCAACCTCACCTGCTCGTCTTACGCGGTCTGCTCGGCTTTAGTGCAATGATCCTCTTTTTCTACACCATCACAACTATTCCGCTGGGTATCGCTATAACCTTGAATAAGACCTCACCGCTATTTGTCTCGGTACTGGCTTTTTTCCTGCTGAAAGAGCACCTCTCCAAAAAAGGGGTTTTGGCACTTTTGGTTGGTTTTATCGGTGTTGTTTTGATCACCAAGCCTGTCGGTTTGACACTGAGTTATGAACACTTTCTCGGTATCTTGGGCGGTTTCCTTGCAGCGGCGGCCTATGCCACCATCAAAAAGATCAAACATATCTACGACGCCCGTGTCATTGTCTTGTCCTTTATGACAAGTGGTGCCGTCATGCCCCTGTTGCTTTTTTTAGCAGCACCCTATGTCGATGCACCGGAAGCCATCGCTTTTCTCTTTGTTGACTTTGAACTGCCGAC
>JBDLJE010000004.1:0-63916 GCA_039714575.1 Campylobacterota bacterium | reverse complement strand
ACTGCCCCGCCATGACATCTCTTGGGGACATCAAGGGCCTCCAGATCGAGGAGAAGCGGAAGGCTCAGGCTATAGCAAAAATGGTCAATCCCCCCCTACATGGGCCAGCATCTCTTCGTGATAAGCCTATCTCTTCTATACCAGGAGGGGCTTCGACCTACGACACAGGGCAGGGCCAGGAAAAGCTTAGCCCAATCTATCAAACCGATCCGCGAGTGCAGGAACTTATGCTCGACATTGAAAAGGTGGAGGGACGCATCGACAAGGCGTTCTTCGTAGACCTTTTTATGGCCATATCCAATATGGAAGGGATTCAACCCAAAAAGATATTTTAAGTTTTTTAGAGTCAGCAAAAAATAATAGTGGAAGTAGAATATTCTCTATTACTGGCAATTCAGGATTAGGTAAAAGTTCCTTGATTGCAAAGCTACGAGACAGGTCTCGTAATAAATATTATAAAAATAAATACTTTATTTATGCAGTTGATATTCGTGGTGCTCGTTCTCCATTATATATACTGTCTTCATTAATAGCTTGTTTTAAAAATGCTCAAACTAATGGATTTGGTGATAAAATTGAACTTAGTTTAACTGACCCAACAACACCATTAAATTCTCCAAATATTCAAACATACCTTTCTTCTCTTAATAAAAAAGGTCAAGTGATTTGTTTAATATTTGACCAATTTGAAGAACTTTATTCTAAACCTGAATTATTTGGTATTTTTAAATCTGCAAAAAATTTGATGTTAGATGTAGCAGGTAGTAAGAGTAATCTTGTTCTTGGCTTTGCATGGAAAACAGATAGTACTACTCAACAAGATCACCCTGCATATCACATGTGGCATGAACTTGCAGACCATAGACGTGAATACAAACTAGATGTTTTTGATAGTGGTGAAATTTCTACTTCAATTACTAAGTTCGAAAAAGAAATTGGACAAAAAATCACCCTCGAAACTAAACATCAAATAATTCACTCGTGCCAAGGATTTCCTTGGCTATTAAAAAAACTATGTATCAATTTAAATGATGGAATAGTTAAAGGGGAAGGTTCTGAATCAATACTAGTAGATTTAGATGCTGGTCGCTTGTTTGAATCCGACCTCGAATCATTATCGCAACAAGAGTTAACTTGTCTTAAGTTAATTGCACAAAAAGCTCCTGCAGATTGGAGTGAAATTATTGAAACATCTGGAATATCTGTTTTAAACAATCTGGTTCATAAGAGATTAGTAATAAAAAGTGGTGATAGGCTTAATATTTATTGGGATATATTTAAAGATTATTTACTTACAGGAAAAGTGCCAATTATCCCGTTCACATATATACCCACGTCTGACACCTCCTCTATACTCAATATATGCAAAAGGCTTAAAAACGATAAGTTTACCGATTCTAAAGAAATAGCACGAGATTCTGATTTGAATCAAACAACTGTCTTGAACATAGGATCAGATTTAGTGATGCTAGGCTTAGCTGAACGAGAAAACACTTCTTTTAAACTTCACCGGAACATGCATATATATTCAGAAGAATTAGCTCTTAAATTACTAAGAGATAAGTTAAATAAACACTCTCTAAAAATCTTACTTTATAAAAAATATGCAGGTAAGACTATTGAAAAAAACTATATACAAGAGACTTTAAAAGAATGTTTGCCAAAAGCAAAATTTGGTGAAAAAACTTGGACAACATATGCTAATAGGTTGACAAACTTTCTTATATATGTTGGATTCCTGGTTAAAACTGGTAAAAATGTAATTGTTCAAGATTTAGGAAGTCCTATAACTGACTTAGATGGACTTGCTAAAAGAGGTAAACAAAGAGGTAAGGTTTTTTCTGTTTCTGTTTCACCATATACAGTCTTTGAAGCAATAGAGATTCTCAAAAACAATAGAGTAGATGTAAAAAAATTGAATAGAAATGCATTATTTGTACTTAAAAGATTTGAATTGGTTTCAATAACTAATGATATTGTTAGTTTAAACAATCAAGCTGTAGACAAGTATGGTGGTACAATAGAAGCCATATGGTCTATAGCCAAAAATGAAACTTCTTTCATACGTTGTATTGAAATTCTTAAAGAAACACCAGGTATCTCGAATCGTGATTTGGCTGAATATATATCAAATGAATTCAAGCTAGATTGGTCGGAAGGTTCAAAAAAAAGAAATGGTGGAATATTAAGTCAGTGGTCAAAATGGATAAAAGAAGGAATTGAAAAAACAAATATTTCAACACCCCCTGGTCGTCCTAACAAAACCTAGCAGTGAACGCAAAGCGTCACTGAACTCAAACGTTAAGTATTGAAGGAAAATAATTGAACGACACAGAAACAAAAAAATATAAAATAAAGTTTTTACCTTTTTTTATTGTTGTATTTTTAGTACTTACATTTTGTATTTTATTGTATGAAAGTACTAATCTTCAAACATTCAACTTATGTAAAATTAAATCAGTTTTAATATTCACATTTTCATGGTCTTTTATATCAAGTATAATTGTCACTTTATTTTTAACAACAGATATATCAATAAATAGCATAAAAGGCTATGATGTTTTTGGACGGAAAAAGTTTGTAGAATGGAATGAAATAACAAGATGTAAATATACAAACTTTTTTGGTTTAAAATATATCAAGTTATTTCATGAAAGTTCAAGGTGGCCAGTCTGGATTCCTCTTTATTTAAAAGATATTAATGGCTTTTCAGATGAAATTATAAAAATTGTTCCTGAAAACAACTGTTTGAGGAATTACTTTGATGCAAGACTTAACAACTACGAGGAGACCAATACTAACCCGCAAGCGGATTAGTATTGCTCACAACAACCGCTATACTCACATATTAAGTACCCATCATCACAATAAAAGTTCCTATTCTTATGTTACAATGAAACCATGATAACCAGACGTGATTTTTTCCAGTACGGCGGTGCAGTCGGTGTCGCTTTTCTTGTCGGTATAGCTGCTAAAAGATATGCACAGAGCAGGAACGTCAGCACAGACACTTATAAGATCTTTGATGCCGTCATCAACCACCTCTTCAACGACAAAGAGGGCTACGTAACGTCCAAGCTTAACGTCATGGGCTACTTTAAAGGCGTTTTGAGTGATGAGCGCATTCACATAGAGAGCAGAGAGTACCTTATTAACGGTGCCCGCTGGCTGGACGAGAGTGCCAACGAAGAGTTTGGCAAAGGGTTTTTAAAATTGAACCACGACAAAAAAGAGCAGCTATTAAAGAAAGTCTCTATGCTGCGCTGGGGCGACAACTGGCTCTACAGAATGATGGGCTACTACTTTGAGGCCGCTCTGTCTGACCCTGTTTACGGCGGCAATGTCAACAGTGTTGGCTGGAAATGGCTGGAGCATCAGCCCGGTTTTCCACGCCCTAACGAGGTGGCGATATGACTAAACAAGCGGACATCTGCATTATCGGCAGCGGGGCAGGCGGAGCGCCTGTTGCTTACACATTGGCACAAGCCGGGTTCAAGGTCATTGTCCTGGAGAAAGGGCCTCTTTACAGCGAAAACGACTTTAAAAAAGATGAGATCGCTGTTTCAAGACGAAGCCTCTATACACCAAAACTCGAAGATGAACAGCATGTCATCGAGACCTTTGATGAAGATGGAGAGATCGTTAGAGAGAGGGGTGAAGATAGCGGTTGGAACTTCTGGAACGGCTCTATGGTGGGCGGCTCTTCCAACCTTATGAGCGGCTACTTTCACCGTATGAAACCAAACGACTTCAGGCTCAAAACTGTTTTCGGCGAGGTAGAAGGGGCCAATGTCGTTGACTGGCCCATCGACTACGAGACGATGGAGCCTTACTACACAAAAGTAGAAGAGGTCGTCGGTGTCTCGGGCAAGATGGTCGAGCATCCATACCGCGATGAACGTTCGACCGCTGACTACCCATATCCGCAGACTTGGGAACATCCCATCGCTTCATGGATAGATGAGTCCTGTACCAGACTGGGCTACTACTCCATGCCGACACCGCGCGCTATCATCCCTTACGACGCTTTAGAGCGAAGAGGGTGCTCTTACTCCAACCTCTGCGGAAGCTACGGCTGTGCAACCGGCGGAAAAAGCCATGCCAAGTCAGCGCTCTTGGACAAAGCGGTCAAAAGCGGAAACTGTGAGATCCTGCCGGACGCTTTTGTCTATAAGATAGAGAGCATCGACGACAAAGTAAGCGGCGTCCATTACTATGACAAGAGTGGCGCCGGTCACTCTATTGAAGCCAAGATCTATGTCTTGGCGGCACAGGCCATAGAGAGTTCACGACTGCTGTTAAACTCAAAAAGTGCCGACTTCCCTGACGGTTTGGCAAACAACAGCGGGCTGGTCGGTAAGAACCTCATATTCTCAGCCGGCGGCAGCGGCAGCGGCCGTCTCAACTTCAAGAACCTTCCAAAAGAGAGACAGGAGTCACTCCTGCTTCGCGGTGCCTTTGTCAACCGTTCGCTGCAAGACTGGTATGAGTATGATGATAAGAAGGAGCATCTCAAGGGCGGTACCATCGACTTCTTGTTCGAACATGCCAACGCCATCCCCAGAGCTTTAGACCAGGTCTATGATGACAACGGTGACCTTGTCTGGGGAAAACCACTCTCCAAAAGCCTTCACCACGCCTTCGAGCGTTCCCGCGTCATGACCTTCGAGGTCTTCAACGACTGGATGCCGACGGACAACTGTTTTGTGAGCATCGATGACAATGTCAAAGACAAGTGGGGTATGCCTGTGGGCAAGGTCCGTCTCTATGGTCATCCGCAAGACCTGAAAGTAGGGCACTACCTCGCAGACAAAGCGGTAAAGGTCTTAGAAGGGTTGGGCTGCGAGGGCATCACCTCCAACATCTCTGACTCACCGCCGCCAAACCTTGTTGCCGGAGGATGCCGTTTTGGCAATGATCCTAAAACATCGGTACTTGACGTCAACTGCAGAGCACACGAAATCGCCAACCTCTACGTCACGGATGCCAGTTTTATGCCGACGGGCGGCAGCGTTCCTTATACGTGGACCATCTACGCCAACGCATTCCGTGTTGCCGACAAGATCTTAGAGGAGCTTCGCAAAGATGTTTGACGCTATCAAAAACAGAGCCAAGAAAATGGCTGATGAAGCAAAAGAGGCCTTTTACGAGGGGCTGAACGAAGAGCCGACTGCCCAAGAGGTCATAGATGCCTATAAGATACTGGGACTCTCAAAAGAGGCAACTCTCGAAGAGGTCAAAAACCAATTCAGGTCGCTTTCCAAGCTCTACCACCCTGACACCAAGACAAATAGCGACTCTGAGCAGTTTATACGCATCAAAGAGGCCTATGATGTGTTAAAATCACATCATAAAAACAGTTAACGATCCAATCACGCAAAGAGAAAAAAATGAGTAAAAAAGCAGTCTGTATTATGAGTGGCGGGATGGACTCAACCCTGGGTGCCTACCTCATGAAGGAGAAGGGTTATGAGGTCATTGCCGTGCACTTTAACTATGACCAGCGCACCGAAAAAAAAGAGCGCGAAGCCTTTCATGCTATTGCCGACACTATCGGTGCTGTCAACAAATATGACCTTGACATCGGCTTTTTTAAAGAGCTTGGCGCCTCTGCGCTGACAGACAAAAGCATCGATGTACCGACCGACGGTGTGGAAGAGGGCGTTCCCGTCACCTACGTCCCTTTTCGCAACGGTATCTTTCTGAGCATGGCGGCGGCTATCGCGGAAAAAGAGGGTGCCGAGGTGATCTGTATCGGCGTGGTCGAAGAGGACAGCAGCGGTTACCCTGACTGTCGAGAGGACTACATCAGTTCTATGCAGCAGAGTATTAACCTTGGTACTAAAGAGAGTACTGACATCACCATTGAGATGCCGCTTGTCCACCTCAAAAAGTCTGAGATCGTCCAAGAGGCTGTTAAACACCATGTACCCCTTGCATTGACATGGAGCTGCTACCAGAACGAAGATAAAGCCTGCGGTCTCTGTGACAGCTGCCGTCTGCGTCTTAACGGTTTTAAAGTCGCGGGTGTCAAAGACCCTATAGATTACGCAGCAAACTGATGAAAGAGCGCGGCGATAAAAAAGACATAAAGACCATCGCGATGATGAACACCTTTAGAGAGGAGAAGACTATATAGTCCGCTATATAGTTATATCACTATTTTGGCAGAGACCTTACAACACCCCTTTGACGCCATAGCAGATGAAAACTCCCGTATCTTAATACTCGGTTCATTTCCAAGCATCAAGTCCTTTGAGGAGAACTTCTATTACGCTCATCCAAGAAACCTATTCTGGCCCATTATGGAGAGTCTCTTTGACGTTATACTCACTACCAACGATGAGAAACGAGCCTTTGCTCTTCAACAAGGTATTGCCATGTGGGACACCTACGGTTCATTGAGCCGAAAAGAGGGCAACTCAAGCGACTCAAACCTCAAAGACCTTGTCCCTAACGACTTTCATCTCTTTTTCAAGCAACATCCAAACATCAGACACATCTTCTTCACAGGCCGTAAAGCAGAGCAGGGGTATAAAAAGCACTTCAGTGACATCGACATCCCCACAACGCTGCTCCCCTCAACGTCGCCTGCGCATGCTGCCATGAAGAGAGAAGAGAAAGAGCGTCACTACCGCGTTATCAAGGAGACTCTTGACAACTAGGTACAGCTACAAAGGGTTCGAGATAGAGCATGTCATCAAACCGAGGATGAAAAACATCTACTTCCGCATCACCGACAACGGCGAGGTGACGGTCAGCTCGTCAAAGATCAGTAAAAAGAGGGTCTTTGAACTCATCGATGAGAAAGAGGCGTGGATAGTCAAAGCTCTTCAAAAGGTCACGGAAAAGCCAAGACTTGTCAAAGGCAAAGAGATCCTCTACTTTGGAGAGACCTACCCCTTGGAGTACCACCCGCAATTTGCAGACCTTAAACACAAGTGCGACAACAGTGCAGAAGAGCAGCTGCCTTCGCACTATCACAACTTCTACAAAAAAGAGGCGCAGAGCTACCTGCAAGAGCGTCTAAACCACTTCTCGGTCATCATGGACCTCAAGCCCAAAGAGATGAAACTGCGCCGTATGAAACGCCAGTGGGGCAACTGCCGAAGCAGCGGCGTCATCACCTTCAACATCCATCTCATGCAGACCCCGAAAGAGTGCATAGACTACGTCATAGTCCACGAACTCGCCCACATGGTCCACATGAACCACTCCAAAGCTTTTCACACACTTGTTGAACAGTATCTTCCTCAGAGCAGAGAGAAGAAGGCATTGTTGAAACAATTTAGTGCATCACTTTAGTGATTTTAGTTGTATAAGATTAAACTGATCATTGCTCACTTCAACAGTGTATTGACAAAAGGCACACATAGTGCTAAAATTTACTAATGATTACTTATAATTGGAATCCAGAGAAAAACCTCTTATTAAAAAAAGAACGAAACCTAAGTTTTGAACAAATCGTTTCACATATTGAAAGCGGTGACTTGCTTGATATTGTAGAACATCCCAATAAGGAGAGGTTTTCTCATCAAAAGATCTTGATAGTAAAAATTGAAGACTATGTGATTGCCATCCCTTTTGTAGAGAATGCTAAAGAACGGTTTTTAAAGACAATTATTCCAAGTCGTAAGCTAACTAAACAATATTTAAAGGATTCAAAATGAAAGAATTTAATTTAAGCGAAGAAGAGAGTGAACTTCTGGATTCTCTTGAGTCTGGTGAATGGAGTTCAGTTGAAAACCTTAAAGAAGAGATCACTTCTCATCAAGAGGTTGCAAGAAACACTCTAAAAAAAGACAAAAGAGTTAACTTAAGAATGTCTTCTAAAGACCTTGAAGCCATCAAAACGTTTGCAGTAGAAGAAGGACTTCCTTACCAAACACTAATGTCCAGTGTACTACACAAGTTCATTACTGGTCGTTTGGTTGACAAACAAACAGGATAGTTTTCCACGAACTCGCCCACATGGTGCACATGAACCACTCTAAAGCCTTTCACAAACTTGTAGAGGAATATTTGCCGCAGAGTAAAGAGAAGAGGGCACTGCTTAAAAGCTTTAGCGCTTCACTCTAAACAGAATGATAATATTGATTTTTAAGCACTTTTAACAACTAATAAGTTTAATTAACTCATATATTCCAAAAACCATTATGTCTATATTTTACATCACCTAGAGAGCATCTAAAATAAACCCATTATCTAAGATGCAATAAGCACTAATTTTGATAAAATACAGCGCTTATAAAAAGTTTCAAAATCAAAAGGTTTAATAATAATGAGTGAGAGCAAAGATTTTTTACGTACTATCGTTGAAGAAGACTTAAAATCAGGCAAGTACAAAGAGGTTGTTACAAGATTCCCTCCAGAGCCAAATGGCTTCCCACACATTGGACACGCTAAATCTATCGTTATAAACTTTGGTATCGCAAATGACTATAATGGTCGCTGTTTCCTTAGAATGGATGATACCAACCCCACTAAAGAAGATACAAAGTATGTTGAGGCTCTCAAAGATGCGGTAGAGTGGCTTGGATTTGACTTTGGTAAAAGTGTTCAGTTCACTTCTGATTACTTTCCTAAGATATATGATTACGCAGTTGAGCTTATTAAAATGGGCAAGGCCTATGTTGACAGTGTAAATGAAGAAGAGATGCGTGAACTTCGTGGGACGGTTACAGAAGCAGGAAAACGCAGCAAATATGCACAGCGCAGTATTGAAGAGAACCTAGACCTTTTTGAGCGAATGAAAAATGGCGAGTTTAAAGATGGTGAACACGTACTAAGAGCTAAGATCGACATGAGTGCAGCCAATATGAAAATGAGAGATCCGCTTTTATATCGCATCAGACACGCGCACCACTTCCGAGCAGGGGATGAATGGTCTATCTACCCAATGTATGACTTTGCTCACTGTCTGTCTGACTACCTTGAAGGGATTACTCACTCTCTTTGTACACTGGAGTTTGAAAACAACCGTGATATTTATGACTGGGTACTTGACACTCTAGGGCTTACATCACCACGTCCTTACCAGCATGAGTTTGCAAGACTTGGTATTAACTATACGGTTATGAGTAAAAGAAAGCTTTTAGAGCTAGTCGAAGATGGTCAGGTTAGCGGCTGGGATGACCCTCGTATGCCAACAATTGCCGGGTACAGAAGAAGAGGCTATACGCCAGAGTCTATTTTAAACTTCTGTGATCAAATTGGTATAGCAAAAGCAAACTCAATGGTCGATGTTGCACAGCTTGAGTTCTGTATACGAGATGATCTCAATACAAAAGTACCGCGTGTTATGTGTGTACTTGACCCTCTGAAAGTAACGATTGAAAACTATGAAGGCAGTGAAGAGCTTGATGCTTCATACTACCCAGAAGACGTACCTAAAGAGGGTTCAAGAAAGATACCTTTTTCTAAAGAGATCTATATTGAGCGCTCTGACTTTATGGAAAATCCTCCAAAAGGTTACTTCCGTCTTACACCAGAGCAGAGCGTACGTCTTAAACATGCTTATATCATCACTTGTAAGGAAGTCATCAAAGATGCTGATGGAAACATTACTGAGATCAAAGCTGAGTATCATAAGGATTCTAAAAGTGGCTCAGATACTAGCGGTATCAAGGTCAAAAGTGCTATCCAGTGGGTAGATGCAAAGAGTGCTAAAACTGTAGAAGTAAGACTTTATGACAGGCTATACTCCGCAGAAGCACCGGAAAGCTTAGAGGACTTAAACCCTCACTCTCTGGAAGTTGTAAACAGTGCTCTTGTTGAGAGAGCCGTTATAACTGAAAAACCAGATGTTAGATTCCAGTTTGAGAGACAAGGATATTTTTACGCTGACCCGATTGACTACACCGATGAAAAGCCGGTATTTAATAAAATCGTAGGTCTCAAAGACTCTTATGCTAAAAAGAAAAAAACAGCTGATAGCACACCTGAACCACAAGCAAAAAAAGTGCAAGTAGATGGTGAAGTGGCGGCTATGAGTGAGAGCGAACAAGCTCTGTTTGACAAGTACACAGATGAGCTTGGACTAAACAGTGAAGTCGCTAATACTCTAGCTCGTGATGAGCAATTATCAAGCTTTTATGAAGCGTCTCTAGCTGTGCTTAAAAGCCCTGTAAATCTCGCTAACATTGTGACAAACGAGGTGGCTAGAGAGCTAAAGCAGATGCAAGTAAGCGAGCTTAAGTTCAGTGCAAAGCAGGTAGCAGAGCTTGTCAAGATGGTTGATGAAGAGACTATCTCAAATAAAATTGCTAAACAGGTATTTGATGAGATGGTGAAGAGTGGAGAAAGTCCTGCTCAAATCGTTGAAGCTAAAGGGCTTGTACAGATAAGTGACCCATCTAAGATTTCACCTATTATCGATGAGATAATTGCAAAAAACCCAGACAACGTCGCCAAGTTCAGGGCAGGCAATACCAAACTACTTGGCTTCTTCGTCGGGCAAGTTCTAAAAGCTACCGGTGGCAAAGCAAACCCACAAGTAGTAAATAAGCTTGTGGCAGAGAAATTAAAGTAGCAAGGTAACCGCAGTCATACAACAATTAAGGAACAACTATGGAACAACTACCAAACTGCCCGGAGTGCGGCAGCGAATATACTTACGAAGACGGCGAGCTGTATGTCTGCCCTGAATGCGCGCATGAGTGGTCTAAAAATGCGGTAGAAGAGGGCGCTTTCATCATTAGAGATGCCAACGGTACGCCTCTGCAGGACGGTGACAACGTAACGGTCATTAAAGATCTGAAAGTCAAAGGTGCTTCATCGGATGTCAAGATAGGTACGAAGTTCAAGATAGGCAGACTCCTGGACAAACCCGACCATAACATCGACTGTAAGATCCCGGGCTTTGGTGCGATGCAGATCACAGCCGCTTTCGTCAAAAAAGCATAAGACAGTTACCTGCAATTCACAGTTTCTCCAGCACTGTGAACCTTAACAGCTACTTCTCTTCAATAGTATCGTTTAGTATTAACCCGCCACGGTTATAACGGCTTGACGGGTTCCAGAGCATCCATCCGCTGCAGTTGGTGTCGTCACTGGCACGGATCTGTTCACGGATCTCGTCATGGTTGTAGTGTTTACGCGAGAAAGCATAATCTTTAAAGTATTGCAGCCATGGACGCAGACGCACCGGTTCAACGGTCTCTTCCATCTTTAACAGCGTCGCTTTAATGACACGGTACGGTTCTGCTGCGGGGTCGTCTATACCCAAGATACCTTTGTTGAAACCGGACGGATAGAGCATCGGCGCAAGGTAGTCTGCATGTTTGGCAAGGACTTCGGTCCGATGACCGATGTTGGTGTCGTTTTTTGTGTTCCAGGCAACATAGCCGTAGGTGTCGATAGACAAGAAAACACCGTAAGGGCGAAGACGGCGTGTAGCTTTTCTAATGAAAAACTCTATGGCTTTAAGACGGTTCTCCTCTATGTTCTCCTGAGAAAAGAGCAGGTCGTCTTTGGCCGGAAAACGGACATAGTCAAAGTTGATCTCGTCAAAACCCTGCTTTGCCGCATCGACAGCGATACTGATGATGTAGTCCTGCACATCTGGGTTGAAAGGGTCTACCCACGCCATCTTGGCGGCATTGCGCCAGACCGTGCCGTCAGTACGTTTAACAGCACGCTCGGGATGGTTAGTAGCGCTCAACTCATCTTTAAAACAGACGATACGCGCAATCGTGTAGATCTTTTTCTCTTTCAGACGCTTCATATAGCTTGGCATGTCTTTGATGGCACGGTAGTAGTGCGCATCCATAGCACTGGCCTCTTTGACACCCGTCTTGTACGACATCTGCCCCTGTTCGCTTTTAACATCGATGACCAGACTGTTTGCCTCTGTGGTGTCAATAAGATGCATCGCGTTGTTAAAGGTCTTGGACTTTGGACTGGCCGCCCAGAATGAGACGTAAAGACTCTTGACCTTAATAGGCTCGATTTCCAACCTTTCTGCTGTTGCATTCACTTCCCAGTGAAAAGGGCGATAGCCGTAGGCTTTAACATGGGCGAGCTTTGTTCTGTTGGTGTCAAAGACCACTTTTCCGCTCTCGTCACTAAACGTCAGCCTGTGATTTTGAATAAACTGCGCATTGGCAAGGGGCTTTTGCGTGACTTTGTCCACCAGTACAAGCTCTTGGGCCAAAAGGAAAAAAGGAAATAAGAGAGTTAAATAACGCATAGAGTCTCGTTTTTTTATTTATTATGAATTATAGCACTACAGGTCTAACGGAGAAATTATTCCCGCGTGTTTAAGAAGTAATGCAGACTTGCTTTTGACCACGCCTTGGACTGTGCTAAAAACGCAACAGCATCGTCAGCAACCTCTTTAAAGTCACTGTTGAGAGCGCTCTGTTCATTCAGGACATCAACCAAGGCCTTTTTGCCAGCCTCAATAACATCGGCAGGATAGCTCTGGATCTCGACGCCTTTCTGTTTCAGCAGGTCCAACGACTTCATATTCTCGTAATGAAACTCGCTTGCCATGTCGGCGTTCATCTGCGAAGAGGCCATCTCGATGATCGCCTGATGCTCCGAAGAGAGCTTGTTCCACTTGTGCTGGTTGAAGGTAAGTTCCAGAATGGAACCCGGTTCGTGCCAGCCTGAGTAGTAGTAAGGAGCGACCTTGTAAAAGCCCATCTTCATGTCGAGTGCCGGTCCGACCCACTCTGTCGCGTCGATGACACCACGCTCTAAAGAGGTGTAGATCTCACCGGCA
Organism: Campylobacterota bacterium; assembly: GCA_039714575.1. Lineage (GTDB taxonomy): Bacteria > Campylobacterota > Campylobacteria > Campylobacterales > Sulfurimonadaceae > Sulfonitrofixus. Next base: position 51,189 of record JBDLJE010000004.1, on the reverse strand, counting down.
GGAAGTAAAATAGGGTTGACCCCAAGCTTGGAGAAGAGCTCGCCGCCAAGACCGGGGATACGCATCTTAAGACCCTGCATATCTTCAAGCGACTTCAGAGGCTCTCTGAACCAGCCGCCCATCTGAATGTTTGTGTTGCCGCCCAGAAGAGGGTGGAGGTTGTACTTGGCATAGAGTTTGCGCCAGAGCGTCATACCGTTGCCGTAGATCATCCAGGAGTTGATCTCTTCTGCCGTCATACCGAACGGAAAACCGCTGAAGAGCGAGAAGGCGGAGTTTTTGCCTTTCCAGTAGTATGGCCCTGAGTGAAAGGCGTCGATCTGTCCGCTGCTGGCCGCGTCAAAGACGGCCAGGGCAGGGATGAGGGTGTTTTTAGGATAGACCTTGATGTCCAATGTTCCACCGCTGGCTTTTTTGACGTTTTCGGCAAAACGGTCAACACCGGTTCCCATAATAGGGAAGTGTGCCGGCCATGAGGTAGCCAGAGTGATCTTGGTCTTTCGGCTGCGATTGACATTGACATCTTTGTCACCGATATCTTTTTTTCCGGGATGTTTAGAGTAGTCGATAGCTTGACGGTTAGAGTCGTTACAGCCGCTCAAAAGACCTGCAGCCGTTGTTGCCGCTGCCGTTGTTAAAAACTCTCTTCGTTTCATCTTATGATCCTCTCTTTACTATTCTGTCTTAAAAAAGTGTTAACTGTTCTACCGGTTTATGTAACGCAGTGTGCTCCAACAACGTTCTGTCCTGCTCTGCGATCAAGGCAAAATGAAATGAATGTTCTCTTAAGATCTCAATGATCTCCTCTTGTGACTCATACGTAAATATACCCTCGATATTCTCAAAAGGAAGTGCCTTTGCTTTAGGCAGGATGTAGATGATCTTCGCCCAGTTGGCTTGACGGGTCAAAAATGAGATCTGTGAGTGAATGAGTTCAAAATCGGGCTCAAAGATAAGCACACGGTCACTTGCACCGAACTCTTTGATACTAAGGTCCTTGTTGGTAAAGACCGCCTCAAAATTATCGATCGGCGTAAAGGACCGCAGCCGGTAGTTAATGCCGTGCATCTTGTAAAAGTTTAACAGTCGCTCCAGATAGGAGATAAAAAAAGGTGAGAGAAGCTGACGTTCATAAAAGATGTCACTGAAGATGAACGAGGTCTCAAAAAGGGTCTGCTCAACGATCGTGACTTCATCTTTATATGCATTGGGCAGGGTTTTTGACGCCACAAAGGTGTCTCTATCGATCAGTTTGGGACAGTAGAGTATCTTCGCCTTCTCCGGCACCTCCCAGAGTGTCATAAAGTCATCTTTGATGGACTTTCCCAAGACCAGGAAGTTGCTGTCCGTCATGATCTGCCGGGCCAGTTTAATGGTGATAAGGTCTGTCTCATAGACATCAAGCTCTTTTTCGATGAGATGAAAACGCAGCAGACGCATCAGCGCGTCGTCAACGTTGCCGACCTTGATCCAGGCGATCTCGTTGTCGGCTATCTGTGTGGGTTTGTCAAAAATGATCCCGTAGGCACCGTGCAAGATCGCTTCATCGATATCACGGTTGTTAAAAGCGATAAAGAGGTTGCCGCGTTTCACTTTTTTAGCATCAAAACTGATGCCGTCGAAGCGGGTGACGAAGGGTTGGTTCTGTAAGGTTCCCTGGGTGAGGGCGAGAAGGTTTTCGAGGCGCACTGCTATACGTCTCTAGTCTCTATCAGCCAATAGAAGATCCTGCTTTACGCGGCTTCTCAGGGCGGACAAGAGAGAGTCCGTCATCATCTTTGGCAGCCAGAAGCATACCGGCAGACATGATGCCCATCAGTTTTGCCGGTTTGAGGTTGGCAACGACACAGACCTGCGTGTTGACCAGCTCTTCAGCCGAGTAGTAGTCTTTGATCCCTGCAACGATCTGACGAAGTTCATCTTCACCAAGATCGACCTGCAGTTTGAGAAGCTTTTTACTTTTTGGCACCTCTTCGGCTTCAACGACCGTACCGATCTTCAATGTTGTGTTGAAAAACTCATCAAAGGTGATCAGTCCGGCAGCATCTTCTTTTGCCGGTGCAGCTTTTTTGCTCTCTTTAGCTTTTTTCTCCGCCTTTGGCTCCGGCTCCATCATCGCTTTTGGTGCTTCTGCCATCAGAGGCTCTTCAACGCGAGGGAAAAGCGGCCCGATCTTTTTAATAGTAAAAGTCTCAAGCAGTTTTTTCTCTTTTAAAAGGCCGTTATAACTCGCCGTGTTGATCTCGAAACCAAGTGTGTCAGCGATCGTGTTTGTTGTCTTAGGCATAAAGGCGTGTAACAGAAGAGAAGCTTTAGCCAACACGTTTGCTACAAGTGCAACCGTTGCCAAGGCTTCGTCTCTCTTGCCCTCTTTGATCTTCACCCATGGCGCGTGTGCTTCAATAGCCTTGTTGCCGATGGTAAAGACCTTCCACAGCTCTTCGAGAAAACGGTGCGTCTGCACTTCGTCAAGATGTCTTTCTACGACATCCAAGGTCTCATACATCTCTTTAAGCTCAGCGCCATGGTACTTCTCGACATCAACAGAGTCAATGACAAAGTCGCTGTACTTGCCGCTCATACCGATGATACGGTTAAGCAGGTTACCAAGGTCGTTGCTCAAGTCAGAGTTGATGCGGTCGATGAAAGCACGCTGTGAGAAGTCACCGTCTTGTCCGAACGGCACCTCACGCATCATAAAGTAACGAAGGTTCTCAACACCGTAAAGGTCCGAGACCTCTTTAGGAGAGACCACATTGCCTTTGGATTTTGACATCTTCTCACCGTCACGTGTCCACCAGCCGTGAGCCGCGATATGTTTAGGAAGAGGGAGGTCAAGACTCATCAAGAACGCCGGCCAGTAGATAGCGTGGAAACGCAGGATGTCTTTCCCTATAACATGCATATGTGCAGGCCATAGCTCCATCTTAGCGTCATCGCGTCCGTAACCCAGTGCTGTCACGTAGTTAAGAAGAGCATCCAGCCAGACGTACATAACGTGTTTGTCGTCATTAAGGTCTTTAGGTATAGGGACGCCCCAGCTGAATGACGTACGCGTTACAGAGAGATCGTGGAGCCCGCCTTTTACAAAGTTGATGACCTCGTTACGGCGAGACTTCGGCAAGATAAAGTCCGGGTGCGCCTCATAGTAATCCAGCAGTTTCTGCTCATAGTTTGAGAGTCTGAAAAAGTAGCTCTCCTCTTTGACCGTATTCGTCGTACGGCCGCAGTCCGGGCAGAACTCACCGTCGATGAGCTGAGACTCCGGGAAGAAGGTCTCACAGCTGACACAGTAGTTCCCCTCGTACTCACCCTTGTAGATATCGCCCTTGTCTAACATCTTTTTAAACGCATGTTGTACACCGGCTTTGTGTTCATCATCTGTTGTACGAATGAACTGGTCGTAAGATATCTCAAACTCATCCCAAAGGTCTTTGAACAGTGCCGAGATCTCATCAGCGAACTCTTGTGTCGGCTTGCCCGCTTTAGCTGCCGACTCTTCGATCTTCTGACCGTGCTCGTCCGTACCTGTCAAAAAGTAGGTCTCTTCACCTTTAAGACGTGAGTAGCGTGCCAGCATGTCCGTAATAAACGTTGTATAGGCGTGACCGATATGCGCCTCGCCGTTGACGTAGTAGATCGGGGTTGTGTAATAGTTGCTCATTTTCTTCTCTCTCTGTAAATTTTAAAAGCGCAGGGCGCGTGTTATCAATAGTTAGAACTCAAATCCGCCTGTCTCGCCTTTGGACATGGAGTCATAAACGGCTTGGACATAGGCTCTGCGGATGTCACAGCCGATGTAGAACTCGCACAGGCTGCAGCTTTTCACCGCTTTTTCCACTTGACACTGCTGCATCTTGGCCAGCTCGGCGTCAAGACGCTCTTCAAAGACACTAGCTTCTTGTGTAGACATCTTTGACTCTTGCTATCTCATATTTGGAACCGAAAAAACATGGTGTCGTGTCATGAATGTGTGCTGCATCCATAGTCAGAAGGTCGTTTTTACCATCCGTCTGGTCACCGCCGGCCATCATAAAGATAAAGGCGAACGGAAGTGCCTCGTAAAGCATACGCAATTTACCCTTAGGCGTGTCCGAGGTCGACGGATATGAAAAGAGTCCGCCCCCTTTAAGAAGGATCTGGTGAAGGTCAGGGACCATACCGCCGGAGTAACGAAGACGGTAACCCTCTTGAAAAAGGCCGTCGACCATCTCTTTATGGTGTGCAGGCCAGTTCTGTTGTGTACCGCCCGGTGCGTTCAGCTTGCCTTTCTCATTGAGTTTGATGTTCTTGATAAACTCGAACACCCCGTTTTGTAGCAGGTAGAACTTCACTTCGCCCTCATAAGCAAAGACAAGTTCGGTACGCGGACCGTAGACCACATAACACGCCGCTACCAGGTCTTTTACGCCAAATGAGCCGTCATAGATACCGAAGATGGAACCGACACTCAGGTTTACGTCGATAAGAGAGGAGCCGTCAAGAGGGTCAAATGCAACAAAGTACTGTGCATCTTCACTCATTACGACTTTATGCTCTTGCTCTTCACTGACGATCGTGTTGATCACTTCTGCTTTAGAGAACTCCTCTTCGCAGACAAGATCGCACTTGATATCAAGCTGCAGCTGCGTGTCGCCTGTAGCGTTCTGCTGTTGCGAATACCCGATATCTTTAGTATCGATCTCATCTTTAATACGTATCGCAGCACGTTGTATGGCGCTTAATATCTCTTTCATCTACACAGCCTTTGCATTGTTTAAGATCCACGTTATGACGTCATCTTCATTGTTAAGATCCAGCACACTCACATCTTCGGGAAGAGCATATGTGTTCAGATCGATACTCTCGTCGACAGCCAACACGTTCATATAGGGAAAGTACTCTTCATCGATCTTGTCACGAAAGATGCTGATACGCGGAAGAGGAAGGTTTTTCAACCCCTCGACCAACACCATGTCAACATCACCGAACATACTGACGATCTCTTCAAACTCTTGATGTTTGCTTGAGAAGTAGGTTGTTTTGTGAGGGGAGGTCACAACGACTTTCGCACCGGTGTCAGTAAACTTGTAACTGTCTTTACCGGGTGTGTCGAAGCGTGCCTTGTCCTTTGGGTCATGTTTAACGATCCCAACCTCCATCTTATGCTCATGGATGAGCTTTCTGGCCACTTTTAATATCAGTGTGGTCTTACCGCTGTTTGAGGGACCGGTAAAAGCTACTGCTAGACGTTTTCGCAAAATATTTTCCATCTGTAAATTTTAAAAGATTATAGACAAATGTCAGTAAAAGTCTGTTGAATGGCGTAATAAACCCATACAGTAGGGAGTTTCAATCTGAATAGGTTATACTTTTGCCAACACAATAATTTAGGTTTTTATTTGAGAAAGTTCATCATATTTTTTGTCCTGTCAGTAACAATGTTCAGCGGATGCAGCAGCCATTTTGACACCTACACACTCTCCTCGGAAAACGAAAATGCGGCGAACAGTTATAAAAACGTACGCCTGCTCAACAGCGACAACAAAAGCGAGACCATCCTGGCAGCCGTCTATCTTAATGACGTCTACCCGAAGTATACCGATGGGTTCGCCCACTTTTTGATCTCTTTTTACAACCCTGAACACGATAATGTTCTCTACTTCGATAGAAGTCAAACACCCGGTGATCAAGACTATGTACTGCTGCTAAACGATGAAAATGCGCTGGCGTCCGAGGCTTTGGACCATGATGATCTTTTAGTGGATCTGATGCCTGTCCGAAACAGCTGGAACCGTTACTATTATGTCCGCTACAGACTTCCTGTCGAGAAGCTTATTTTGGTGCTCGAAAGCGATCACACTGTGCGGGCTGAGATAACTTATCAAATAGAGCAAGAATAGAGACCTTCTCACCCAGGATCTTTTTATAGATCACATAGTTGCTCAACACCTTCTTACCGTATTCACGGCTCTCAGAGTTGACCATCATCTCCATACTCATAAACGGCTCATACTTAGCGTCGGTAAAACAGTTCTCTTTTGTGATGTAGCGCTTGGTAAAGCCCATGCCGCCATTATAGGCGTAGGCCATAAGAACAGGGTGGTAAAGACTTTTTTGCATCCAGGCGATATGCTTTTTAGCGTACTGTATGTTTTTTTCAGGATCGAACATCTCCTCGAACGAGTGACGTTTCTCTTTGAAGCCTTTGTCCAGTGCCTTGACCAGAAACGGCATCATCTGCATAAGGCCGAGCGCATAAGAGCGTGACAGCGCTGCAGGAATAAAACGGCTCTCTTGACGCATCAAAGCGTAATACATCGCCTTGTCTTCGTTGGAGAGGTCTTGCATGTACTTGTCATACGGCATGATGTAACCCATCTCTTTGTAACCGGAGGCCTTCTCGTAGATGAACGAGTGAAGCGGCAGCATCTCTTCATTGGCGTACTTGTCTGCGAGCTTTTGCAGCTCTGCTTTAGGGGTCTCTCTGATCTCTATAAGCAGTTCGTTCCAGACAAAAGGGTCTGTCAGATCCGCTTTGGTCGTGTTGCTTTCGTAGGTAGGCAGCTTCGTGTAGAAGTTGGTGACCTCGATGCCAAGCTTCTCCTTGGCGTAGAGGGAGTACATGTTGATATCAAAACTCTCGCCCAGCTGCTCCAGGGTCTTTTTATCTTTGGTGATCAGGTACTGCCAAAAGAGCGCCTTGTCTTTATGCGAACGGTAGTAGGCGAGGGTGTGTACCTTTTCAAGGTGTGCAAGTGCATTGTCATTTTGCTCATGCTCGATCGCATTCATCGCCAGATAGAAGTGCGTTTCAGAGTTCAGCTTTGCAGAGGCATCGATCTTTAAAAGCTCTTTTTGAAGGTTGCCGTAACGGCTGTCCGTCACGACCAAAACGACAAAACGGCTGAAACCCCAATGTTTTCGGATCTCTTCTATATAGACAGAAGGAAGTGCCCGATTAAGGTTCTTTTGTCTGAACTTGGTACCGGCATTTAAAAAAAGATACATAAAGGTCGAAGGTTCGTACTGCCTCAAGTCCGTTACACGCTTGGTCTGAAGCAGGTCGTTCATCATCTCGATCCAGGTAGATGTCTTTTCACTGTCAAGCAGTCTCGCAAGACGGTTTCGGTCACGCGCGTTGATAACGGATGCTTTATACGGCGAGAGCCCCATCTTGATACAAGAGATGTCATTACTCTTTACCAGCTCTTTGGTCGGCAGGGCCAGACACTCCGCCGTATAAACCACCTCTTCACGGTCAGACTTTTTAGCGTAGGCCTTAAAAAGACGGGTGTTGACATCACGATACTGATAAAAGGCCTCATCTGCCTGAGCCGGTGTAATGTCTTGATGCAGGAACCGCCAGATCATAAAGTTCTTGGCAAGAGAGCTGGGCTTTGTGTTGATCTGCTCAAGTTGTACCTCCGCAAAAAGCGAAAGTGTTGTAAAAAGTAAAATAAAATATTTCATTACAGAGCGTGTCGAACTTCGCGAAGAATCAACATGACTATCTGCAATGTAATAATAATAATCAGTGGAGCAAAGTCTATACCATTATAAAATGTTTTTTTAACAAAACGCCTCACTAATTCATAAGCAGGAATAGTGATACGATTCAAAAATTGTACGATCGGGTTATAAGGATCAGGACGTACCCACGAGAGTAGAGCAGTTATAATTATTATCCAACTATAAATCCATACCAACTGCTCAATTATGCTTAAGACTCCTGAAAAGATATTGATCAATGCACTCATTTGACGATCTCTCCCATAAAGTCTTTAAGGTAAACATACAGATCGGCTACTTCAGGGCCGTTGTCCGCACCTGTCAGAAGCAGGCGAAGCGGTTTGAAAAAGTTCTTTTCTTTTAGACCGCTCTCTTTCATGATGTGCGCTTTAAAGTCATCGAACTCTTCAAAGTACGGTGCAGCGATGATCACTTTGCGCATCACCTCTGCCTGTTCTGTGAACTCTTCAGGAATGACCTTCTCTGCAAAAAGTGCTTCGATCTTCGGGCGAAGCTCTTTAAGCGTGCGCGCCTCTTCAAGATAGATCTTCGCTATCTGACCGATCGCTTCGTCAGCAAAACCGACATAGCGGGAGAGCTCTTTAGCCTCCATGTTGCGCAGATGCTGACCGTTAATAAACTTCAATTCATCAATATCGAAACGGGCAGGGGACTTTGAGATGTTTTTAAGATCAAACCACTCCAGAGACTCCTCAAGCGTAAAGATCTCTTTTGGTGTCTTGTTCCCAAGGTGGATCAGATAGTTGCTGATCGCAGAAGGGAGGAATCCCTCTTCAAGAAGCCACTTGACAGAAGAGGCGTCATCACGCTTGCTCATCTTTTTACCTTCTGTGTTCAAGATGATCGGCAGGTGTGCAAACGCCATCGTTTTGTCATAACCGAGAGCATCACGTACCGCTGTCTGCTTAGGCGTGTTACTCATATGGTCTTCACCGCGGATAACTAAAGAGATGTCACTTAACATGTCATCAACTGCAGAGGCAAAGTTGTACGTAGGGTATTTTTCGGCACGCATGATGATAAAAGAGTCTATATCTTCGGGTGCAAAGCTGGTCTCGCCTTTAATAAGGTCCGGCGTGACAACAGCTGTCTCAGGACGGCGAAGACGGATAGTGAAAGGGTTTTCGTTGTCGATGACCATCTCATGAGGCAGGTGTGTACAGACATCGTCATAACGGAAAGGTTTACCTGCTTTTTTAGCGACCTCACGTTTAACCTCAAGTTCTGCAGGGGTGCAGAAGCAGCTAAAAGCTTTTTTGTCTTGCAGCAGCTGTATCGCCATCATACGGTGGTAACGCAGGTTCTCACTCTGATAAGTAACATTAGTGTATTCGATACCAAAAAGGCCTAAAATGTCGAGGATCTCTTTGTCTTTGCCCTCAATATTTCGCTCTTTATCCGTATCTTCAATACGAACCATCAGCTCTTCACCGCGCTGAGAAGCGACAATATAGTTAAACAACGCAACGCGTAGGTTTTCGATGTGCATATCACCGGTCGGGCTTGGGGCAAAACGTAACATAAAATATCCTGATAATTATATGAGTGACTTCAGATCACCCTTTTATTTAGTGTTAGAATTTTAGCTAAATTTCCTTAACACGCGGACAATACTGCCGAGAGATGCCCTATACAGAGGGGATGAAACAAGCGTTAAAAGACGCAGATTACAGATGAATACACAGTGCCTTAAACATAGTAAATGGATATAAAAGCAGGGTGCTTGATAAAGGGCATCTCTAAATGTATATGTTGATATAGATTAAAGTTATTTATGGAGTTTGTTGATGTTTGAGAAGTGGTGACCCCAAGGAGATTTGAACTCCTATGGCATGGATGAAAACCATGAATCCTAACCATTAGATGATGGGGCCGTTGTAGTAAGAATTGCTTCTTGGGCGGAAGTATACAGATGAAATGCTTAAATTATGATAAAAGACGATCTTCTTTCTCCTCTGAGAGAGGACATTATATCTGTTGTGCTCTTGAGAGCATTGTGCTACAATACATGAACTATTAGTTTTAACTATATAACCCAAAGAATGCCTTTATGAAGCACCTAACCTATGACTTTACAGACTTGACACAACTTCAAGAGTATTACGACACACAGATCACAAACGGCCAAAAAGTCATCATACAGCTTCACACCGGCGAAGAGTCCGTTATCAACGAGGTCTATTCGCTTTTAATGCAAGAGGGACGTGAACTTCAGATCATCCCTGTACTGCAGCAAAAGATTAAGACAAGACTCTATTTTAGTATCTATCCCAACGACGTCACTATTGCCGCAAAAGAGAACTTTTTAGAGCACGATCTCTACAAAGCCATTATCGATTCGACCAAAGAGGGGTTCTGGCTGCTTGATGAAGAGCTGAACATCATCAGTATCAACCACTCATTTGCCAACATGCTAGGGTATAAAGAGAGTGAACTTTTAGGCCGAAAACCCTACGAACTGCTGGCTTTAGTCGATGAACAGCAGCAGCTCTGCGCAGCACAGGCAGAGACCATCAATGCAAACATCCAACGCACCTATGAGCTGACCTTTGTCACCAAAGACAAAAAAGAGTTCCACACTATTGTCAATGCGACCACTATCAACCTGCCCGAACATCGCGTTCGAACCTTCGCTTTTATTACCGACATCTCCCAGCAAAAAGAGCTGGAACAGACCTTGATACAGCAGCAGCGCAATATTAATGAACTCAACACTGACTTGGCGCAGCGTGTTGAAGCGGAGGTGCAGGCCAACCGCAAAAAAGACCACATAATGTATCAACAGGCCCGTCTGGCGTCCATGGGGGAGATGGTTGCGAACATCGCCCATCAATGGCGGCAACCGCTTAACATTATTGCTCTGATCATGCAGGAGTTCTATGTCTCCAGTCAACTCGGTACTCTTGATGAAGAGAAACTTGAAAGAGAGTACACTCGGGCCAACTCCGTTTTGCAGTACATGTCAAGTACCATCGATGACTTCAGGACCTTTTTCAAACATAATGACAAAGGGGAGCTCTTTTATGTCAGCAGTGCCGTTGACTCGGTCATGACCCTTGTCTCAAAAGCGATGGAGTACAACAAGATAGAGATCATCATTGATATTGAAGAGAAGATCGCTGTTTTTGGGCATAAAAACGAATTTATACAAGTACTGATCAACCTTATCAATAATGCGCGCGAAGCTATAGCGGCACATACTAAAAGCGGTGCCATAAAGATCAAGGCCTATACAGACGGCTTGAACGTCAAGATCACTGTACAAGATAATGGCGGAGGTATCCGTAAAAAAGATATAGAGCAGATATTTGAGCCGTACTTCACAACGAAGCATCAGACACAGGGGACAGGGCTGGGTCTCTATATGTCACATCAGATCATTGCCAACAATATGAATGGGTCAATATATGCGGAAAACAGGGAAGAGGGAACTTGTTTTCATATCACTCTGCCTAAGGGTGTCCAAAAGGCAGAGAAAGTAGAGCAGAGCGTCTAATTAGTCGTTATAAAAGTCACGTAGGGCGCGAATAATAACAGCGTTTTTAGAGATGCTTTCAGCTTTTGCATTCTCATCAACAAGCTCATAAAGATCAAGAGGAAGAGAGATTGAGAATGTTTTTGTCTCGATCTTTTTCTTTCTGGAGATCAAAGCTGTTACGTTCGTAAGAAGTTCGATGATCTTTTTCGTGTCAATCGGCTTTTGGATAAAGCTGTTAACACCGATCTCGATAGACTCAGAGATCTTCTGGATGTCGTTAGATGCAGAGATCACGATAATGATCTGAGTCGGGTTGATCTCACGGATACGACGTGCAAGTTCAATACCGTCCATCTCAGGCATGATAATGTCTACAAACACGATGTCCGGTGCATTTTTAGAGTACATCTCCAACGCTTCTTTACCGTTAAAAGCAGAAGTTACGTCAGAAAAAAAGTTTTTGAATGTTGAGCTTAACAGCTCATTTGCTACTTTTTCATCTTCGACAACCATTGCTGTCATTTTTTTGGTCTGTTCAGTAAGTTGAACTAAATCTACATTTGCCATAATATCTCGCTTTCATCTGTTGAGTTCTCAACAATTAGTTTATTTATGTTGAAATTATAAAATGTTAATGTTATATTTAACTTAAAAAACTATATTTAATTCTGTTGTTTTTATTTTCTGTTAAATAATAAAGCTGTTATTTGAATAAAAGCCCTGTTTCTTGGGAGTATGGAGAGAAAAAATAACATAAATAAGCAGTTGGAAAGAGAGGATGCGGAGATCTGAAACCCTAAAATAGATGTAAATTATAGAGAAAAGTAAACAGAACTGTTAATTAATGACAGCTTTTATAGAACCTAATCATACTTTTTAAACTGTTCCAGCCACTCTATACTGTCTTCATTTACCGTCTCTTTTTGACGTAAAAGTGAGCCTATAATGTTTTTAAGAGTCTCTTCGTCCATAAACTCCAACAGAGCAGGGTTGATCTCTGTAGGCGGCGTTTCATCTCCATAACTGTTAAGCAGTGTCTCAATATCGTGTATCAGCTCTTGTTTGGTGCTACTCATCTATATCTTTTCCTCAGTCGGGCCGGTGTAAAGTTGACGCGGACGGGCGATCTTCATCTCTTTGTCGTGTTTGAGCTCCGTCCATTGTGTGATCCATCCTACCGTACGGCCGATTACAAAGATATTAGTAAACATGTTTTTCGGGATTTTCAGTGCCGTGAGGATCAAACCGGAATAGAAGTCGATATTAGGATACAGTTTTCTCTTTATGAAGTACTCATCATTCAAGGCGACCTCTTCGATCTTTCTGGCAATAGCCAAAAGTTCGCTGTTAACACCAAGTTCATCTTCAAGTTCATCAAGCAGGGCCTTTAAGATACGAGCCCTTGGATCGAAGTTTTTATAGACACGGTGCCCAAAACCCATAAGTTTGAAATCATCCTCAGGGTCTTTAGCACGTTTTATAAAGTCCTCTACCTTGTCGATAGAGCCTATAAACTCCAACTGTGCGATAACAGACTCGTTGGCCCCGCCGTGGGCACGTCCCCATAAAGCGTTAATACCGGCAGAGATAGCAGCATAAGGGTGTGCACCTGTCGAAGCAACACCGCGGACAGTCGACGTCGAAGCATTTTGTTCATGGTCGGCATGCAAGGTAAAGATGGTGTCCAGAGCGCGAACTTCAACCTCAGGGATCTCAAGGTCTTCTCCCGGATAGGCACGCATCATATAAAGAAAGTTCTCTGTAAAAGAGCGTTCTATGTCAGGATAGATAAACGGTATCCCTAACGAGCGGCGATAGGAAAAGGCAGCGAGGGTAGGGATCTTGGCTATAAGTCTGCGCGACATCACCTGGTAATCACAATCGTCTTTCATATTAAGATGTTCAAAATGAAAGGCAGAGAGGGCAGCGACCGCTGAGGCCATCATGGCCATCGGATGCGCCTGGTCAGGAAGGGCATAGTAGAGGTTTTTAAGCCCCTCATGCACAAAAGAGCGTTTACGGATCTCCATATCAAAAGCGATCAGCTCATCTTGATACGGTATCCGCCCTTCTAATATCAGATAACAGACATCAAGGTAGCTCTTGTTCTCTGCAAGGTCTTCAATAGCGTAACCGCGGTAACGCAGTTCACCTTTGCCGCCGTCTATAAAGGTTATATCAGAACTGCAACTTGCCGTAGAGGTAAACCCCGGATCATAGGTAAACATTCCTGTCTCACCGAAAAGTTTACGGATATCGATAACATCAGGCCCCTTTGTCGGGCTTAGTATCGGAAACTCGTAGCTTTTTCCGTCACGACTGTCTGTCAAGGTAACTGTTGCCATCTTAGCTCCTTTTACATGCTTTATAACAATAAATTATCATACATAGATTAACAGGGGCTTAAAATATCACTGCTTAACCAAGAACTACAGCTCAGGTTTATATCTCTTTTATTTAAATACTATGTTAATATACATATAACTATGCGTATGAACATCTTAAAGTGGGCAGGGTTGGATAATAATATTTAAGGAGTATATAATGGCTAAAACGCACGAATATATGGTGTTGAACCTTAAAAAGTCAGACGAAAAAGGGTGGGTCATCGAGTACCTGGATGAGATCTATCCAAGAGACACGTACTTGACAGCGATGCTGGACTATTTTGGTCTGGACGGCTGGCGACTTGCAAGCAGTACGCACATCAGAAGCGACGATCAAGAAGAGGAGCATATCTACTTTGCAAGAGAGTATGACCGAGTAGCACAGCCGCCTAAACTGCAAAAACTGATCAACGAGATAGACAAAAGGTCAAACACACACTTTGCAGAGACTTCACTTGGCAGCGAGAACACCGAAGAGGATGCCAATATCCTGAAACAGAAGATCCTGGAGCATCTGTATGATTGGCTCTCTAAACACAATTTCGAATGGGGCGAGCCGGGTACAGGTGTACTGGAGAGTCACTATCTTAACAAAATGGAAGATGTCACTGACGATCCGCTCTTTCCCGACTACCACGGCATTAACAAGGTGTCGACACGTATCGATATCTTTAAAGAGTCACAGAAGCTGCGTATCGTGTTAAAACGCCGCATCACCGGTGACTGGTCTGATTACAGCCAACACAAGTTTGCTTACACGCAAGAGGGGTTAAAAACGATACAGACTATTTTGAGTATGCAGCATTTCCGCCTTATCAGTAATTAGATAGAGCATCGGAAAATCTTTTATTCCCGCAAAGACGGGAATGTGCGGAAGTGAGATACACATTGGTTAACATAATGTATATTCTCTTGAAAATGAGTTGAGCTCTTCTGCCCTGCAGCAGACCGGCTACTGTATGTAGCACTTATGAAAGACTTTAGCCTTTTGGTCAAATCGGCATCGAATCGTATATCGACCATACTTCTTCTTCTTATACAAGTTGGCCTGTTTTCTGGTTATGTGGAGTTTATGGCCGTCCGCCATAAGAAAACAGGTCTGATCAATTCCGTTTCGTTTATAGGTCTTGTCATAGCATGTCGGTGTGACATAGTTCTTTTTAAAAACGCCGAATATCGTCGATTTGGACATCAATGTCAACTGCTCTGCCTGTGCAAAGCTGAATATTAATAGTATGGCTAGTATCTGTTTCATAACCGTATCTTACACTATTACGCCAGATGAAGCCAACTGACACCTGATCTTCTTATGGCTAAACTGACGAATATGTCAAATTGTCATATAATAGTTTGTTTATATTATTTTTAATTACTATATATTTAACTACCATTTAGGAGGTACTTATGTTCCAGACAATGACACAGATAGGAAAAGATTACAATATCGATGCCAAAACCGTTGGCAAATTTCTTTATAAACTCAAGATCCGCGACGCCAACCACCCTGAGCAGAAAGGGTTCCCCTTTGAACAGGCCATTACGCACGGCATAGCGAAGTCCTATGAAGGTCGAGGCGGTGAGATGTACTACCGGTACAATATCGAAGCGATAAAAGAGGAGTTTGAAAAACTGGTGGCCGCCCTGCCCGAACAGACCTCTTCAGACAAGAGCATGGCGTCAAAACAGAGTGCAGACAACACCATAGAGAGCAAACTTCAGCAGATGCTGACAACGCTCAACACTGCCTTACAGACAGGAGAGACGAGTCAACTGTACCGTCTTAAAGCGGACATCGCCGACATCTATGCACTGCTGCCAAAAAAAGCTTCTTAAGAGCCCTTCCGCTTTGCAACCAAAGCTGTACAGCAACATTAAATATGTATTTACAATGATATAACTCGGACTTGAAAGACTAAGCCCTTTTAAAATCGTCCGAGATCCTGACAATGTCATCTTCGCCAACATACTCGCCGACCTGCGCTTCGATCATAACCAGGTCGATCTTGCCGACGTTTTCAAGGCGGTGTATCTCACCCATTGGGATGTAGGTCGATTCGTTCGCACGGACAAGGAACTCCTCTTCACCCCGTGTCACGGTCGCCGTACCGGAGACTACGATCCAGTGTTCTGAACGGTGATAGTGTTTTTGCAGAGAGAGACGTTTGCCGGGTTTGACAACGATACGTTTGACCTTGTACCCGTTTGACTCATCCAGTATCGTGTATGTTCCCCACGGTCTATGTGCAGTGACATGGATGTTCGGCAGTTCAGAGTTACGCTCTTTAAGCGTTTTGACCACCTCTTTGACCTTTTGACTGCTCCCTTTTCTAGAGACAAGCAGCGCATCAGCCGTATCGATGATAAGCAGGTCGTCTACATCGATCGTCGCAACCAGTTTTTCCGAGATAATAAGATTGTCTTTTGAGTCTTGTGTAATGATCTCTGCATTTTCAATCGGACATGAAGCGTTACCGCTGCTGTCTTGCGGCAGCTCCTCATAAAGCGCATCAAAACTGCCCAGATCACTCCAGTCAATGTCGGCAGGGACCACTTTGACCTTGTCACTGCTCTCCATGACCGCATAATCGATGCTGTCCTCAGGGATCGTCATCATCTCGTCATGACTGATCCGGATCATCTCGTCTGATCTGGCGCTTTTATAGGCAGAAAGTGAGGCTTCATAGATCTTCGGTGAATACTTCTTGAGCTCATCAAGGAACTGCCCTGCTTTAAAACAGAACATTCCGCTGTTCCAGTAGTAGTTTCCGGCATCAAGATAAGCCTGAGCTGTTTGAGCGTCCGGCTTCTCTTTAAACGAGAGGACATCTTCACCGTCAGCTTCGATGTACCCAAACCCTGTCTCGGCATACTGCGGCGTAATACCGAATGTGACCAAGTTGTCTGCAAGAGCCAGCTTTTTCGCCTTGTCAACCGCATCAAGATAGGCTTTTTCATCTTTTATAAGGTGGTCAGACGGTGTGACCAGTACGATCTCTTCAGCGTCGAGAGCAAAACAGGCAAGCGCTATCGCCGGAGCGGTGTTGCGTCCCACCGGCTCAAGCAGATAGTTGGCTCTGTAGTTACTCATCGCCATCTCTTCGATCTGGTCGACAGCCAGAAAGTACTGTTCGGCATTGGAGACGATAAACTGCGCATCACACGCTTTTTGATTTCTCTTAACGGTCTTTTGAAAGAGTGATTCACCCTCAAAGAGCTTGACAAACTGTTTTGGCATCAATGTACGGCTTAAGGGCCAAAGTCTTGTTCCGCTTCCGCCACACAGTATAATATTGGTCATCATCCACTCCGCTTTCGTAAATATTACGCCACTAACTAAACATCTAAAAACTCAAGAGGGCGAGAAGAGGTAAGATTTGAACGAAGAGAGATGAAGACCTAGCCATAGCTAAGTCGAAGCTCTATTTGTTTGAAGGTTGCCTCTTCTCGCCCTCCCCGAAGGGTAAGGGTGATTTTGTACATAGTCATTAATGTCAACTTTACTCAGAAAACATGCATTAAGCATATTTCTCTGAGATATCCTTCACCGTAGCTATGGCTACGCTAAAGAACATCTGCCTTGATTATGTACAAAATTACCCTTATTGAGATTTAGATGTTTAGTTGGTGGCGTAATAAAGGGATTATATTGATTTTATGATTCGTTTTGGATTAAGACTAATAAGTTTTGTGAGTATGATAGTATTAGACATAAAGGCAGAAAAGTATCGTGAAAACAGTTCTAAAGTATCTATCTCTTTTTATTGTTACACCTGTAATACTGACGTTGGTCCTGCTCTTTTCGCCTGCAGTCACAAAAGCCCTGACGCAAAAAGCGCTAAGCCACTTCCTGGAGGTCGATGCTGATGTAACGCAGGCGAGACTCAGTCTGCAAGGGTTCAGGTCGTCAGGAACACTTAACGCCAAGGACACATTTACTCTTCTTCTAACCCCGACGTCATGGACGTCGGCTACTGTAAAACTCCACTATGACGGCAACGTCAACACCTTTTCCAATGTTGCCACTGTAGAACTTCCATATATAGCCGCCGTTTTAGATGCCGAGTTCACCACTGACAACCTCCTTCTCAAACTTAATGCTACTCTTTTGAACGGTACACTCACAGGTGAGCTGAGTCTTGAGGAGTGGAACTACCATTATGAGATCGACAGTGTTGACCTTACCTCCTTTCGTACGCAGCAGAACGATCCTCTCCCCAACTATGCCACGGGACAGCTGTCTGCCAAAGGAAGCGGTATCATAGAAGCGCCCTACACCGTCGGTTTCTTTTTACAGAGCCAAGAGCTGCAGCTCGAAAAGAGTGCAACGACACTGATCTCACCTGAGCTTGAGCACCCTCTTGCTCTTGCCCTGGAGATCAACGGCAGCGTCGGTGCGGAGAACTTAAGCAGCAGCCTCACGCTGAAGAGCCGATTTATAGATGCTGACTTTTCAAACCTCTTCTATGATTTCAACCAAAGCACCTTTAACGTTGAACTTGACATCATAAACCATCAAGAGAAGATAGCACCTCTCAAACATGCTGCTTTAGACCTGAACGGTTCCATTGGAAAAAACGATCTCAATGCCAGTTACCATATAACGGTCGATGACTATACGCTTCGCACCAAGAGAATGCAGTTTGATCTTAATACCAGCGACTTGGCTTTAGACTATAAGCTCACCTCAAAAAAGACAAAACCGCTCAACCTGCAGGACGATTATGCACTTTTCGGCGATGTCAGTTACGGCAATGACAATTTATCAGCAAGCATGGACTCAAAAGCTCTTAACAGCCCTGTTTTACTATCTTTAAAGGCCAATCAGCTACATTTAATATCAAATAATATGCCGCTTGAAATTGTTCAGAAAATGGCAGACCAAGAGGTGATAGCGCAAGGCGACCTCTTTTTAGAGGCAGACGCCAACCTAAGCAGTGAACCGCTTCTTTGGCACGCCAAAGTTCAAAGTAAAAACCTGAAATTGCCGTGGAGGTACCGAAAAGATGTGGGTCTGAAAAATGATCTTGCATTGACTGTAAAGGCAAACAGCGAAAAAAACGGTGACATTGTTGTTCGCCCTACTCTATGGAGCAATGTCGCTATTGTCAACTATTCTGCTCTTCGTTATAAACCGGATGCACAGCTCCTTTTCTTCAACTTTAATGCCAAAAAGATCAAGACAGCCCACTATCAGGCACCAAAACTGAACATCAAAGGCTCATTGAACCTCAAAAAGAGCAGACTGAATAAAACAACACTGACAACACCGTACGAAAAGGTCGTGATCAACAAGCTCCACTACTCGGGCCAAGGTGTAAAAAGCAAGGTTGATTTTGCAGTGACACGTTTAGACCGTTTTGCCGGCCTTAACCCTGACTATACACTCTCAGGCAAGACCTTTGTGGACTATACACCGCAGAAGACAACGATAGAGCTGGAGTCCAAAGAGCTTGGCAGCATCTCTTTTGAAAGCAGGAAGAAGGTCATCAAGATGTCGGGTAACGGCCTGCCTGTCGAAGAGGTGATGCGCTTAACGGACCAGCCCGTCATTATGAAGGGTGCTCTGGCCTACAATATACGCTACTCACCCTCCTCCATTAACGTCATGGTCAACTCTGACAAGCTCAGCGGTTACCGTGACCTGAGCGCATCAGTCCGTCCATTTTCACTTAAACACGACATGTCGCTTAACTATAAAGATGACCGTTACCGCGGGCACGCCACCGTTAAAACCGACAATGAGACCATCAACGTCTCCAATGTGGTGTTTGATCTGTCCAAAAAGCAGTTCAAAAGCCACTATAAACTCAACATCAAAGCCCTTGAGAAAAACACCTTCATACTCCCAAAAGAGCTGAAAGGGCCGCTTCTTATTCACGGTGACTTTATACAAAACGAGTATCAACACCTGACGATCAACCTGCTTGACTTTCAACTGCCTGAAGAGTGGCATAAAAAGCTGGATGCAAATGCGACTTCTCATCTTGAGACAAACGCTTCCATACAAGCTTATAACGATAAAGGTCTGGTCAGCTTTGATGCTGATGTAACGAACAGACTGCTGCAACTCAAACTCCATAAAAGCAACTACAACCTCAAAACCGGCGATTTTCATCTCAAAAGCGACCTGAAAACAGAGCTGTGGCTAAAAGACACCAACCTGACCGCTGTCGGTCAGTATCAAAAGGAGTCTCTCTATCTGTCCAAGGCTGACATGACTGCTGCACATGAGACAGCTACCCTTCAGAACCTGCGTTATATGTTCAAAGAGCAGAACCTTACAGCAGCGTATCAGTTACAGCTCAGACCCTACCCTGATGCACCCTACCACTCAAAAGCCTCTATCTATGGAGAAGTACGCACCAAACCGGAACTGTACGCAACCATGACAAGTGATTCGCTGGGTGGTGAGTTTAACGCCTATGTCACCAACACTGACCTCCACCTGACGGCCAAGAGTGTCTCTGTTCCTAAACTTGTTGCCTTTAGCGGTCAAAAAGTGCCTATTGCAGATGGGTCTCTGGACGCTGTGATCAATATCAGCTCCCCTTCACTGCTTGAGGGCAACCTCTCAACCATCAGAGGCCGCAGTGACATCAACATCACAAACATGCTCCTGGAAGGTGTTGTGCTCGACGATTCACTGAAGACACTTCGGGACTCTCAAGACCTGAACCTTTTTCAAGGGAGTTTAACTGAGCTGCCTATTATACGTTCGATCAAAGAGATCCCTTCTGACCTGACTAAAGAGGCGACTACCGGTACCCGCTTTAGAGAGATACGCCTTTTGACCGATATCAACAACTCAATACTTCATTGTGTCGATTGCGCCATTGCAACAGAGAAGAACCTGATCGCCGTTAAAGGCGACATAAACCTTGATTCACGAACATTCAATGCGTTCTACATCGGTCTGCTCTTTCCGACCAACTGCGCGTATTACATCCAACAGGTCGAAGGTAACCTGAGTGAACCACAGGTGCAGCTGGCTGCGGCAGGCTTTAATGTCGTCGGCGGTGCGACCAAGTCTCTGCTTGGCAACATCGGCAGTGCTCTCGACCTTGGTGCCGACATTGTCAAAGGTACCGGTTCTGTCGTTGGTGAGGCGGCGAGTTATGTGCCCGTTGTTGGAGAGAGAACCGACAAAGCACTGACCCGTGTGACCGATGCACCAAAAGACATTACCGCTCAAGCAACAGAGTGCACACCGTTTTATACCGGTGTCGTCAAACACCCTGAACAAATTCATAAAAGCAGACTCGATAAGACAATAGAGAGAATGGAGCAGAGACAAGTAGATAGAGAAGAGAGAAAGGCGAAATAACCTAAAGACCTCCACCTTTAATCCTGCCGTCCGCTGCTCTAATATTTCCATAGACAATACAATCCTCCTCAGCAACGGCAACGGTATTTTGCTCAATTAAGATCAAACTCATTCCGTTGGTTATCAACTTTAATCTTGATCGTTGAATAGGTACAGCCGCTACTAAAAAACTCTTGCTGTCATCCAAAACAGTATGAACAGCTGCATCTGTTACTCCTGAAAAACATGAACGTCTGTTCGTTTAACACAATAGCAAATCTCTTTTTGTTCACCTCTTTTTCAAGCCTCTTTTTTCAACATAAAAGCGGGCGATATATTTAAATTCAGTACCAAGCAAATCCCTATATATAGGGGTATTCATAGATGAACAGTTGTTCATACAGTATTGTCAAAAACAGGTGCAAGGTGAACACTTGTTCACCTGCTATTAAGCATAAGTTAACAACTGTTCATATATAGTTATACGACATATTAACAACTGTTCACCTGAGGATATTATGCAAGAAAGCGGCAGCGGAAAAAGCACTAAAGATCTTATATTAAAAGCCAGTATGGAGCTCTTCTCCGAGTATGGCTACAAGGCTGCATCGGTACGTAAGATCGCAGCCAAAGTAGGCATACGCGAGAGTGCACTCTATAACCACTTTACCAACAAAGAAGAGATCTTTAAAGCCGTTGCGGCCACCCTATTCTCCACCCCTACATCAGCCTCTCAGAGCGAGAAAAGTATCGCTGAACGTGCTAAAGACGGCAAGAAATTCCTCTTCTCTTTTATCGTCGGTTACAAGCTTATGACCTTTGATGCCAAGAACGAACGCCTCTTTCGTATCCTGATGATCGAGCTGCTGCAGAACAAGACCATCAGGGACAGTTTTAAGAGCGAATTCCACAACAACAACATCAAAATGCTCTCTGAGGCCTTCTTTGTGATGATGCAAGAGGACCTCATACGCTCAGGAGACCCAAAATTGATGGCTACGGAGTTCCTGAGCCCTCTTTTCTACCTCAGGCTGCAAGTTACCCTTATGAAGATAGATAATGAGCCTACAACGTCTCTATCGACCCAATTTGAGAAGCATTTGGAGTTCTTTTGGGAAAGTGTGGCGATCTAGTCCGTTATGATGCGTATTTCTCTCTTAATCACTTTTACATTGATGATGCTCTTTTTTGCCGCATGCGACAGGCCAACAAAAACACCGCTGACTACCGTACCTGCCGCCGACCTGGAGCGCTACAGCGGTGCCTGGAACGAACTCGCACGTTATGAGAACTACACCGAAGCCGGTTGTGTCGGTGCAACAGCCAACTACCAACGTATCAATGACAGGCTCAGTGTAATAAACAGCTGTTATGACGGCAGCGGGCGCCTAAAGGCACAAGACAAAGGGACAATGAAAGTCGTTGAAGGAAGCAACAACAGCAAGTTCAAGATCGACTTCCCATGGCGTTTGCAAGGTGACTACTGGGTTTTGATGCTCGCTGAGGACTACCGATACAGCGTGGTTAGCACTCCAGACAGGGAATACCTATGGATCCTCTCACGAAAAACCGTGTTAAGTCCTGAGGACAGAGAGACCATACTTTCTACTCTGACCGAACTCGGGTTTGATACTGAAAAGCTCTATTGGACCGGTTTTAAGGCGATGTGTAATGTGGAGTCGGAATTAAAGCGGTAACTTTAGGATAAAAAATCAATTTTTTATCCTAAATTGTGTTGATATTATGAAATATGATACCTATTTTAAGTGTATTGTGTTTTACTTGTTTTGATCAACATTGTTTGGATTTTATTCATATAACTGCTGTTTTTTAAGTGTTAAAATCTTTTTTTATACTGAGTAGACGACAATATGTCGCTATGATGATTAGGTTTTTTCATTACTTCATATCGTTAGTATGTCACTTTTTTTTCTTGCTTGCACAAGAAAGAAAACTAACGAAAAAAAAGAAGTGCAATGACGGGTACAGTTACTGTTGAAAGTATCATATACTCGGAGTCACGAAACCCCTCCGGCTTCAGTCACTGTACCAAGACGCAGTAACTTATCGACAATACTCAACCAAAGTCAAAAGCTTTAGCTTTTAAATTTAAATAATGCGTCACCACTTGGCGCTTTTTACGATGCGAAATTTAGTTTCGCCCTGTACGGCGCTTTAGCACTGTATGGTTTCGTTTTTTGCGAGTAAAAAAGGTAAGCGCCAACAGCGTAATGCAGGGAGGCACTAAATGCCGAGTCGTGAAAGAGTGTAGTCAATAAAGACTAGAATAGCTTATAAAAAGACAATACCAATAGAAAAATACATATTTATAACAAGCCTTATTTTAGGGTTTTACTAATTAATATGAATAGATTTTATGAAGAAAAATGAAGCTTTTTAAACTTATTGTAAAAGGTACAGCAATAAGCCGGGTTTTGTTAATGTGGCAATTAATCTACTCTGTATTTTACAATACAGCTCTAGCGAAACAATAGCAATGTAAGACGCTAACCATCTGTTTCTTGCTGCCAGGTTGGGTTTACATAGCTTCCAAGATTGCTCAAGGAACTGGTGGGCTCTTACCCCGCCGTTTCACCCTTACCTCTTACGAGGCGGTCTACTTTCTGTTGCACTTTCCCTCGACTTGCATCGGCCATCCGTTAGATGGAACCCTGTCTTACAGCAGCCCGGACTTTCCTCTTGATACAAAGATCAAGCAACCACGTGTTGTACCTGCGTAATGATAACTAAAAAGTTTGAAGAACAGTTATCTCTTCTTTTAAAAAGATGTTCTTTCCAAAATGCTAAATTGAACAACTATGAATACAGGTCTGATGCAGCTTGTATTCTGATATTAAAATATTGCAGATACCTGCTTCGTGGAAACATTTATCAATAGGACAATTTCCTACTGTCGTACCGTTTGCACTATATTTGCTCTCTACAGGATTTAATAGGTTGAGAGTACATTGAGAGGTATAAAAACGTCTTAGGGCCGAAAAGTGAGGAAAAAAGGGAAAATATTATATAATATTAGCTAATTGATCAAAAAAAAGCGGCCGAAACCGCTTAAAATAGCTAGAAGAGCTGTGGCTTATGCCATAACTTCTTTAGCGTATTTTTCACCAAGCTCATAAGCAATTTTATTTACTTCGTGAACTTTTGCAGGAACTTTTGAAAGCATTGTATCGATAAGAACATCTTTTTCAATAGCTTTCATCATTGTATTTGCAATTGCAAGAGCAACAACAGATTGAGTAATAACATTACCAACCTCTTCTTTTGCAATAGTAATAATTGGAATCTCATAGATATTCCAAGTTTTTCTGTCTTCATCAGTTGGGTGAACAAGGTTTGGATCGATTACAATCGTTCCACCAGGCTTAACACCGTCTTTGAAGAGCTTATAACTCATCTCAGCAACTGATAGCATGAAGTTGATCTCACCATCGTTTGCATATGGGTAATAAATAATCTCATCGTCAAGTTGAATATCAACAACTGTTGGACCACCACGAACCTGTGATGTATATGTAGCTGTTTTTAGTCCATGACCGCCAGTCTTGATCTTTGCTGCTGCAAAAATCTCACCAGCAAGAAGAACACCCTGCCCACCAACACCAGTAAATCTCATTAAAGTTTTAGTATCGCTCATTGTGTCTCCTTAGATTTTTTTAGCAAATTCGTCTTGAGTGATCTTACCACGCTTGCCTTGATGTGAATCAATAATATCTTGGTACATATCACAATACTCACGAACCTCTAAGTCTTGCTTTAAGACACCAAGTGGGAACAAGTTAAGCTGCTCTTCTTCTGTCATAGCATCGTACTTCTTCTTAGAAGTAGTAATACTGTCGATCCACTCAAGATTTTCCATAGCAGAGACCATTTTGTTTTTACGGCCAAGGTTAATGTGACAGTTAGAAAGAACTTCCATCATTGAGAAACCTCTATGCTCCATTGCCTTAATAAGAATCTTTTCAAGTTTCTTTGGCTCAAGCATCGTCTCACGAGCAACAAAAGAAGCTCCAGAAGCGATTGCAAGATCACAAGTATCAAAAGTTGGATCAATATTACCAGCCTTTTGCGTTACAGTCCACATACCTTGAGGCGTAGTTGGAGATGTTTGTGAGTTTGTAAGACCATAGATAAAGTTGTTGATAACAAGCATAGTCATATCGATATTTCTTCTAGCAGCATGGATAGTATGGTTACCACCAATTGCAAGTGCATCACCATCACCGGCAACACAAACTACCAACTTATCTGGGTGAACAAGCTTAACACCCGTTCCATAAGCCACTGTACGACCGTGAGTTGTGTGAATTGTATTGAAGTCTACATAAGAAGAGAATCTTCCTGAACAACCAATTCCTGAAATAACACAAACGTCATCTTGAGATACACCCATTTTTTCAATCGCTCTAATGAACGCTTTAAGGATAACACCATCACCACAACCCCAACACCATAGTGTTGGCATCTTCTCTAGTCTTAAATATTTATCATAATTAAATGCCATTCTATAACTCCTTTACTTTAGTTACAATCTCATGTGGAGAAATTGCTCTACCATTAACTTTGAATAGACCTTCGATGTCTAATCTTGAAGTTGCACGCTGCACTTCAGAGTGGAACTGACCGATGTTAAGCTCTACTACTAGAACTTTCTCGATTTTGTCTGTGTGCTTTTTCATGTGTTTAGCTGGTGAAGGCCAAATTGTAATTGGACGGAAAAGACCGGCTTTGATCCCTTCAGCACGTAGGTGACGAATAGACTCTTTTGCTGCAAGAGAGACAGAACCGTAAGCAACGATCATAACCTCTGCGTCATCCATCATGAACTCTTCAAAAGACTCAACTTCATCTTCGTGCATAGCAACTTTGTCTTCTAGACGTTGAATAAGTTTACGACATGTCTCAATCTCTTCAGTTGGGAAACCATTTCTATCATGGTGAAGACCTGTAAAGTGGTATCTATAACCTGTAAACATCGGGTTAAGCGTTGCTGGCTCAGTTGGACCACATTCATATGGAAAATACTCTTCAGCAGGACCATCAAAAGTTTTACGAGGTACGATTCCTTTCTTAACTTCTTCAGCAGTTGGGATGTCAGCTTTACCGTGCATGTGACCGATAGTCTCATCTAGTAAAACGATAACTGGCTGCATGAATCTGTCAGCAAGGTTGAACGCTCTTACCGTTTCAGTATAACATTCAGCTAGTGAACCGGCACATAAAGTGATTGACTTGTAATCACCATGAGACGGGTTCTTAGACTGAAGGATATCCCCTTGAGATACACGTGTTGGAAGACCAGTTGATGGACCACCACGCATAACGTTTACACAGACTAAAGGAACTTCAGCCATCTGTGCAAGACCCAAGTTTTCGGCTTTAAGACTCATTCCCGGTCCAGAAGTACCAGTCATAGTTCTAACACCTGCCATACCTGCACCGATTACTGCACAGATAGCTCCAATTTCATCTTCCATCTGAATAGCACTACCGCCAACCTTTGGTAAAAGGTCAGAGATCTCATGCATAACTTCACTTGATGGAGTTAACGGGTAACCACCAAAAAATCTACAACCGGCATCAACACCAGCTAAAGCAGCTAGTTCATTACCAGTAGATATTACTTCTCTCATCTCCATTACTTAACTCCTTGTTCACTAAGTGACATATAATTATTTGCGATGATTGCCGCTTGGCGCTCTTTTGCCTCATCAGTAAGTTTAGCAAAGCTAATACCTGCTGCTTTTAACTCTTGCTTGTCTGCTACAAAAATAGCAAAATCTGGACATGTAAGCTCACACTCATTACATCCGATACAAGCTTCAGGATGATCAATAGAGATCATTGCACCCAAAGTTGATGTTGACTCATATTTCATACCAAGTACACCTGAAGGACATACTGATACACAAATATCACACGCTTTACAGTTATCTGTATTTACCCATACACGCTGATCGCCTGGGTTTACCATTGGACTTGCTGCCATTTTTTCTCCTAATTTAAAATTACGAATTATTTCGTAGAATTATTTACCGAAAACTTTCCGACTGAACACGAGACAAAGCTTTTCGCTTTGAGGCTTGCAGAGTCGAAAACGCTAGTCTTCTCATCAAATAGAGGATAACCTAGTTTTCTTAAAATCGTTTTGAAGTGTGCTGATTGCGCTTCGTCAGTGACATATACTGTTACTTTACGAGGCTCACACTCGAGATCTACACTCACTTGTGTAAAACCTTTCTCTTCTAACGTTTTAGTTATCGTTGCCGCACAACCGCCGCAACGAACATTGGCTACCTCTACTGTCTCCAGCATTACTTCTTAGCCATCGCCTTAGTAACCGCTGCACCGATCTCCGCTGGAGACACAACAACCGTTACACCTGCAGCTTCGAGAGCAGCCATCTTTTCAGCGGCTGTACCGGCAGAACCAGAAACGATCGCGCCGGCGTGACCCATTGTCTTGCCTTTAGGTGCAGTTTGACCTGCAATAAACGCAACAACCGGTTTAGTGATCTGCTCTTTGATCAGTTTAGCCGCTTGGATCTCAAGGTCTCCACCGATCTCACCGATCATAACGATACATTCCGTTTCCGGATCTGCTTCGAACATTGGCAGAAGTTGGTTGTATGAAAGACCGATGATCGGGTCTCCACCAATACCGACTGCAGTCGTAATACCGTAGCCTTCTTGAACAACCTGGTTCGTACCTTCGTACGTCAGTGTTCCAGACTTTGAGATAAGACCAACGTTACCTTTTTTGAAGATCATACCCGGCATGATACCGATCTTACACTCTTCTGCCGTGATGATACCAGGACAGTTTGGCCCAAGTGTTTTCATACCGTGCTTGGTAGCGTGTGCTTTTGCCATCTGCATATCTTTGACCGGAGCACCTTCAGTAATAATTACGGCAAGTTCGATACCCGCTTCTGCCGCTTCCATCACTGCGTCACCGACAAATGCAGGTGGAACAAAAATCATAGAAACCGTGGCACCCGTTGTATTGACTGCATCAGCAACAGTGTTAAACACTGGCTGACCAAGATGCTCTTGACCGCCTTTGTTCGGTGTAACACCACCAACGATTTTTGTTCCGTACGCTAAACACTGCTCAGCATGAAACGTTCCCTCTTTACCGGTGAAACCTTGAACGATTACTTTTGTATCTTTGTTTATTAAAATTGACATCTAATTAGTTTCCTTTCGCTGCCGCTACTGCTTTTGCAGCACCGTCACCTAGATCATTTCCAACGATTAGGTTAGAGATGTTTGCATTTTTAAGAATCACAGCTGCTTCCGGAGCATTTGTTCCATCAAGACGAACGATAACCGGCACGTTAACATCAGTGATCTTAGTTGCTTCAATAATACCGTTAGCAATACGGTCACAACGAACGATACCACCAAAGATGTTTACGAAGATCGCTTTTACTTTAGGGTTTTTAAGAATGATCTCAAAACCTTTAGCAACTGTCTCGGCATTAGCAGAACCGCCAACGTCGAGGAAGTTAGCCGGTGTACCGCCCATGTGGTTGATCGTATCCATCGTACCCATCGCAAGACCGGCACCATTTACCATACAACCGATCTCACCGTCTAGTGCTACATACGATAGACCATAGTGAGATGCTTCGATCTCATCTGCATCCTCTTCTGTAAGGTCACGCATAGCTGCGATCTCCGGCTGACGTCCAAGAGCAGAGTTGTCAAAGCCCATTTTACCGTCTAGTGCAATGAACTCGCCCTTTCCAGTCTTAACAAGTGGATTGATCTCGATCATCTCAGCATCATTTTCCATGTAAAGCTTGAAAAGTTTTTGTGCAAAAGAGATAATGTTCTTCTGCTCATCTTTGTCTGTAAGACCTAGACCAAATGCCAATTGACGACCGTGGAAACCCTGAAAGCCTACAGCTGGGTCAACCGGTACTGTAACGATCTTGTCAGGTGTCTCTTCCGCAACAGTCTCAATGTCCATACCACCTTCAGTGGATGCCATGATAAGAGGCATTTCTGCTTTTCTGTCAAGCACAACAGAAAGATACAACTCATCTTTAATGTCAGCACCATCTTCGATGTAAAGTTTTTGAACCAATTTACCCTCGGCAGTTGTTTGGTGTGTTACCAAGGTCATACCAAGGATCTCGTTAGCCAACGTCTCTACTTCATCAAGAGTCTTGGCAAGCTTAACACCACCGCCAAGACCGCGACCACCTGCATGAATCTGAGCTTTGACAACCCATACCGGACCGCCTAACTCTTCAGCAGCTTTAACTGCATCTTTAACGCTTTCAACCATAATACCTTTTGGTGTAGGTACGTCATACTTGGCAAAAATCTGCTTTGCCTGATATTCGTGAATATTCATTTACTCTCCTTGATTTAAAATGGATTGACTGACTACGCCTTAGGCGCGATCATGTCCTCTGGAACTACATACTTGTCAAACTCTTCAGCACTCAAAAGACCAAGCTCAACAGCTGTCTCTTTCAGGGTTGAATTGTTTGCATGCGCCGTCTTAGCGATCTTTGCTGCATTATCATAACCTACATACGGGTTCAATGCCGTGACTAACATCAATGAATCGTGTAAAAAGTGATCGATCTTGTCTGCAACCGGCTCAATACCGACTGCACAGTGATCATTGAATGATGTGATCGAGTCAGCAAGCAGACGAACTGATTGGAGATAGTTAAGCGCGATAACTGGCTTATAAACATTAAGTTCAAAGTTACCCTGTGATGCACCCATAGAGATAGCAACGTCATTTCCGAAGACCTGACATGTCACCATAGTCACGGCTTCTGCCTGAGTCGGATTGACCTTACCCGGCATAATCGATGAACCCGGCTCATTGGCAGGGATCTCGATCTCACCAAGACCACAACGCGGGCCAGATGCCAACCAACGAACATCATTAGCGATCTTCATCATGTCAGCAGCAAGTGCTTTAAGAGCACCGTGAGAATAGACAAGTGCGTCATGAGAAGTCAGTGAATGGAACTTGTTTGGTGCTGTGATGAAGCTATGACCTGTAAGTTCTGTCAATTTGTCGGCAACACGTTTGCCAAGCTCCGGGTGAGCATTAAGACCTGTACCGACAGCAGTTCCGCCAAGAGCAAGTTCACGGACAGGCTCTAGTGACTGAACAGCCATCTTTTCACATTTATCAAGCATCTCAACCCAACCGCTGATCTCTTGACCGAGTGTGATCGGAGTAGCATCTTGAAGGTGCGTTCTACCGATCTTGACAACTGATTCGAACTTAGCTGACTTGTTTGCCAAAGTATCACGAAGTTTCTTGATAGCTGGAAGAAGTCTTGTCTCAACTGCGATAACAGAAGCTACGTGAAGTGCCGTCGGATAGGTGTCGTTTGAAGACTGAGACTTGTTTACATCATCATTAGGGTGAACAAGTTTCTCTTTGCGGAAGTCGCCGCCAAGGATCTCAGTAGCACGGTTGGCAAGAACCTCATTGTTGTTCATGTTCGACTGTGTACCTGAACCTGTCTGCCACACGACCAGAGGGTAGTTGCCGTCAAGTTTTCCGGCAAGCATATCATCAGCTGCTGCTGCGATAGCATCAGCTTTTTCAGCATCTAGTTTTCCGAGGTCTTTGTTGACAAGGGCTACTGACTTTTTAAGAAAAGAGAATGCACGCGTGATCTCGTACGGCATTGTCTCTTCGCCAATAGCAAAGTTTTGGATAGAACGTTGTGTCTGCGCTGCCCAATAAGCATCTGCGGGAACTTCCATCTCTCCCATTGTGTCTTTTTCTATACGTGTCGCCATATTCTAGTTCTCCTCAAAAAAATTGTTTTCTTTTAGTATGTTAATACCATCTTTTATAGAGCTGACAGAGAGAGCAAACTTCTCTTTTGTTGCTGCATCCAACTCAATCTCAATGATCTTCTCAACACCGTTAGCTCCTAAAACGACAGGAACACCGACAGATACATCTTTATAACCGTACTCGCCGTTTAAGATGACAGAAGATGAGACGATGGCTTTGTTGTCGTTCAAGATCGCCTCTACCATATGCGCGATGGCGCGTCCCGGACCATAGTAACCCGATGTGCCTAGGTGCTTGACGATCTCTGCTCCACCGTTTTTAGTTCTGTCTATAATGCCGTCCATGTCGCTTTTAGAGATAAGTTCAGTAAGCGGGATATCGCCAATGGCAACTTTTTGAGGAAGCGGGATCATGTTTTCACCATGATCACCGATAACCAGACTGCCTGTCTGGCTGGCACTGTAGCCTGTCAGTTTTTGGATCTGATATGCCATACGTGAACCATCCAAGGCACCTGCTAGTCCTACGATCCTACGGCTGTCCCAACCTGTGATCTGCTTGACGACATAGGTCATTACATCCAAAGGGTTTGAAACACAGATGATAATAGCGTCAGGAGAGTTCTCTTTAATGTTGCTAACAACATCTTTCATGATCTTGGCATTGATCATCAGAAGGTCAGCTCTTGTCATGTCCCCTTTTCTAGGTACACCGGCAGTAATAACGACGATGTCGCAATCTTTGATGTCACTAGCCGTTTCAGCGGCACTGACGATCGTGCCTTGCGGCGAGTAGTAAGAGGCTTGTGCCATGTCGATGGCTTTACCTTTTGCGACACCGGGTGCGATGTCAAAAAGAACGATCTCGTGACAGGTACCCATCATCGTCAATGTATAAGCAGCAGTAG
Organism: Campylobacterota bacterium; assembly: GCA_039714575.1. Lineage (GTDB taxonomy): Bacteria > Campylobacterota > Campylobacteria > Campylobacterales > Sulfurimonadaceae > Sulfonitrofixus. The sequence continues at coordinate 19,792 of JBDLJE010000004.1, read as the reverse complement.
CACCTACTGCCCCCGCTCCAACGATCCCTACTTTTCTACCTGCCATTATTTTTTCTCCAAATCATCAAAGAATCCGTTTTCATAGAGAGAATCAACCATCTCTTGGACCGAAGCGACTGAGTTCTTAAATCTAGTCTTTTGGAGTGTTTTCAGTGTCATCTCAATGATCTGTTCAGCACCGTTAGCACCGATCATTACCGGAACACCGCTGACAATACTTTTGTAGCCATATTCACCCTCTAGCATAACAGCACAAGAGTGGATCTGGTTGGTGTCTTTTAAAATAGCATCGACGATAACTGCCGTCGATTTCGCCGGTGCATAATATGCTGACCCGTCGCCAAGCAGGTTTACGATCTGCGCACCGCCGTCTCGTGTTTTTTGTACGAGTTCACCGATCTCTTCAGAGTCAAGCAGGTCTTCGATAGGGACACCGGCAACGGTTGTAAACTTAGGAAGCGGTACCATGGTGTCACCGTGACCGCCCATGACTGTCGCTCTGATCTGACCGGCACCATACCCTAGTTTTTCATAGATGAAGTGTGCCATTCTTGCCGCGTCTAAAATACCAGCCATACCAATGATTCTTGCTCTTGGAAAGCCCGTGTATTTTGCTGCAACATAGGTCATAACATCAAGAGGGTTACTGACGACAACTACGATAGCGTCCGGAGCGTATTCTTTGATCTCTAACGCATAGTTTTTAACGATCTCTGCATTTTTAGCAAGAAGGTCGTCTCTACTCATACCCGGAGTTCTAGGAGCCCCTGCAGTGATAACGACGATCGCACTGCCTTCCATATCTTCCGGGCTTTCAGCTGCTCTTACAACAGTGTGCTCTCTTGCAGCATTTGCCGCTTGTGACATGTCAAGCGCTTTACCTCTGGCTATATCGATATTTCTACCTCTAAGAACAACTTCATGACACGAACCGCGCATTGCCAAAATAAATGCTACCGTAGATCCAAAATTACCCGTTCCAATAACCGTTACTTTGCTCGCCATTCACGTCCTTTGAGTTAACTCTTGATTTTTAGCTCAAAATTTGAGCTAAAAACAAAAAGTTACTAATGTAGTACTTTTTGACCTCCGGCAGAAGCCAGAGGTACGAAACTATATGATTATATAGCGTCGATGATTGCGTTAAGTGTTGCAGATGGACGCATCGCTTTTTCAGCTTTAGCGTCATCTGGATGGAAGTAACCACCAACATCTTGCGCTTTACCTTCAACAGCTAAAAGCTCAGACATAATAGTGTCTTCTTTCTCAGTAAGCTCTTTAGCTACCGGAGCAAACTTAGCAGCTAACTCAGCGTTGTCACTCTCTGCAAGTGCTTTAGCCCAGAATTGAGCTACGAAGAAGTGAGAAGCTTTGTTATCCGGCTCACCACATTTACGTGAAGGCTCTTTGTTGTTATCAAGGTAACCATCATTAGCAACATCTAAGGCAGCAGTTAATGCTGATAGTTTTGCATCTGAGTGTTTGTTACCTAGGAAACGTAGAGACTCAGCAAGTGCCAGGAACTCACCTAGAGAATCCCAACGAAGGTGACCCTCAGCCAAGAATTGGTCAACGTGCTTAGGCGCAGATCCACCAGCACCAGTCTCATACAATCCACCACCAGCGATCAATGGAACGATTGAAAGCATCTTAGCTGATGTTCCAAGCTCCAAGATCGGGTACATGTCAGTAAGGTGGTCACGAAGAACGTTACCAGTTACAGCGATAGTATTTTTACCTTCACGTACACGAGCGTTAGTAAAACGTGTAGCATCAGTAACTTTCATAAACTGAATATCTAAGCCAGATGTGTCATGGTCTTTTAAGTATGCATTTACTTTTTTAAGTAATTCTGCATCGTGAGCACGGTTTTCATCTAACCAGAATACTGCTGGGATGCCCTCTAAACGAGTTCTCTCAACTGTAAGTCTTACCCAGTCACGAATTGGGATATCTTTAGTACGAGCTAGTCTCCAGATGTCGCCCGCTTCACACTCAAAGCTCATAAGACAACCATCAGCACCAGTTACAGTTACTGTACCAGCTTCAGCTAGTTCGAAAGTTGTTGGGTGAGAACCGTACTCTTCAGCTTTTTGAGCCATAAGACCGATATTTTGCATAGTACCCATAGTTGAAACATCGTACTGACCATTCTTAACACAATCAGCTACCATCTCAGCATGGAACATACCGTAAGTTGAATCAGGAATAACAGCAACACACTCTACTGCAGCACCAGTTCTATCCCACTGCTTACCACCTTCACGTACAACTACCGGCATAGAAGCATCGATAATTACATCATTTGAAGCGTTAAAGTTAGTTGTACCTTTGTCAGAATCAACCATAGCTAATTTAGGAGAGTCAGTTTCAAGTGCCGCTAGGAAATCAGCTTTAATTTCAGCTTCTTTAGCGTGACCAGCAATTTTCTTTTCTAAGTCACTCATACCCATGTTAGGGTTAACATTCAACTCAGCGAAAGTAGCTGCATGCTTAGCAAATACCTCTTCAAAGAATGCAACAAAACCGTGACCAAACATAATAGGGTCAGAGATTTTCATCATTGTTGCTTTTAGGTGTAAAGACCATAAAACATCATTTGCTTTTGCATCTTCAATTGTTTTTTTGTAAAACGCTTTAAGAGCAGCAACTGACATAAACGTACCATCAAGTACTTCTGCAGCAAGACAATCAATAGAAGTTAACTCTTTACCGTTAAGTGCGATAGTTACTTTTTGATCTTTGTCTAAAGTTACAGATTTTTCGTTTGAGAAGAAATCTCCATTACCTTCCATATGTGCGACATATGATTTAGGGTTTTCTGGGAATGCACGTAATTTGTGTGGATTCTTTTGAGCAAATTTCTTAACTGCTACTGCAGCACGACGATCAGAGTTACCTTCACGAAGTACCGGGTTAACAGCAGACCCTAGACATACACCATATTTTGCTTGAATCTCTTCTTCAGCTGCATCAGCCGGGTTTTCAGGGTAGTTAGGGATATCGTAACCTTGACCTTGAAGTTCAGCGATACAGTCTTTAAGCTGACCGACAGAAGCAGAGATGTTTGGAAGTTTGATGATGTTTCCATCGTCTTGAAGAACAACTTTACCTAGTTTTGAAAGTTCATCTTCTGCAAGACCCATTGCAGCTAAAACTCTACCTGCTAGTGAAATATCACTAGTAACTACTTCTACGCCCGCTGCTTTCGTGAAAGCGTTTACGATTGGTAGTAATGAATACGTTGCTAAAGCCGGAGCTTCGTCAATTTTAGACCAAATGATTTTTGACATGTGTTGTGTCCTCGAATTTTAAGATAGGACATTTTATCACTACAAATGTAAACTATAAGTTATTCACACCATTTTCACATTAAACTAAACAGTGATGTTTCATTTGGTAGCACGCTTTACATTGCGTATATGTGTAGAATAGTAACGTGTGAAATCGTGCTTACCCTGCTTGTTTTTCATAAAATAGAGGTAATCCGTCTTCGCCGGAAAGATGGCTGCACGAATTGCAGGAAGGCTTACATTGCAGACAGGGTCGTCAGGAATGCCTTTGTACTTATAAGTATTGTAGGCTGTTTTATCGTTGCGGATACGCTTTGGCGTGATCTTGATGTGTGAATATTTCCCATAATTGAGCGCACCGTCCATCTGGAGCTTCATACCCTTGTTAAGGCGGTTCTGAATAACCGAACCGACCGTAGGCATCTCTTCTATAGAAGCGGCCTCTTTTTGGATAACGGATGCGAGCGTAATATACTTATACCACTTCGCTTCATCATAGGTACCAAATATCTTTTGAGACCACTCCTTCATACGTTTGTCTGAACGTTTTAACAGCAGAGTAATAACCGCTTCTTCTGTAATACCGCGAGGAAGTTTATAGGTGTCAGGTACAAAAGCACCCTCTTTATAAGGAGACTGCTTTTTAAACTCTGCTAACAGTGTTTGATGGTCAAGGTCAAGCTCTTCTGCCATCTGTTCTAAAAAGATGTATGTCGTCTCTCCCGGGATCAAAGTGACGTTTTGCATCGCTGCTTTTGCGGTAGAGAGGCGCTTAAGAAAGTCCGCATGTGTCAAATGCCTGGTACCTATATTGATCCACCCCTGCTGAGGCATTCCGATAAAACGCATTAAAAAGGCATCCAAGGGCGAAACATCGATATTATTGTCCTGCATATGTGTTATAATCTTGGTAATTGAGCCTTGAGGCACATACAGCACTTTTGAGGTCGTGAGGCCTAGATTTAGGTAGTACATGAACGACAGCACTATAATCAAGGCTATCTCCAAAGTCCACTCTACCATCATCGATCTGCTTATTTTCATATCTATCACTCTTTTTACGATCTATTTTACACTGCATATCGGTCTAAAACTGGACACATTTATTCTGCCCGGCTTAAAAATTGAGCAATTATACATAAAGTGGGATGAAAAGATTGTTGTTGACATCGATTCGATCAAAATTACTAAAAGTAACACTAAAAGCCAATTCAACTTCAAAAGCCTTGACGCCAAAAAACTACTCAAGCAGTCCCGTGTTCTAGAGAGTTTTTTCTCAGAAGTGAACATCAGACGTATCCAGATCAACGACATGAATGCTACTTTTCGTTACAAAGAGAATATGGCAGGCTATATTAAGGTCAATGGACCGACACTCAAACTGCTTGCAAAGATCGATATGAATCATCACCTGCTGCACCTCTCTGTTAAAGAGTTTACTGAGACATCGACCAAAACAACCCTACATGGTGATATTGTAGCAGACACAAATGAACACCGTCTATACGGCGATATTAACATCAATCTTGCCGACACCTTGCCCCTTAAACTTTTTCTGTTAGCAGACAATGAAAAAGTACGTCTATGGGGTAAAGGTGCAGAGGTCATCACCAAAGACCTTGACCCTGTTGTAAAGATGGCCGGTCTGCACCCGGCTATAGAGCCCTGGATAGCAGACTATCTCAAAGGCGAAGCGCTGCATCTTAAGTATTTTAAAGGCACCCTGCTCTATGACGATCCTATTTCGTTTCTTGACACGCTTGACGTAAAAGCACACTATAATAATGCTGAGTACATCTTTGCTCCCGGTTATGCCCCTGCCATTGCACCCAGGATAGATCTTGCATTTAAAGATCGCATTCTATATATCTATCCGAGAAATGCAACCTTTTATGGGCAGCCCGGAGGAGAGACCTGGATCACGATCGACTTTGAGACCCCGATCAACCCTCTTTTAACAGTTGACGTTGATCTCACAGCACAACTGACCCCTAAGCTGGTGACGTGGCTGAAAGGGTACAACATAAGCCTTCCTTTTTATCAGACAGAGGGAAAGACAAAGGTCAAGCTTGATGTCTGGGTGACGTTAGGCGATATAGAGGTCTCGGCAGACGGTAAATTTTCAACAAAGAGTGCAACATTCAACTTCTCGGATACCGACATAAAAGTTAAAGATGTCAAGGTCAACCTAAAGAATACCGATGTGGATATTGCCTCTCTTAAGGCTTCTCTACTCGACAATGCGGTCAATGCAGATGTTTCAGGTAAATTCAACCCGGTAGACGAAAAAGGGCGTTTTGACATAACACTGAAACATGTTAACTTTGGAGAAGGGGACAAGGTCTTTTCACTGGACACCAGTCACAGACAACAGAAGTTTGCGTATGTCCTGGAACCAAAAGCAGACAGACTGATAATCCCAAAAAGTTATTGGCAGTTCAGTGGTAGATCCATCACCGTCAATCCAGTCACCGCACCTTTTACTTTTTCAACCCTGAGCGGTTCAGTACCGACTACACTGGTAAGCAGTGAGAGCAGTATGAAGGCCTATGTCAGGGGTGGCTTTAACATTAAGCAGTTGAGTACCGACCTTGACGTTGACCTTATAAAGCTACAGACCTCTGCTCTCTCGCTTGAGCAGACTAATGCACCTTTGAAAGTCACCTACAAAGATGGGCTTATTGTAAAAGCACAAAAGCGTTCCAATTGGAAACTCAATGACAGCAAATTCACACTCTCCTCCGCAATACTCTCTTACAAAGATAACATCGTAAATATTGATGGGGCACACATTGGCATATCGGACATCGTGGACTCACAGATTCAAGGCAAGTACAGCCTGGAAGACGGCCATGGAAAATTGCTACTCAAACAACTCCATGCACAGATAGGAGAACAGCACCTCTTGGATATTGACAAAGATATTAAGATCTACATCCAAAAAGATGAGAACGAGCATCTTTTAGAGGTCCCTATCTTTAACCTGAAGTTCAATGCAAGTCCTGATGCTTGGGACATGGGCATTGAAAATATTCACCTCTTATCAACCTACTCTCCACTGCTGCAAGAGTATAATATTACCGAAGGGGCAATCTATCTGCATTCAAAAAATGATGAGGAGAAGATCACTGCCTATGGCTATTTTCCTTACCCATATCATATCTTGGTGAAAGACAACATACCTGTCGATAAGATACAGTTTACCGGTCACTACGAAAAAGAGAAACTGCAACTCTTTGTAAACAATGACATCGATATTGAGCTCAAATATAAGCATCTGACGGTCAAAGCAGAAAAAATAGGCTTCGATATCTTTGCTATTCTCGATTTTATCAGTGATCACCCTGCTTCTGACACCGCTAAGACTAAAAATAATTTTAAAATCGATGTCGAAGCCGTTCAGAGTTATCTGTATATCAATAATGAGCGTCGGGCTTTAGCGGATAAAATTCTTTTACAATACAAAAACAACCGCCTGAACGCACAGCTGCTCCACGGAAAAAACGGTGGCGCTTTCTTGGAGTACTATGATAAGAAATTTTTTATCTATGGCGATAACTTCAATGACAAGTTCATGGATGGACTTGCCAAGTTTTCGGACTTTAAAGATGGAAAACTCGGTTTTTATCTTACCGGTAAAGATGACAGGATCGATGGTGTTGTCAAAATAGCTGATACGATTATCAAAGATTATAAATCACTCAATAACGTGTTTGCTTTGCTTAACACCATCCCCGCACTTGTCACCTTCTCAGTTCCTCACTATAACGCCAAAGGTTTGAAGGTTCAAGAGGGATACGCCAGTTTCTCTATAGAAGACAAGATCATGAAGATTAAAGGGTTCCATGTGAATGCAGACGAACTTGCGTTCAATGGCAGTGGTATCGTCAATATAGCCACAATGACCCACAATGTAGAGATGTCGCTTGTGACAGAAGCGACTACAAACCTCGCAAAAATACCTCTTTTGGGCTATATTCTTGTCGGTAAAGAGGAAAACACGGCAACGACCACACTGACAATGAGCGGACCGCTTGAAGACCCTGTCATTAAAAACACACTGGCAAAAGATATCGGTGTCGGCTCGTTCAACATCCTAAAGCGCGCGCTGACCTTCCCTGTCCACTATCTTGACAAAGCCCAAAAAGCGATCGAAGAAGCTGCTGAAGAGCGTGAAGAATGATGGCGAAGCTCATCTTAAAAAAGTCTTGTACAAGGAAAAGTTATAGATTTGGGGCAGGTTGTGTTTAACTCAGACCGATAGCGCAGAAGAGCCAACAGCTCACTACAGCGAACAACTAAATCGTGAGTCGTGCTACTGTCTGAGTTGGACGCAAGATGCGCCTAAGCTAAAACTTTTACTCGTTGCGAAGGACTGTAAGGACATCAACCTCGCTCGCTTTTTTGGCCGGATACCAAGCCGACAACAACACGATAACAAAAGCACCGCCCAAGATAGAGAAGAAGTCGACCATGCTAAGGTCTAAAGCAAGCTTGGAGGTTGGATAGACATCTTCCGGAAGAGAGACGATGTCAAAGGTACTGAGTATCCACAAGCCGCTCAAACCCAGTATTGCACCCGAAAAGATACCTCCGATACCGATAACGATACCCAAGTACAGAAAAACTCTTTTGATCTCTCTGGCTGATGCGCCCAGTGAGATAAGGAGTGCTATTTCGCTGCGGCGATTCATCACGGTCATCAACAGTGACGAGATGATGTTGATAGCCGCGATCAGGATGATCAGCATCAAAACGATAAACAGAGAGCGTTTTTCAAGCTCCAAAGCGGCAAAGAAGTTCATATTGTCCTGCCACCACCCTTTGATAGTCGCACCGACAGGAAGCTCTTTTCGTATGGTCTCGATGAGCTCTTGCGGGTGTTCCGTGAAGATATGGATACCATCGTACTGATTTGACGGCAGATGCATAATGCGTTGCATCGACTCCATTGTCGTATAGGCATACGCCTTATCATAAGCACTGAGTCCAGAGTCAAAGACACCTTTGATCTTAAAGCGTTTAAGCTTTGGTGTCACGGCCAAGCCGCCCGGGTCCATCTCGGTAAAGATATAGATAAGTTTATCGTCAATATAGAGGTCAAACTCATCTTTAAGAGACTTGCCGATCACCACTTGGAATTTAGATGGTTCTTCGTCTCCCAATGCCTCTTTCAGTATACTGTTGACCTTTTTCTCATACTTAAAGTCAACACCGAAGAGGTAGCCGCCTTCCAAGACGCTGCCGCTGCGCGCGATCACCGACGAAGTGACGTATGGGCTCATAGCAAGATCAGGAAATTTTTGCTCCAGCTCAAACAGCAGTTCTTCGTTGACAGAGCCGTAGAAACGCGGGTAGATCGTCAACGGATAGTTCATCACCGTCAGTTTTTTTCGAAACTCCTTGTCAAAGCCGTTCATCAGGGCCATGGCGATGACAAGCACCATCACACCGATAGCGATACCGGTAAAAGCCAACAGAGCGGATAAAAAGATAAAAGGCTGATCCTTGTCAAAGCGTAAAAAACGTTTGACAAGGTAAGGAACGATAGTTTGCTTAGTCATTAGGCAGTTGCAAAAGCACCTTTTTTAGGGCCGCTTTGACCACAGCAATTTTTATACTTTTTACCTGAACCACAGGGACATGGTTCGTTACGGGCTATTTTTTTATCTATAGCAATAGGCTCTTCACTGTCTTGATGATTGAACTTCATCGTCATCTCCAGCTGCTTTTGAAGCATCTCTTGTTGGCGGGCAAGCTCTGCCGCCTCCTCTTGCGGGTCTTTCATCGTGAACTGAATGACCTGAAGTGTTTTGATCGTCTCATACTTGATCACTTCGACCAGTTCGGTAAAGAGGTTGAAACTCTCTTTTTTGAACTCGACCAACGGATCTTTCTGGTTATAGGCACGAAGTCGGATACCTGTTTTCATAGTGTCCATCTGGTAAAGGTGGTCTCTCCATGACTTGTCGAGGGTCTTAAGATAGATCTCGCGTTCGATAGCACGACGAACCTCTTCATCGACCTGTTCCATCTTTGCCTCATAAACTGCTTTAAGCTGCCCATCGACATTCTCCAGCAGTTCATCATACTCTTTGTTCTCTAAAGCAGTAAAATCAAGATCGAAGTTACACTCCTCTTTGATACTGAGCACCAGACGCTCAAGGTCAAAGTCTTCACGCGTGCCGCCGTCAAAGATCCCTAAACGGTTTAGTGTCATCTCTGCATATTCACTACGAATCGCTTCGACTTTAGTCTTAATGTCATATTCATCATCCAAAAGCTCATTTCTGAATTTATAGACGATCTTTCGCTGCTCATTAGCGACATCATCGTACTCAACGATGTTCTTACGCCCTTCATAATGAAGGTTCTCAACTTTTTTCTGCGCTTTTTCAACCGCGCGCGTTACCATCTTGGACTCGATGTACTCACCGTCTTCAACACCAAGACGCTCCATAATGCTCTTAATACGGTCACTGCCGAAGATACGAAGCAGACCGTCTTCCAAGGACAAGTAAAAACGTGAACTACCCGCATCACCTTGACGCCCGGCACGACCGCGAAGCTGGTTGTCGATACGGCGATTTTCGTGACGCTCCGTACCGACGATACAGAGACCGCCCAGCTCTTTGATCTCATCACTGATCTTGATGTCAACACCACGACCCGCCATGTTCGTCGCAATCGTCACAGCGCCTTTGGCACCGGCATTTTTAATGATCTCACCCTCTTGTTCGTGGTTCTTTGCATTAAGGACCGTGTGTGCGATCTTCTCTTTTTTAAGACGTTCATGCAGCACTTCCGACTTCTCGATCGAAGCGGTACCGACCAGAACCGGGCGACCGACTTTTGCCAGCTCTCTGATCTCTTTGATAACGGCATCGAACTTCTCATCTTCCGTTTTATAGATAAGATCATTTTGGTCTAGACGCGTCACTGGGACATTGGTTGGAATAGAGACAACATCCAGGCTATAGATCTGAGTGAACTCCGTTGCTTCAGTCTGCGCCGTACCCGTCATACCCGCGAGTTTGTCATACATTCTAAAGTAGTTTTGAAAAGTGATATCTGCAAGAGTCTGCGACTCTTCTTTGATCGTAACACCCTCTTTTGACTCCAATGCCTGGTGCAGACCTTCAGAGAAACGTCGTCCTTCACTCAAACGGCCCGTAAACTCATCAACGATCATCACTTCGCCGTCTTTAACGACATAGTCAACATCTTTGACAAAAAGGTAATTGGCTTTAAGCGCCTGATCCATATGGTGTGAAAGTGCCGCATTTTCGATGGCATAGAGGTTCTCAACACCAAAAAGCTCTTCAGCCTTGGCGATACCCTCTTCTGTTGTCAAAACGACCTTATCTTTCTCATCAACAGTAAAGTCGACATCTTTTTCCATCTTCAATGCAACAGCGTTGGCACGGTCATAGTTCTCGAGCGTGCGCTCGACCGGACCGGAGATAATAAGCGGTGTACGCGCTTCATCGATGAGGATAGAATCCACTTCATCCACGATCACAAAGTGGTGGCCGCGCTGCGCCATCTGCTCTTTAGAGAAGTTCATGTTGTCACGAAGGTAGTCAAAACCAAACTCGTTGTTCGTACCGTAAGTGATGTCCGATTTATAACCTTCGATCTTCTGTCCGGGGTCATTCGTCGTCTCTAAGATCGTACCTACGCTAAACCCTAAAAAGTTGTAAAGCGGCTCCAGCTCTTTGGCATCACGTGATGCAAGGTAATCATTGACCGTTACAATGTGCACACCTTCGCTCAAGATAGCGTTTAAGATAACAGGAAGCGTCGCAACGAGTGTCTTACCCTCACCTGTCTTCATCTCCGCGATACGACCTTCGTGCAGTACCATACCACCGATAAGCTGTACATCGTAATGACGCATCTCAAGCGTACGTTTGCTTGCCTCGCGTGTCATTGCGAAAGAGTCGACTAAAACATCATCCAAACTCTTCTGTTCAGAGAGCACCTCTTGTCTGATCGCTTCAAAAGCTGTTTTAAGCTCATCATCACTCAGTGCTTCGTATTTCTCTTCTAAAGCATTGATCTGTTTAACACGTCTTTGATATTTTTTAAGTTCACGGTCATTTTTTGTACCGAATATCTTTCCGAAAGTAGCTTGAATCATGGTCAATCTGTTCCATTGTCTATAAAGTTAGTGGATTATAGCCCAGCAATGCTATACTTTTTATGAAAGCCTGTGACAAGGTGCAAAAGAGAATATAATATTACATAATATAACCTCTGACTGTTACCGCTTTATGGCTATAATACAAACTATAAAAACAGAAGGAAACCGATGCGCATTATCGTTGCTGCCCTACTCGTTCTCTCACCTCTTTTTGCTGTAAGCGAAAAGACCGAGACCATGAAGGCTGACTTTATACAGACCATTACCGATGACAAGAAAAGTACTATTACCTATAAAGGCAGTATGCTGGCAAAACGCCCCAGCATGGCCTTGTGGCACTATACAGAGCCAATTGAAAAAACAGTCTATATTACCGCCAGCCGTGTCACCATAGTCGAGCCGGAACTTGAACAGGCTATTATAAAGCGATTAGACAACAACATCGATATTCTTGCTATCCTGGCATCGGCAAAAAAAGACGGTAAAAACAGTTATACAGCCTATTACAACAACAAAGAGTATCATATTGCTATGCAGGGTAATATGATCAGATCGATCAGCTACAGTGATGACTTTGACAACGTTGTCAAAATTGTTTTTTCGGCACAGCAGATCAACAAAAGCATCAAAAAGAGCCGTTTCAAAGCTGATATACCTTCCGATTTTGACATCATCAAAGACTAAGTCAGACCACTATACTTAAGGTTAAAATGCAGCATAAAGAGCTACTGGTTTCTGTTATCGGCTGATCAGCATCAGGCCAACCAAAACAAATTAGCGTGATGGAGATTCAACGCTCTATATTTGGAAGCGTGAGCGGTGAAATAGATAAAAAAAAATTCCAAAACCCATTATAAACCCTGCCCAAAATAGATACAGAGGAAAATAGCTTGGAACACTCTGGGTAATAACGGCACACCCCGGTATGAGGAAAGAGACGATAATTGTGACACCGGAAATAACCTCAAGCCAAATAAACCTGCTGCCGAAATGCAGAAAACTGCCCTCTTCATTACGTGTCAAAATACCTATGCCGGCATAAATAAGCCCTAAAGAGACGACAACAGGCGCCCATACCGGACCGACCCATGGCAGCGGGATCAGAAAGAGGATATCAAAGCTGGTAAGGCTCTCCGGCCAGTCTAATATTATTTTCAAAAATAGGTAGTAAAAGATGTCCCATATCCCAAATAGGAGCATAAAGGCTGCCATCTTGCTTTGCAGCTTCTTATAAACCAGACTTGCTGTCGCCCACATCATGACCAGCGTAGCCAGTTCTCTGAACAGTTCGGTGATCACCATACTGGTTTCGGCAATAACAATAGGAAAAGCAAACCCTTCCGGATAGTAGATCTCACGCAGATAGACAACAACAGAAGCTTCAATATAAGCAAAGGCGACTGCCCATACCATTAACCAAAACAGCTGTCTGTTTATGCTCATCATCGCCTCCCTTTCCAAGTCAACACGTTTATATGTTTTACAAGCTATAAAAAGTTTATCATAATCATAGAATAAAAAGGAAGCGTAATGTGCGATGATATTAAAAGATTATTAGGAGTAAAAATTCAAAGAGTGGTGTAGTTACAAGGGCTGAGTGAGGAAGCGTACTATAGTACGTGACGAGGGAAGCAACGCAGTAAATGCGCCGCTATTTGGATTTTTAGATTATACAGGTTTAACTGTTACGCCATATTTATCTTCAGCAGCTTTACGCTCCTCAAGATGATACCCTTCGATCTCATTGAAGTTAAGGTATTTGTAAATTGCATCTTCTTTACCAGCAATTTTTGGAGGAACGATATCCATGTACTCAGCTGGAGTTGGGATACGACCCAGTTTAGAACATAGCGCTGCCAGTTCTGCAGAACCAAGATAAACCTGAGTTCCTTTACCTAGACGGTTGTCGAAGTTACGAGTAGATGTTGAGAAAACTGTTGAGTCTTTACGAGCAGACGCTTGGTTACCCATACATAAAGAACATCCCGGTACTTCTGTCTGTGCTTGGATCTCTTTAAACACATCGTAGTAACCTTCGTTGATCAGCTGCTGCTCATCCATACGAGTCGGTGGAACGATCCAGAACTTCTCAACTGCATTTTCAGTCTCTCCACGCATAACTTCACCAGCTGCACGGTAGTGACCGATGTTAGTCATACAAGAGCCTAAGAATACTTCGTCGATCTTAGTTCCGGCTACTTCACTTAGAAGCTTAACGTTGTCCGGATCATTTGGACAAGCAAGGATCGGCTCAGTGATCGTGTTAAGATCAATGTCGATTACTGCAGCGTACTCAGCGTCAGCATCTGGTTGCATCAATGTAGGATTAGCTAACCAATCCTTCATCTTGTCAACACGACGCTGAAGTGTAGTAGCATCAGAGTAACCATCTTCGATCATCGCTTCAAGAAGTGTTACGTTTGATTTTAAGTACTCTTCAACCGGTGCTTCGTTAAGAAGTACTGTACATGCCGCAGCAGAACGCTCAGCAGATGCATCAGAAAGCTCAAATGCCTGCTCAGCTTTAAGATCAGGAAGACCTTCGATCTCTAAGATACGACCGGCAAAGATGTTTTTCTTACCCGCTTTAGGAACAGTAAGAAGACCTTTTTGGATCGCAACATAAGGGATAGCGTTAACAAGGTCACGCAGCGTGATACCCGGTTGCATCTCACCTGAGAAACGTACAAGTACAGACTCTGGCATAGTAAGTGGCATAGCACCTGTTACGGCAGCAAATGCAACAACACCAGAACCACCAGGGAAAGAGATACCTAGAGGGAAACGTGTATGGCTGTCTGCACCCGTACCAACAGTGTCTGGAAGTACCATACGGTTCAACCATGAGTGGATAACACCATCACCCGGGCGAAGTGCAACACCTGAACGGTTAGAGATAAACTCAGGCAGGTTAGCGTGCATTACAACATCTACCGGTTTAGGGTAAGCAGCTGTGTGACAGAAAGATTGAAGTGTCAAGTCTGCATTGAAACCTAATGCCGCAAGCTCTTTGATCTCATCACGTGTCATAGGACCTGTTGTATCTTGAGAACCAACAGTTGACATCTCAGGCTCAACGTACATTCCTGGACGAACGCCAACAAGACCAGAAGCCTTACCTACCATTTTCTGTGCAAGCGTGTAACCTTTACCTGTATCAGCAGGCTGGTCAGCAGTTAAGAACATATCTGATGCATCCATACCAAGAACACCACGTGCCTTAGATGTAAGACCGCGACCAATGATCAATGGAATACGACCACCGGCACGTACTTCATCAGTGATCGTGTTAGGGTTTAGTTTAAATGTAGAGATACAAGCGCCATCTCTATGTACTTCACCTTTATATGGGTAAACAGTGATAACATCACCTGTCTCCATCATAGTAACGTCAAGCTCTAATGGAAGCGCGCCTGAATCTTCACAAGTTGCGAAGAAGATCGGAGCGATGATTCCACCAAGAACAACACCGCCGGTACGCTTGTTAGGAACACCTGGAATATCTACACCCATGTGCCATTGAACAGAGTTAACACCAGACTTACGAGAAGAACCAGTACCAACAACATCACCAACGTAAGTAAGTGGGTGACCTTTTTTCTTAAGTTCTGCGATCGTATCTAATGGGTTTTCCATTCTATTGATCAAGAAAGAGTTTGCATGCACAGGAATGTCTGAACGTGTAAACGCTTCAGAAGCTGGGGAAAGGTCATCTGTATTAGTCTCACCTGGAACCTTGTAAACAGTAACAGTGATCTCTTCAGCTAAAGCAGGCTTAGAAGTAAACCACTCAGCATTTGCCCATGAAGTCATAACTTTAGTCGCAGCAGCATTTCCCTCTTTGTGAAGTTTTTCAACATCGTTAAATGCATCATAAACAAGAAGTGTTTTACATAAAGCAGTCACAGCTGCGTCAACAACGGCAGCGTTTGAAGAAGCAAGTGCATTAACCATAGGAAGAACATTGAATCCACCTAACATCATACCCATCATCTCTACTGCTTTTTCTGGAGCGATTGCAGCAACAGTAACATTTTCAGAAGCAACTTCGTTTAAGAAAGCCGCTTTAACTTGTGCAGAGTCGTCAACACCTGGAGCAACACGGTTAACTAGTAGATCTAGTAACTCGTCTGTACAGTTAGCCTTGATTAATTCGATAACTTCTGCTGTCTGCTCAGCTGAAAGTGGAAGGGGTGGAACACCTAGTGCTTCACGTTCTGCAACGTGAGCTTTGTAGTCTTCTAAAAATGCCATTGGATCTCCTGAATTTTAAGTTTCATGATTATAACGAAGCTTTTCCTAATAACAGACCATGTGTTACCAAAGTAAACACTTTGTTTTTCTAGATGTGTATTTTTGATACACTCTTCTTAGAGCACGGCATATAGGGCTTACTAGACTGTCATTCAAGATTATTCAAACGCCAAAGTGCTACTTTATGTTACATATTTAGCCTTTATGCCCTACTCCATTCTTAAACAGTAGGTAATTGTCACTCTTCTGACAATCAACAGGTCACTAATCGACTAGTCAAGTGTCTGTACTTTGTCTCATTCAATGTATATAAGTGCGTGTTGACATCATGGGTGAAAAAACAGGAGTGGAAAAATGATGTGTCATAAGAGATGTAACAGGATTTTACAATGAGAAATGAAGAGACAGGCCTATACGTCTCACCTTAACAGTAAGAACTTGCATGATCGAAATAAAAATGGGCAATAATATATTGATATCATTTAGTATGATACCTAAATTAAGTATGTATGTTATTTAGCGTAATTCTATTTATTAAACTGTTTCCACACTTCGGGCTGTATGACAACACTGTTTTCATCCGCAATAAGGGTCATTTCACCATCACTTATATTACACTGTAACGCCATACCGCGTTTGGCAAGCAGCTCAAGGTCACCCTCAACTTTTAAAAATACTACCGAGAGGTTTTTAAAACGTTTTAAGGTCTTCTCAACCTGTTTCCACCAGAAAAGTGCGCTGCCTTCAAGGTAATTATAGATGACCACTTCTCCTGAGCGTCCACATGCCTTACGGATCCGTTTTTCATCAGGCTGACCGATATCTATCCAAAGATCAATGTCACCGCTTAAGTCTTTTGCCCACATATCAGGTTCGTCATCTTGTGCAATACCCTTGGTAAACTCTAATGTCTCACTAGCGTTCAATGTAAAGGCTACCAAGCGTACCATTAACCTCAAGTCGCTCTCTGAGGGGTGTTTTGCCATTGTCAAGCTATGTTCAGCATAGTAGTGGGTGTCCATGTTCGCTATGTTGAGATTACATTTGTATATTGTTGCACCTTTAGCCATCTCTGCTCTCTCTTTCTCGCCGTTCTAATGTCTTGCGGTAGATCATAATCTTCTTGGCGATCTCAACGTTATAGCCGTGCATAGAACCCTGTACCCATTTAAGATACTCTGTAGGGGCCTCACCCCACGTCTGCCCTTTGTGCTTGCCAAAACCGATGATCTCTTCAGCCTCACGCGGCGGTGCCAGCGTAGTTGCGCTGCTTGCAAAGATATCGACTACCGCTTTAGGTTCCAGTATTTGGACACTGATGCCGGAAAGACTGAAGATCTGTTGGAGGTACTCTATAGAGGCACGTTTGCGGATAGAGAAACGTTTCAGGTCTTCGCGGAAAAAGCCGCCGCGGCTCTCGGCGAACTCTATGAGCTCTTGTATGGTGTTCTCATCAAGGTCTTCGTAGTTTTTAATGGAAAAGTCCGCCATCGTTGCTTTTTGAAAAAGCTCTAAAACAACAAGCATTATCCGCCTACGATCTCGCGGTTTCCTTTGGCATTTGGCTCAGAGAGAATACCGTGCGCTTCAAGCTGTTCGATAAGGCGGGCAGAACGATTATAACCGATCTGAAGTTTACGCTGAAGGTACGAGATAGAGGTCTTTCTATCTGTGATGACGATCTGTTTCGCTTCTTCATACAGTTCATCTTTTTCACCGGCAGTTGCCCCACCGCCATCACCTGAAGAAACAGCTGTCTCATCTGCCAGGAAACGGTGATCGTACTGCGGCTCACGCTGTGACTTGAGGAACTCAACAATCTTCTCGATCTCATCTTCCGTACTCCACGGCGCATGCAGGCGTACAAGCCCTGTTGCGCCCGGAGGCGTAAAGAGCATATCACCTTTACCAAGAAGTGACTCGGCACCCTGCTGGTCAAGAATGATCTTAGAGTCGATGCGCTGCCCTACTCTGTAAGAGATACGTGACGGCAGGTTCGCTTTAATAAGACCGGTTACAACATCCACAGACGGACGCTGTGTCGCGACAATAAGGTGGATTCCCGAAGCACGGGCCATCTGTGCCAAACGCCCTATAGAGAACTCAACATCTTTACCGCTCGTCATCATAAGGTCAGCCAACTCGTCGATGATAACAACGATATAAGGGAAGACCTCTCCTCCATCACGTTTTGCTTTTTCATTATAGTTTTCGATGTTCTTCGTACGTGTCTCACTCATCAGACGGTAACGACGTTCCATCTCACCGACCATGTTGTTCAGGGCTACGATCGCTTTTTTAGCCTGAGTGATCACCGGTGTAAGCAGGTGCGGAATGTCATTATAGATAGAGAATTCCAGCATCTTAGGATCGATCATCATCAAACGAAGCTGGTCCGGCGAGTTACGATAGAGAAGACTCAAGATCATCGCATTGATACCCACCGATTTACCCGAACCGGTTGTCCCGGCAATTAGCAAGTGTGGCAGCTTTTTAAGATCGGTAATAAACGGTTTACCGACAATATCCTTACCTAGAACAATCGTCAATGGTGACGACGCTTCTTCGAACAGTTTACTCTCTAAAATGTCACGCAGGTAGATGGTCTCTACTGTTTTGTTTGGTATCTCTATACCAACAACATCTTTACCCGGGATCGGCGCTTGTATACGAATAGTCTCAGCACGAAGGGCCATAGCAAGGTCATCTTGCAGGTTCAAGATCTTGGAGACCTTGATGTTTGGACCTGGTTTAAACTCAAAGGTTGAGACCACCGGTCCGGCGTACGTACGTACGACATCACCATCGATCTTAAAGTGCTGAAGCTTGTCGATAAGGTCGCTGATCTTGGCATCAAGCTCCGCCTCATCGATCCTATTGCCCTGTTTCGGCGCTTTCTGCAAAAAATTAAGTGACGGCAGTTTAAAGTTTTTCGGTTTTTCGGTTTTACCCGTCTCTATCTCGTCAAGCAGTTTTTTGTTCTCTTCAAGCTCTTCTACTACAACCGTCTGTTTCTGCTCTTTTACCTGCTGCGCCGCTTCCACGATCGTTCGCGGTTTTTTCACTACAGGCTTTACGGCCTCTTTACTCTGCGATTCAGGTGTCTCATCTGCTTTGATCAGACGGATCTTGGCTTCTGCTTCGATCACTTCATCTTCATGTTTTCGCAAATAGGCAGGCGTCTCTAACTCTTCTTTGAGCTCTACCGGTTCTACCGTGTTATCTTCCTTTACCGGGGGCACTCGCTTTCGTTTGCGAACAGGTTTCAGCTCAATAACTTCTTCTTCGTCTTCTTCTCTCTTTTTCGGAAATGAAGGCAACGAAGAGATTGAAAGACGAGAACCTGCCTCTTTGAACGGTTGTACCATCTCACCGACACTTTTGTCAAAGATCATGACCAGTGAAAGGATAAAAGACATCAGGAAAAAGACCCATACGCCAAAGTAACCGATATAAGCAACCGTAAAGTCGACAAAATCAGCACCGAGAACACCGCGAAGCTCTCCGCTTGTCACGGTCGCCTGAAAGATCTGAAGTGCAAAGAAAAGAAGGACATAAGCGACGACGATCTCCGCACGCCTCACATCAAAACCGGGGTTGCGGTACATAAAATACAGTCCGATGCCAAGAACAAAAAGATAGATATAAGAGAGATAACCGAAAAGCTGCTGGTTAAGAGCGGCAAAATCAGCGCCAAAGCTGCCGATCACCCCAGAGTCACCAAGTATGGTCGCCATCGCCAAGTAGAAGACAACTCCGAAAAATATAATAAATAGTGCGTCACGTAATATGGGAAATTCCTTATTGATATATGTATGTTTAGGGCACCTCTAAAAACCCTAGTCGTCCTCAGCGATAGAGAGGAACACACAATCAAGGCGACCCTTTAAGTTAGCTATATAGGACTTTACTCATAAAAACGTGAGATTACTCACCTTTTTATGAGATATCCTAGCCGTAGCTAAGTCAAAAAGGGGCAACGCGGAGTGTGTGTTCCTATCTATCGCCCTGCGGGAGGCAAAAAGAGAGCGATCTTGCACAGAATTTTTTATCGTCGTAGCTTTGGCTATGACTCAAAAAAATTTCTGCACAATCTCAT